>NZ_DASPHO010000659.1:0-4188 GCF_035629615.1 Hyalangium sp. | reverse complement strand
TGATGCACATGGTGGCGTGGCTGGTGGTGCCGGCGCTCGTCTTCGGCTGGGGGGCCGCGCTCGCGTTCTACCTGGTGCGCATCTCGATGATGGGGTACGCGCTCTTCATCGCCTTCGCCCCGGCACACTTCCCGCGGGAGGCGGCCTTCCTGGCCAAGGAGATACAGAACAAGGCCGAGTACTTCCGCAAGGCGGACTTCATCCTCCTGCAGATGGTGACGACGGTGAACTTCCGGACGGGCTGGTTCGGGCGTCTGCTCTGTGGGGGCGTGGAGTATCAGCTCGAGCACCACCTCTTCCCCGGCATCAGCCACATCTACTATCCGCAGATGAGCCACATCCTCCGCAAGTTCTGCGAGGAGCACGGCTACCCGTACCGGAGCCTGGGCTGGTGGGAGGGCATCTGGAAGTCGCTGCTCGTCTTCCGCGAGCCCAAGCCCGTGGTGCCGCACCTGGCGGACCTGCGCCCGCTCAAGGCCGATGCGCTGGCGTCGGATGGGTTGGAGCTACCGGACAAGCAGCTGGTGGCCTGAGTGGCGCGGGTGGCGCGGGTCCGCCCTGCGGTGGCCCGCCCTCCGCCAGGAAGGAGTCGGAGCGCATGGTGAGGTTGGAGAGGACGGTGGAGGCCGCGGACGGCGTCGAGCTGGCCGTCACCACGTATGCGCCCGAAGGAAGGCCACCCGAGGAGGTGGCGCTGCTGCTGTCCGCCACGGGGGCGAGACAGGAGCGCTACGAGCCCTTCGCGCGTCACCTGGCGCAGGAGGGCTGGCAGGTCGTCACCTTCGACTACCGTGGCATCGGCCGCTCCGCGCGGCAGGAGGCGCAGCGGCGCACGGCCTCCATGCGAGCCTGGGGCGAGCAGGATCTGACGGGGCTCATCTCCTGGGCGCGGGGAGCGCTCGGGGCGAGGCGGCTGGTGGCGGTGGGCCACAGCATCGGCGGGCAGTTGCTTCCCTTCGCCGCCAACCACCGGCTGCTGGACGCGGTGGCCGTCATCTCCTCGCAGCGGGGATACTGGCGGCTGTGGCGCGGGTGGGAGCGCTACGCCGTGTGGAGCTTCTTCAAGCTCTACATCCCCCTGTGCCTGCGCCTCTTCGGCCGGGTGCCCATGTCCTTCGCCGGGCTGGAGGACCTGGAGCGGGAGGTCGCCCAGGACTATGCGCGCTGGGGCCTGTCGGAGGCCTACCTGTGGCCGGACGGAGAGCCGCGGGATGCGCGCTTCGCCGAGTGCACCTTCCCGTTGCTGGCGCTGAGCTTCGAGGACGACACCCATTACGCGCCGAGGCGGGCCGTCGAGGTGCTGCTGCGGGACTACTACACCTCGGCGCCGGCGCTATGGTGCCATGTCGAGCACGGCCGGCTGGGCCTCGCGGGCCTGGGCCACTCGGGCTTCTTCGAGGCAGATCGCTGTCCGCTGGGCTGGTGGTCGGACGTGTCGGTGTGGCTGCGTCAAGCCTCGGCCTCGTCCCTGCCCCTGCCCCGGCGTGAGGCCCGGGACGGGGTGCCTGCGCTGGCGTCCATCGCGACGCCCATCCTCCGTGCGCCCGCTTCCAGCCAGGCGCAGGGGCGCGTCTTGGAGGCCACGTCGCTGCCACGGGCCGGCTGAGGGCGGAACCGGCAAGGCGACGGGAAACGGAGACATGGACACTTTCTTCATGGAGCTGGCGCAGGCGCGCGTCCGGGTCGCGGTGGTGGGGCAAGGCCCGCGCACCGTCGTCATCGTTCCGGATCCACCCAACCTCATCGAGCACCACCACGAGTCCATCCAGCGGCTGGCGAGCGACCACCGCGTCATCTGCTTCGAACTGCCCGGCTTTGGCCGCTCGTCGCTGCAAGGCGGGGCGCGCTTCGGCTTCGCGCTGCAGTTGGAGGTGATGGGCGAGGTGCTCGAGCGGCTGGAGGCGAGGCGGGTGCTGCTGGAGATGTCCTGCCTGGGGGCCATGATGGGGCTGCGGCTGGCGCTGCGGCGGCCGGACCTGGTGGGCAGGCTGGTGCTGGCGCAGGTGTCCTCGCTGGCGCAGATGCAGTCATGGGCGCGAGAGACGGACGTGGGGGGCCTCATCCACACGCCGGGGGTGGGGCAGGTGCTGGTGGCCGCCTCGAAGTTCTTCATCGCCCGCCACTGGTACCGGGCGGCCCTGCCAGAGGGGGCCAGCGAGGCGCTCTACCAGCAGTACCTGCAGCCGACTCTGCGGACCCTGCGGGAGGGGGGGCGCTTCGAGTTGGCCTCGGCCTACCAGGCCGTGCGCCGCGAGGAGGAGGTGGACTACAGCGGCATCCACCAGCCCCTCCTCCTGCTGTGGGGCCGCGGGGACCGGACCCACGCGGCCACGCGGCCCCAGGCCTTGCTGGAGGCCCTTCCCCAGGCGCGGCTCGTCGAATATGAGGGGTGTGGGCATTTCCCTACTCTGGAAGACGTTGACCGCTACATTCACACACTGAAGGAGTGGGAACGCTCCCTGCCTGCCGTGACGCCCGCGACATGAGCTACCTGGTCACCGCGCTGTATGGGGTTGTGTTCAGCCTGACGCTTCCAGCCTGCTTCGTGGGGGGAGTGCTCGTCTACCTGGTGACGTGGCCGTTCGACCGGAATCGGCTGTGGATGCACACGTACGTGAGCCTCTGGGGTGCCTTCTACATGAGGGTGTGGCCGGGCTGGAGGGTGCGGGTAGAGGGGCGCGAGCGGGTGCCGGAGGGGGCATGCATCCTCGTGGCCAACCACCAGTCGGCGGCGGACATCTTCGCGGTGCTCTCCCTCTTGCGGCAGTTCAAGTTCGTGTCGAAGGGCTCGCTCTTCTCGCTGCCGCTGGTGGGGTGGTTGATGTGGATGGCGGGGTACGTGGCGGTGGAGCGGGGGCGTCCGCGCTCGATGCAGGAGATGTTGGAGCGCTGCCGGGTGTGGCTGCGGCGAGGCGTGCCGGTGCTGCTCTTTCCGGAGGGTGGGTACGCGCCGGAGGGCACGCGGCTGCCCTTCAAGCGAGGCCCCTTCCGGCTCGCGCTGGAGGAACAGGTGCCCCTGGTGCCCGTGGTGTTGGAGGGGACGACGGCGGTGATGGTGGGAGACGGGCCGTGGATGGGCGCGCGGGCCAAGGTGTGTGTGAGGGTGCTGCCGCCGCTGCCTGTGGAGTCGCTGGGGAGCGATGAGGGGGTGCTCGCCGAGCGGGTGCGGGCCCTTTACGTGGAGGCGCTGGCAGGGGACCTGCTGCTGCCGGACGACGCCTCGCTGGCCCGTCCAGGTTCCAGCTCGCGCGGTACGACCCGCATGCCACGGGCCGGCTGAGGGCGGAACCGGCAGGTCTCGGAGGGGCGAGCCCCTGTCTGATTAAAATCAGCTCGCGCCTGGGCCAGATGGCTCTGCTCGCCGTCCCCCTTTCGGAGGGCCCGGCTCAGACCTTGGCAGGAGGTGTCGGCCCGTCCGTGGATGCCGGCTGCTCGGAGCGTCCGTCTCCTATCGCCGGCTCGGAGCGCCCATCACCCCGGCCCTCCTTGGCGTTGGTGGAGGGCTTGAGCCGGGCCACACGTACGCGGTCGATGCGCGCGCTCTCCTTCGCCGCGACGGTGAACTGCCAGCCGCCATAGGTGAAGCGCTCGCCCACGTCTGGCAGGTGGCCCGCCAGGGACGAGAGGAAGCCACCCAGGGTGTCGAAGTCTCCCTCTGGCAGCTCGAAGCCGAAGATCTGGGTGAACCGCTCCACCTCCATGGAGGCGTCCACCAGGAAGCTGCCGTCCGGCTGCTTCTCGACCTGCTTCTCCTCCTCCTCGAACTCGTCCCCAATGTCGCCGACGATCTCGCGCAGGATGTCCTCCAGGGTGACGATCCCCATGAAGCCGCCGTACTCATCCACCACCATGGCCATGTGGATGCGCTTCTTCTGCATCTCCCGCAGCAGATCGCCGATGGGCTTCATCCACGGCACGAAGTTGGCCGGGCGGATGACATCCTGCAGGACGATGAGCTCCGGGTGCTGGAGCAGGGGGATCAGATCCCGCGCATGGAGCACTCCGACGATGTGATCCACGTCGTCCCGGTAGGCAGGGATGCGCGAGTGGCTCTCCTCCGCCAGCAGCCGCAGCACCTCCTCGGGCGGGATGGAGATGTCCACCGCGATGACCTCGGTGCGCGGCACCATCACGTCCCGGCAGCGCTTGTCGGACAGCTCGAAGATGGAGCGGATGAGCTGGGGGGCG
>NZ_DASPHO010000658.1:0-26144 GCF_035629615.1 Hyalangium sp. | reverse complement strand
GCTGGAGCCCTACCCGAGTTGTCCACCTGTCGTACAGGTTTGTTCCAGGCGCATCCGACAGCAGGCCCTCCGCCCGAGTTGTCTGCTTGTCGTACAGGTTCGTTCCAGGCGCCGCCGACAGCAGGCCCTCCGCCCGAGTTGTTTGCTTGTCATACAGGTTCGTTCCAGGCGCCTCCGGCAGTAGGCCCTCCGCCTGAGTTGTCTGCTTGTCGTACAGGTTCGTCCCAGGTGCCGCCGGCAGCAGTCCCCCCGCCTGAGTCTCCGCATACTGGCTTCGGCCAGCCCTCGGGCGACACGGCGCTTGGAGCAGGTGAGCTCCCAGGCCGCAGGGAGGAGCGTGACGTTCGCTCTTGGTCCCCTGTGCCGTGGCCACTGGTTGCTGCCTCCCGAGACAAGCCACGGTCAGCGCCTCAGTCCACGACAGCGCATCAGCCGGACGCGCGCTCCCAGAACCTGACTACTTGTCATACAGGTTCGTGCCATGCGCCATCAACGGGCAGCCCCCATACGGGTTTCCGCCTACCGATCGACCGCAGGTAGGGCCTATGCGCTCGGGTCTGCGATGCGGCCCATGAAGAGAAGCATCCCGGAGCGGGTGTCGCGCAGGAAGAACAGGAAGGGGTGATCGGCCCGGAACTCCTTGGGAGGCTCCTCCTCCATCGCGCTTCCCTCAACCATTATGACGGCAGTGCCCGCTGCAGCCTCCGTGCCTTGCTCGTCGATCCGGACAAAGGTTTTGTGGAAGACCTCGCTGAGGAGCAGCTCGTCTCCAGGCCTGGGTGATCGGGCAATGCCGGTGAAGTCTGCCTCGCGCGTGAAGGCGCGCTGCATCCCCAGCTCCCTCAAGGCGTCGGCCAGTGTGATGGCGTCGGCCGGGTCCACCTCGCAGCGAGGCAACACCACGCGCACGGTCTCGTATTCCATGGCGGCGATCCAGCCATCGAGCCGTGCGTTTGTGAGCGTTCGCTCCAGGGCGTCGAGACCATCGACTGCGTCCGGCAGCACGAAGATCATCGCTGCATCCCGGGCCTCGTAGGGGAGCTCCAGGAGCTTGACGCCCTCCAGTGCCGCGAAGCGATAGCTGTCCTCACCGTGCATCATGGACACGTCCTTCTTCGTGTCTGGAGCGAGGAAGAACGGCTCGTCACGCGTGGAGTCCTCTTCGAAGGGATTGGCCCAGGTGGCCTTGAAGTAGATGGCGTTGACGAGCGCCAGCCGCGTGCGGCCATCCACTCCTTCCGGCGGCACGAGATCCCGGATGCGATCGGCGGTCTGCTGGGCCACCCACTCATTGATGAAGCCGCGGACGCCCTGAGAGTCGTTCGCGAAGTCGACGGGCTCGAGCGCGGCGCCGAAGGTGGTCTGCGTCAGATCGAGGTAGGACTGGTCGAAGGTGTAGGTCTTCTCGCCAAAGAGCCGATTGACCAGCTGCAGCGTGGATCCGGTGCCTGCGCTCCAGTCCTGAAGCAGCTTGCCCGCTGAGGCCAGGATGTCGCCGGACGCCCCTTCGAGGTGGAGGACTCGTTGCATCTCGGAGGCTGTCTCACCTCGTGCGCCTCCCCACGTCATCGCCAGCGCGAAGGTGATGCTCGCGGGCGAGAGCGCCAGATTGCCCGGCACCTTCTTTCCAACCTGCCCCCACAGATCGAAGGCAAAGGCATTGCTGCTCCGGGAAAGGAGCGGCGGTGCGCTGACCCGAGGCCGTGCGGCCTGAGGCGGAGCAGCCGGTGGTGGCGAAGCAGGTGGGGGAGCCGAAGGCCTCGCCGTCTTTCGAAAGGGCCAGAACTTCCACATGGGTCGTCTCCCAGGCTCACACCGGAGGGCCGGCTCGCTGGCCCCCGCCCGGCAGGACCACGACGAACTCTGCGTACTTGCCCTCCTCGGACTCCACCGACAGCTTGCCGCCCAGTGACACCACGACGATCTCGTGGCTGATGGACAGGCCCAGCCCGGTGCCCTCTCCCGCGGGCTTGGTGGTGAAGAAGGGCGTGAAGAGCTTCTCCCGCAGCGTCGCGGGGATGCCCTTGCCGTTGTCCCGCACCCGGATCTCCACGTCCTTGCCCGTCCAGCGCGTGGTCACCCTCACCCGGGCATCCTCCTTGCTCCCAGGCTGCAGCGCCTTCTCGCTCGCCGCATAGCAGGCGTTGTCCACCAGGTTGAGCACTACCCGGCGGATGTCCTCCGACACCAGGCTCACGTCCGGCACCGTCGCATCGAATGCCGTCTCGATGACCACATTGCGCCGTGAGCTCTTCGCCTTCAGCCCGTGGTGCACCAGCCGCACCACCTCCTCCACGAGCTGATTGACGTTGGTGGACCGCTTGTCGCCCCGCTTGCCGCGGGCGTGCTGCAGCATGCCATCGATGATGCCCACCGCCCGCTGCCCGTGCTCCCGGATCTTCCGGGTGTTCATCTCCAGCTCGCCCAGGATGTCGTCGAACTCCCGCCGCTGCTCGGGCGCCAGCGGCTCGGTGCCCGGCACCATGTCTCGCAGCTCACGAACGCGCTCGTTCGACAGCGCGGCGAAGTTGCTCACGAAGTTCAATGGGTTCTTCAGCTCGTGGGCGATGCCGGAGGTGAGCGCTCCCAGCGAGGCCAGCTTCTCCTGGGTGACGATCTGCGCCTGCATCGCCTTGAGCGTCTCCACGGCCCGATGCAGCTCCGCGTTCTTGCTGTGCAGCTCGGCGGTGCGGTCCGCCACCCGATCCTCCAGGGTGTGGCTGTAGTCCTCGAGCCGCCGGTACAGCTCCGCGTTCTCGATGGAGATCGCGGCCTGGGAGGTCAACATCTCCAGCACCTTGAGCCGGGTGCTGTTGAAGGCGCCCGAAGTGAGGTTGTTCTCCAGGTAGAACAGCCCCAGCACCTGCCCCCTGTGCCGGATGGGAGCGGACATCACCGAGCGCACCTTGTGGCTGGAGATGTACGCATCGTTGCGCCAGGGCTCCACCAAGGAGGCGTCATCGATCAGCAGGTAGGTGCCGCTCTGCAGCACCTGATTGACGATGGCGTGGCAGAGCACGTCGCTCTCGGTCAGGGGACGCGCCTGCTCGGGTGTGCTCTCCCGGTTGGTGATCTCACCGGTGGCCTCGACGAAGAACTCCTGCCCCCGCCGCAGCACCAGCACGCCACGCTGCGCCCCCGCGCTCTCCATGACGACATGGATCAGGTTGGCGACGAGCTGTGGGAACAGGATCTCGCTGGAGATGGCCTGCGACGCCTTCATCGCCGAGGTCATGTCGAGCGTGTCGGCGATCGAGTCAGAGTTGGAAGGCTGCGTGGAGCTGCCCCCCGTCTGGAGCGTGGGGGTGGTGGTCGCCCCGCTTCGAGGCTTGCCGTCCCAGCGCCTCAGGGCGCTGCCATGGGACAGCAGGAGGTTGGACTGCTCCGCCGCCAGGAGCCGGGCCTTGGCGGTGGCGCCCCAGCGCTCGTACGCATAGAGCGACTCGAGCAGGTAGGCCGAGGCCTGCAGGTGGCGATCCCTTGCCGAGAGGAAGCGGAAGGCCTGCTCGCAGGCAATCGCCTCCACCCCCAGGAACTCGCTGGCTCGCGCCGCGGCGATGGCTCGCTCGTACTCGGCGATCGCCTCGGACTCCTGGCCCTTCACGCGGAACAGCTCCGCGCTCACCAGCAGGTGGTAGGCCGAGAAATTCTCCGGGCACCGGCCGGCGTACTTCGCCAGCGAGGCCCGGTGCTGCTCCATCACCTGCAGCAGCGCCTGGCGCCGCTCCTCGCTCGCCTCCGGGTAGACCGCCGCCGCGCTCAGCGAGTGGTAGAAGGCGTGCGTGGCCACATGGAAGAGGCCGGAGATGAACGGCAGCAGCGGCACTGCCTCCTCGGCCTTCGCCAGCGCCTCCGCTGTCTGCCGCAGCAGGTAGTGCCGCTCGGCGGCGCTCACCTGCTGGTACGCCAGGGCTGTGTTCCCCGCTGTGCTGGAAGCCGGCAGCGGCTGCGGCTCCTCCGTGCCGGTGAGGGCCAGCAGCGTCCGGTGCGCGCACAGGAACATCTGCAGCGAGTCCGGATCCTTCTTCGCCTCGAGGAACTCGATGAAGCGGCGGTTCTCGGCCAGGACCTCCGGCAGCGGATCTCCCACCGCCACGCGCCGCCAGAGCCGCACGATCATGCAGTGCCCGGCGTAGATCCAGTCACCGCTCTCCATCAATCCCTTATAGGCCTCGGTGAGCTCGGCGACGCCGGAGCGCGCGCCGCGAGTCCAGTGGTCGATGAGCCCGGCGCGCAGGTAGCGCACGCGGGCATGCAGCATGGGATCCCGGAAGCGCGCGGACAGCTCCACTGCGAGCTGGCCAAACTCCCGGCCGGTTGCGGGATCATCGAGCGCAGCCGCCAGGAGCACGCCGTAGACGACGTAGCCGAAGGAGGAGAGCCGGCTGTTGCCGTGCTCCAGCGAGAGCCGGACGATCCGCAGCACCAGCAGCGCGAAGAGCCCCTGGTCCGCCATGTAGGCCGAGGCCGCGATGCTCGCCAGCAAGCTGATGGAGAGCTCCACGTTCGGATCCTTCATCCGAGACAGCTCGAGCAGCTCCGCCGGCTTGCGGCCCGCGAGCCACTGCGCCACGGCCCCCAGCTCCGCGCCCAGCGCCGCCTGATCCACCGTGCTGGGGATCTCCACGCCCAGCAGGCGCAGCCCCTCGAGGCCAATCCGGATCGCCTCGACGTGCTGGCTGGTGAGCGAGGCGAGCGTCGCCTGCATCGCGATGACGCTGGCCTTCTGCGCGGGAGTGCGCGCCTGAGTGAGGAGCGTGGAGAAGCCCGCGGCCGCTGCGGCCAGTTCGCTGGCGAGGTAGTTGGACTCGGCCAGCTCCAGCTGGAGCGCGAAGGCCCGGTCGTACTCGCTCTCCCAGGCGGAGGGCCCTAGCAGCGCGTTGCCGGCCCGGAAGAGCTCGCAGGCGGTGCGGTACGCGCCCGAGGCCTTCGCTCGGCGTCCAGCCCTCAGGTGGATGTCGGCCAGATCCAGCCGCAGCGCGAGCGGTTCGATCTTCTCCGGGGAATAGGCCAGGTGCGGCAGGATGACAAAGGCTCGATCCTCCAGCGTCCCCATGGCCCGGGCGTCCTCGAGCAGCCGGAGGCCCACGCGCGTGTGGCGCTCGGCACGCTCACCCGCAGGCAGCAGGGAGTACGCCGCCTGGCGGACCCGATCGTGGAGGAAGCGGAAGGACACCTCCAGATCCACCGGGAGCGGGGTGCCGCCCTGAGGATCGAGCAGCAGGTAGTCCTTGCTGAGCGGCAGCACGAACCCCTGCTCGATCGCGCTCCACAGGGTCTTCGCCGTCTCCTGAGGCAGCTCACCGTGGACCACGACGAGATCTCGGAAGCTGAACACCACGCCCAGGCAGGCCGCGAGCTGCAGCAGATCGCACGTCTCCCGGGGCAAGCGCCGCAACTCGTCCGCCATCAACCCGGCGATGTCGTTGGGAATCTCGCGGGCCTCGATCTTGGCGAGGTCCCACTCCCACCGGCTTGCGCGCGTGTCGAATTGGAGGAGGTTCTGATCGTGCAGGAAGCGGAGGAACTCGCGGATGGAGAATGGGTTGCCCCCGGTCCGGGCGTGGATGAGCTGGCCGAGTCCCAGCGCGCGGCCGGTGTCGGCGCCGGTGGCCTCGCGGACCATTCGTGCGACCTCCTCAGGGCCGAGGGGCTCGAGACGGAGCTCGTGGACCGGAGTGCCAGTGGCGCGCAGCTCTCCGATCGCCAGGGCCAGCGGGTGGGAGGCTGGGACTTCGGTGTCCCGGTAGGCGCCCACCGGCAGCAGGTGGCGGCAGTCCGAATCGCGCACGAGCTCCTGGAGGAGCGAGAGCGTTGCCACGTCCGCCCACTGCAGATCATCCAGGAAGAGCGCCAGGGGACGCTCGACAGTGGCGAAGGCCTCCAAGGCCCGGAGGAGCACGCGGTTGAGGCGGTTCTTGGACTCCGCGGCAGGCAGGGGTGCAGAGGGAGGCTGATCGCCGAGCAGCGCCCGCATCTCTGGCACCGCCTCGACGATCACAGCGGTGTTCACCCCCAGAGCCTCGTCGAGCAGCCGGCGCGCCAGCTCCGACTCCACCTCGCCCTCGGCGAGCGCCTGGCGCACGAGGTGGCGCAAGGCCTGGTTGACGGCGTCGAAGGGCACGCCGCGGTTGATCTGATCGCACTTGCCCGAGGCGAAGCGGCCGCGGCTCGCCGCCGTCACCCGGTGCAGCTCGTTGACGAGCGAGGACTTGCCGATGCCCGCCGAGCCGGAGATCAGCAGCAGCTCCCCGCGGCCCGCCGTGGCGCGCGCATGGGCCGCGGCGAGCATCTCGACATCCGCGGAGCGCCCGTACAGCCCCTGCGGGAGGCGGAACTGGACCGTGCGATCCAGGATGCCGAGCGGGAAGGAGGTGAGGGGCGCCTTCGACTTGACCCGGCGCTGACACTCCTCCAGGTCCGAGATGAGTCCCCAGGCGCTCTGGTAGCGGCCGTCCGGATCCTTGGCGAGCAGCTTGAGCACGATGGCCGAGATCGGCTCGGGGATGGAGGGGAGCAGCTCGCGGGGCGAGGGTGGCATCTGGGCCACATGGGCGTGGAGCAGCTCGAGTGGGGTGGTGGACTCGAAGGGCCGGCGGTTCGTCAGCAGCTCGAAGAACGTCGCCCCCAGGGCGTAGAAGTCCGCGCGGTAGTCCACACCGCGGTTCATTCGCCCCGTCTGCTCCGGCGCCATGTAGGCCAGTGTGCCGGTGAGGAAGGTGGGACTGTCCGGGCTGACGGCCTCCACCGCGATGGCAACCGAGATGGAGAAGTCGGCGATCTTCACCATCCCCGTGTCGGGGTTGGCGATGATGTTCTGCGGCTTGATGTCCTTGTGGATGACGCCTTGGCGGTGGATGTGTCCCAGGGCCGCGCTGACACGCAGGGCGTAGTCGAGGAACGTCTCCACATCCAACGGCCCACGCTCGTCGAGCAGGTGCCGCAGGGAGCGGCCCCCGAAGTCCTCGAGGACGAGGGCCACCCGGTCACTGAGATCCTCGATGCCGAGCACGCGGATGATGCCATCGCCCTCGACGCGGCGAGCGATGGCGTGCTCGCGGTGGATCTCCAGCGTGCGGCGCCGATCCAGGTAGTCGCCGCCGGGCAGCTTGAGGATGACGGAGGTCCGATCGCGGAGCCGGGTCGCTCGGATGAGCATCGAGCGCGTGCTCTCGTGAAGTGTCTCGTGAAAGGTGTACCCCGCGCGGTGTGGCATGGCTCCAGCCTACTACTGAGCGAGGCGGACGCAGCGCCCTCCCAACGGCCCGGATGGCGGTCGCCTGCACGGACGGTCCGGGTCGTCCCGGAGGGGGCCGTTTGCTGGGCGGGAAAGAGCCGGGCGGCTAGACTGCGCTGGCCGTGTCAGAGGACCGAGAAGGAGCCGACGCTCCGTTGGGTAGCAACGATACCGTGTTGGCTTCGCCGGGGCTGCCGCGTGCGGTGGCCGTGGAGGTGCTGTGTCTGAAGGAAGAGGAGCGGCTCAAGGTGCGCACACGGGTCGAGGCCATCTGGGCTGTCTGAATGGGCCTGCTCCTGTCGCTGGTGCTGGCGGCCGCGCCGCTGACCGTCTCCGCCGCGGGAGATCTGCAGACCAGCGCCAGCACCCCCGAGGCGCAGGTGGCACCGCTGGCCATGCTGCTCCAAGGGGACGTGCGGTTCCTCAACCTGGAGGGCCCCATCACCGCCGCGGGCCATGAGTCCGGGCTCGCCGAGGATGGGAGGCCCGTGGGGCCCTTGAGGTTCAATGCGCCGCCCGCGGTGGCGCGCTGGCTCCAGGGCAAGGTGGATGTGGTGTCGCTGGCGAACAACCACGCGCTGGACCAGGGTGTGGCGGGGCTCGGGGAGACGGTGGAGCACCTGCGAGCCCAGGGCATTCAGGCGGCCACGGCCACCGCGGATGTGGAGCTCGTCCGTCAAGGCCAGCGGGTGCGGCTCATCGCGCGCGAGGTGTCCAAGGCCTGGCCGGAGGCAGAAGCCTCGGCGCTGGTGGCTCGGATCCGCGAGGCCCGCACTGCGGGGCCGGTGCTGGTCTCGCTGCACTGGGGGCGAGCAGGGGCGCTGCTGCCCACGAAGGAGCAGCGGAGGCTTGCGGCGCGGCTCATCGACGCAGGGGCCACAGCGGTGCTGGGCCACGGGCCGCACACGCCCCAGGGCATCGAGCGGCGCGGGCGGGGCGTCATCGCATACTCCCTGGGAAACCTGGCCTTCTCCTGTGGCTGCACGGACGCGCGGGACGCCTACGTGCTGCGCTTCCGCATCGATGCGAAGGGTGCGGCGGTGGACGTCGAGGCAGTGCCGCTGCGGGCCGGGCTGCGAGAGCCCCCACGGCGCGCCGAGGACGATCCCGGAGTGGCTCAGCTCATCGAGAGCCTCTCCGAGGATCTGGGGAGCGACGCGCGCATCGCCGGAGGACGGGTGCTCATCCGCTGACGGGGAGCACCCGCGCGGCTCACATCGCCGTGGCGCCGCCGTCGAGGACGACTTCCGAGCCCGTCATGAGAGAGGACTCGTCGGAGGCCAGGAACACGATGGCGTAGGCCACCTCGTCCGGATGGCCGAGCCGGCCGATCGGGATGCTCTTGGCCATCTTCTCCTTGGCCACGGCGGCGGATGCTCCCGAAGCGCTCGCGAGCGCGTCCACCATGGGGGTGTCCACGTACACCGGGTGGATGGAGTTGCAGCGGATGCCATAGCCCTTCTGCGCGCAGTGCAGCGCCACGGACTTCGACAGCAGCCGCACGCCGCCCTTGCTCGAGCTGTACGCGGGGAAGGAGGCCACTCCCACCAGGCCGGCCACGGAGCTCACATTGATGATGGAGCCCCGCGCGCCGCACTGCCGCATGCCGCGGATGCCGTGCTTACAGCCCAGGAAGACGCCGTCCAGGTTGACGGCGTGCACCAGCCTCCACTCCTGGAGCGAGAGCGTCTCCACGTCCTTGACGATGCCGATGCCGGCGTTGTTCACCACCACGTCCAGCCGGCCGAAGGTGGCCAGCACCGCATCCACCACGGAGCTCCAGTCCTCCTCGCGTGTGACGTCCAGACGCCAGAAGCGCGTGGCCTCGCCCAGCTCCTTCGCCAGAGCCTGGCCTCCCGCTTCGTTCAGGTCCGTGATGGCCACCTTCGCGCCCTCGCGCACCAGCATTCGCACCGACGCCGCGCCGAGCCCCGACGCTCCACCCGTCACCAGCGCGACCTTGCCCTCGACTCGTCCTGGCATGAGAGTCCTCCCTTCAGTCCTTCGTCAGATCTTCACCGGAGTCAGCAGCACCTTGCCCTGGCGCCCGCCCTCCATTGCCCGAGCCACCGCCTCCTGGCTCTTCTCCAGCGGAAAGGTGGCATCCACCGGGGCATGCAGGGTGCCGTCCGCGAGCAGCTTCGCCATCCGCCCCATGAGCGCGGCCTGGGCCTCACGTGACGCCGCGTTCAGCCATTGCACCAGCCAGAAGCCGCGCAGCGTCACGTTCCGGAAGATGAGGGCCGTGGGGGAGAGGCTGGGCGCCTTGCCGCTCATGCAGCCGTAGTGCACCACCGTGCCGCTGTCGCTCACGGCCTCGCCCAGCCGCAGCGCCGCCGAGCCTCCCACCGCGTCAATGGCCAGCCGCACCGGCGCGCCGCCCGTGGCCTCGCGCACCCGCTCTGTCAGGCCGTCTCCATCCTCCAGCACCGCGTCGGCTCCCAGCGCCTTCAGCTCGGCCGTCAGATCCGCACGCCGCACGATATTGAGGGTCTTGATGCCTTCGAGCTTCGCCAGGGTGATGAGGTAGCGCCCCACCGCCGAGTTGGCCGCGTTCTGCATCACCCACTCGCCGGGCTGCAGCTTGCCGAACTCGCGCAGCAGCAGCTCCGCGGTGGGCGGGTTGATGGAGAGCATCGACATCTGGAGCAGGTCCGCTCCCGGGGGAACCTGGAGCAGCCGCTGGGCCTTGGCCTTCATGTGCGTGCGCCAGGTGCCGCTGCCCATGGGCAGGAAGACGATGTCCCCGGGCTTCACGGGCGCCTCTCCCTCCACGCGCACCACCCGGCCCACACCCTCGTTACCCGGTACCGCCGGCAGCTTGGGGAGCACGCCGTAGAAGCCCCCGATCGTCATGACGTCAGAGGGGTTGATGGGAGTGGCCAGCACCTCGAGCAGCGCCTCGCCGGGAGCGAGCGGACCAGGGTCCTCCTCCACCACCTGCATGACATCCGCCGGAGCCCCGAACTTCGAGAAGCGCACCGCTTTCATGTCCACCCTCCCGTCTAGAAGCAGGGCCAAGCCTACTGCTTTCCCTGCCGGGCGCTATGGACATAACGGGAGCTATTCCGCCTTCTGGCGGATGACTCCATGGAGGAGCACCCGTGTCAGGTGCTCGGCGTCAGCGGCCGGAGAGAAGAGGCTCGGGGAGAGGAGGTGGCTGGCCGTCACCCCCTGGAGGTAGGCCAGCACGGCGAGCGCCGCCGTGCGAGGTGCGTGAGAGGAGCCCAGCTCTCCTCGGCTCCTGGCGGACTCGAGGAGGGCCGTCAGCATCTCCGTCCACTGCTCCATGTGCCTGCGCAGCTCCTCGATGCCCGCTGCCAGCTCTGGCAGGTGCTCGGCGCGGAAGCAGACCACCTCCAGCAGACTGCGAAGCCGCGCATCCTGCTCGAGCAGGGTGAACCAGGTGACGAGGAAGCGGCGGAGCCGGTCAAGCGGAGCCTCCTCCCCCTGCAGGTGTGGCCAGAGGGGCGTGGAGACCTCTGTCCAGCGGTCCCGGATGGCGGTGATGTAGAGCTCCGCCTTGGTCTTGAAGTGCTGGTAGAGGACTCCGCGTGACAGGCCCGCCTGCACCGCGATCTCCTCGAAGGAGGTGGCCGCGTAGCCTTTCTTGCTGAAGACCGTGAGGGCGGCCTCGGTCAAGGCCGCGCGCTGGGGGGCCGCATTCTCATTGCTCGGGCTCATGGTGTCGGCTGCCTCCTCTCTGAAGGTCAACGCTTCCCTTTGCGCCAGGCATCGAGCTCCGCCTTCTTGCTCGCACCCACGTCATCGAGCTGCTTCTGCCAGGCCTTCCGGTGAGGCCGGAGGGCATCCGCGATGGCGCGGGCCACCACGAGGTTGCGGTACCACTTGGCATCCGCGGGCACGATGATCCACGGGGCCAGCTCCGTCGAGGTGCGCGAGATGGCCTCCTCGTAGGCCTCCGTGTAGTCGTCCCAGAGCTCGCGCTCCTCCCAGTCGCCCGTGTTGAGCTTCCACGCTGTCCGGGGATCCTCCTCGCGCTTGAGCAGGCGCTTCTTCTGCTCGCCCTGGCTGATGTGGAGGAAGAACTTGAGGACGATCGTCCCGTGCTCGGCGAGCAGCTCCTCGAAGTCGCGGATGTGCCCGTAGCGCTCCTTCCAGAGCGACTTGGGCACCAGATCATGCACGCGGACGACGAGCACGTCCTCGTAGTGGGAGCGGTTGAAGATGGCGAACTCACCGGCGCGCGGCGCCTGGCTGTGGACGCGCCAGAGGAAGTCGTGCTCGCGCTCCTCCTGCGTGGGGACGCCGAAGGAGGTGACGTGGACTCCGCGGGGATTGAGGCAGCCCACCACGTGCTTGATGGCCCCGTCCTTGCCGGCGCTGTCCCGGCCCTGGAGGATGACGAGGACGGAGTTCATCCGTGCGCCCCAGAGCAGATCCTGGAGGCTGAAGAGCTCCTGGCTCAGCTTCTCGAAGTCGGCCCGGGCGTCCTCCTGGATCAGCTTCTTGGGAGGCTTCTCGGAGATGCTGCTGAGCTTGACCTTCGCCCCCGGCTTGTCGAACACGGTGAAGTCCATGGACCACTCCTCGTGATGAGCCACCGCCATGCCGAGGCGGTTACCGCTTCTTCTTCTTCTTCTTTTCGTCCTGTTCGGCCAGCGGGTCCGGCTTGCGCTCGGGGCGTTGCTGCTGGAGGATCTGGCTGCTCCGCTCGTGGAACAGGGTCAGCGCGTCGCTGATCGCGAGCCGGGCACCCAGCTGCTTCAGGCTCTCGAGAGTCTGTCCCAGGATCTCCTGGGCGCCGCTCAGATCTCCATCCTCGGCGGTCTCATCGGCCCGGGCTGTGTGCTTCTTCACATAGGCCAGGGCTGCTGGCCGCAGCGCCTCGAGGTTCAGCGCCTCCCGTCCCTGGGGCTGAGCGGGGTTGAGCTCGGCCTGCAGCAGGAGGCTCTGGGTGCGGCGCTTCTCGATGAGCGCGTCCTGGTATTCGACCTCGATCTTGGCGAGCTCGATGGGGCGTACCTGCTTGCCCACATTGTCGGTGGACAGGTGGAGGACGATCCGGATCACCTCACCGGAGCCGACCTCGCCGACAGGGATGCGCGCGAGGTTGCCTTTGAGGGTGGCGTCCAGGCCCATCACGTCCAGCAGGGTAACAGTGGGGCCGACCCTCACACGGAACTCCAGCTCATTGGCCGCGCGCCGCACGAGATCGAGCTGCCTGCGCTTCGACACGCGCTCTACCGCGGAGGAGTCGTTCAGGTGGGAGGCGAAGCCCCAGCCCTGCTTGGCCACCCCCGCCATGAGATCGATGTCCGCGTCGTCTCCGACGGCCACCGTGTTCGTGTGGATGCCGGAGCCCTCCCGGGCCTCGCGGGCCAGCTCCGCCAGCCCGTCCTGGTCCACCATTCCATCCGTAGGCCGTCCATCGCTGATGACGATCACCTGGCGGTAGAAGTCCGACTCCGAGGGACTGGCGAGCTCCTCGTTGGCTGCGTCGATGCCCGCGGAGAGATCGCTGCGCCCCTCTGCCGTCAGCTTCGACACGTAGGCCTTCATCTTCTCCCGGTTCTCGGGAGTCATCGGGACGACGGGGAGGACGTGGGGCCTGTCGCTCACGGCGATGATGGCGAGGTGCTCCTTGTCACTGAGCCCGTCGATGACGCTGAGCGCGGCCTTGCGGGAGATGAGCAGGCGCCGGCCCGCCGTCGAGGCCGAGCGATCGATGACCAGCGCGACGCTTGCAGGAGGGTGATCTCCCGGTGGGAAGTCCAGCGAGCGCAGCTCCAAGAGGGCGAAGACGTCCTGCTGGCCAGGGCCGAGGTAGCGGGGCGTGAGCTTCGTGGACAGTCGCAAGGAGCCTTGCTTGTAGGCCTCCAGCCACGTCTGCTTCCAGCCCTCCGCCCATTCCGGCGCCTCCGGCACCTCCGTCTCATCCGCGATCGCGAGACCGGACAGGAGCAGCACTCCCAGGATGAGAACGGAAGCCCCTCGTTGAATGTCCTGACGATGCATGGGCTCCCTCGCGGTGGAGAGAGGGTCATACACCGCGGAAACCCGAGGCTGCCAGTCTTCTACAGAGAGGGGCGTGCTTCCGGCCGCGGGGACGTCCACGGCCGGAGCCCAGAGCTACCCGGTGCCTACGGGCCCGAGTAGATGCCGATGGAGCCGGGAGTGCTGTCGCTGCCCAGGAAGCCGACGAGGAGGCGGCGCGTACTGCCCGAGCGGTCCACCTGGATGTCGGACACGCGCAGGTTGAGGACCTCATTGGGCAGGACGCCGCTGCCATAGATCTGCACGGTGCTGCCGCGCACGCGGCTCAGGCCTCCGCCCCAGGCCGTGCCCGCCCAGACGCTCTGGTCGAGCGGATCACTTGCGACGGCCGACACGTACCCGCGCCTGTCGGCGAGCTCGGTCGAGAGCGTGCGCAGCCGCTGGCCACTTGAGCTGAGCTGGGCGAGACCCCGAGTGAAGCTGCCCGCCCACACAGTCTGGTCGCTCATGACGGCCATGCCGGACACATGGTCGTCCACACGCTGCTCGCGGGTGGGGAGCTGGGGCTCGGAGACGGCGTCTGGCCAGATGTCGATCCGGTTCCAGGCGTAGCCGCTGTCCTCACTCTCGGACTGGGCCTGCCAGTAGTTGTTGCCGTTGGTGCCGTAGCGGAAGCGCGTGGAGCGGTTGGCACCGCCGAACCACACGTCCCCGTTGGAAGTAACGGACACGCCGTAGTACGCGTCGGTGAGCAGGATCACGCCGGTCTGGCTGGAGTTCCACGCGTTGATGGCCGGGTGCACATGCTCCATCACCCCGGCGCAGTGATACTCCCAGGTGCCTGGCGCGCAGCTGTAGCCCAGGAAGTCCGCGTTGCCCCAGGCAAAGCCATGGTTGGCGCCGAACCAGACGCTCCGCGTCCGCGAGTCGTAGGTGATGCGCAGGATGTTGCAGAGCTTCTCTCGGCCGCGCGGCTCGGCGGCGACCTTGTTGGGACCGGTGGAGAGATCGTAGTGCGCCACCTGGATGCCGGTGCTGGTGAGCGTCACACGATCCGCGTCGCCGCTCTTGTAGATGCTGGCGTCCGGGGTGCGGCCTGCGTAGTAGGCCTGATCCCACTCGTCCTCGCAGGTGGGCATGCCCGTTGCGGGCTTCTTGCCCTCGTAGCCCACGAAGGCGACGCCGGGCGGGCCTCCGGCGACGGAGATGACCTTCAGGTACTTCACGCCGGGGGGCGCGCTCCCGTCCTGCATGTAGCCGTAGGGCCTGAGGCCGTCGGCCATGGTGAAGCGGCGGAACCGGGTCTGGCCCTGCTGGAGGACGAAGAGCCCCTCCTCACCCCCGGCCACCCAGATGTTGCCGCCCGCGTCGGCGCTCACCCCGTACACATACCGAGGCCCGCCCTGGGCCGCGCCGTAGAACGTCCAGTTGCCGGTGGGCGGAGGAGGCGGGGGTGTGCTGCTCTCCACCGTCACGACCAGCTGAGGCCGATAGGCAGCGCTCGAGTTCGTGTTGCGCGAGTAGAACACCGTCCCATCGGTGCCCCTGGGCATCACCGCGAGGTTGACCGTGCCGTTGCCCTGGACGGCGGCCGTCACATCCCACTCGGTCCAGGTGCTCGCTGCCACCGAGCCCGAGGTGGACAGCAGCGTCTGGATCGCGGGACTCGACTGGAAGGTGAGGGTGCTCTCCTGCCAGGCCGAGCCCGTGGTGTAGACGGCGGGTCCGTTGACGGTCGCATCGGTCGCGTACAGGCGGAGCTTCGCGCGGCGCACGGTGCCGGTCAGCCCGCTCACCTCGAAGCGCAGGAAGGACTCGTACTGCGGCGACCCATCCACCTTCAGCACCGAGTCGCTTCCGAAGTTCTGCGTCGGGTTCGTCGCCGCCACGAGCGCATCCGCGACGGGGGTGAACGTCCTGGACTCCTCGAGCTCCCCGCCTTCCTCCGTGACGCCTGCGACCGGTTCCTCCGGCTCGCTCCCCTCACTGCAGTGCAAAAACACGCCTACCGCGGCGGCGCAGATCGCCCACCGCACGCCTCGTCTCCACCCACCCACGTCCGACCCCCTGTTCGAGCTCTACGTGCGCCTCGGTTCAAGTGGGCGCACGGCTACGCTCCCGTACCCTGCAGGCGCAGTGCCGGTTCAAGGGCCGACATCCGCGGGCTCAGGCGTTCAAGAGGGGGCAATCCGCTTCCACGCCATGGGAAGGCGTGTGGTGCGGCAGGGGCTGCGGGGGAAGCCTGGTGGAACCCGGCTCCAACATGCTCCAGCAGCCGGAAGAGGGAGCGTCAGCGCGCTGCCTTCTCTTTCTCCTTCTCTTCGTCGTACCGCTGGTGCTGCGGCTTGCGCACTTCCTCGGGATCGGGCGGCTGGGAGTGAGCGCACTGCGTCAGGATCGGAGGATCGAAGCACTCGAGCTGGATCCCGTGCTTCTCGCAGCGGCCACGCGGCGTCGCGGCGCACTTCACCTCCGCTCGGTCGGTCTTGCAGTCATAGCCGCACCCGATGGCAGTCGACGCGGTGAGGCAAGACGGCCGGGGGATGGAGGAGCCGAACTCGTGGATGGTGGCCTCCGAAGGGTCGAAGCACCTCAGCTCTCCGTAGTGCTCGCGGCACACGCCGTACGGAGTCCGAGCACAGGCGACCTTGCCCTTCGCCAGGATGCAGTTGAAGCCACACGCGGTCTGGCCCGCGACGCTCTTGCACTCGGGGCGCAGTCCTTCGTCAGGAGGGTGGTGGATGGCTGCGGCAGGGGGATCGAAGCAGTACACCCGGTCATTGAACGTGGCGCACGTCCCATAGGGAGTGCTGGCACAGCGCACGTCCGAGAAACTGGAGCGGCAGGAGTAGCCACAGGCAGTCCTCCCGTGGGCGGCCAGGCACTTGGCGGGCGGAATGGACGGAGCGGAGGCGAGGAGGGTGAGACCGAGAAGCGTGAGGATCATGGGTGGCCCTGCGGGCAAAGAAGTGGCAGGGCCGTGACGAAAAAGGCCGCCGTCTATTCATTTAGAAGAAGCCATCGAAGACGCGCCAGGAGGCCACCCCGCCGATGGCCGTCTTGCTGGGGAAAGAGGCCGCCCGGTAGAGCGTGGAGCCACGCTTCACGTTGCTGAACAGCAGCTTCATCTTTCCGCCGCCATGAGAGCTGACAGCCAGCCCCTGGTTGGCCAGCAGCCCCGAGATGCACTTGCTGCCGACGAGCTTCCATGTGGAGCCGTTCTGCGAGCCATACCCCGACGCGCATGTCTGCGTGCCGTCGTACTGCACGGTGAGCCTGAGGAAGGTGAGGCTCTCCTGGTCCACCGTGTCCGCGGGGACGATGTCCACCTCGGAGGCCGAGGAGGCCCCGCCCGTGGCCGTGCGGTACTGGATGCGCAGCTTGTGGTTGTCCGCCGCGCGGCAGAGGGCGAAGTAGCGGGCGTTGGCCGCCGTGCCAGCGCGCACCATGAGGCAGGCCTTGCCCCACTCGTCCACGTGGCTGTTGGGCGTGGACACCGAGGCCGTCCACGTCGTCGTGGTCACCGCGCTGTTGGGCTCATGGGCGAAGAGAAAGCTGTCGCTGCTGCTCCAGATGTCGCCCGAGTCCACCTCCGCGCTGATGACATCCACCGGCTCCTGGTTGCTCCCGCAGGGCCAGCCCTCCAGGCACTGGAACGGCCAGCCCAGGCCGTTGTGCGTCACCGCCCACGTGTCCACGTGGTAGTTCACCTTGTTGGTGGCGATGTGGTGGACGTTGAGCGGAGCCACGCGGTTCCACGTCGCCAAGTCGTTCACGTTCCACACCCGGCCGACGAAGTTGGCCAGGTGCACGTTCGTGGCGAGCGACGCGTTCGTGCTCTCCAGGTTGAAGAAGACGGCGTACGGCTTCGTGCCGATGCCCGAGGTGCTCGTCAGATCCGGGGCGATGAAGGCCAAGCGGCTGGTGGCCGTGGCGCCGTTGGAGACGTAGGTGTTGAGCTTGCTGGTGGAGGAGGAGACGTCCCCGCCGGTGAGGACGAAGAGGAAGCGGCCTCGCAGCTCGGCATGGGTGGGCCAGGTGCACGCGCCCGTCACCGCGGCCTGGAGGCTGGTGACACCCGGGCAGCCAGCCATCACGTCCGAGGGCTTGAAGAGCCAGGCCGAGGGCAGGTGCGCAGCGATTCGATTATCCAGCTCCTGGGGCATCCGGCCGGTCTCGAAGGCATCCTTGAGATCGACCCACACCGTCACCACCTCGTGGTTCGGGTTAGCGAGGTGGAAGGCGCGCAGCTCGTCCAGACAGTCCGAGAGGCGGTGGCACGTGGTCTCCGGCTCGGTGCTGGTGTGGTAGACGAACCAGTTGCCCGCCACCTTGGACCAGCCGCTCTTGCCGTTGTGGATGTCCAGCTCGATGGAGCGGATGCGGTGGTAGACGAGCTGATCGATCAGCGCCTCATGGCGCTGGTACGAGTTGTGGGACGACTTCTGGCGAAGCTCGTTGTACGTGGGCTGGGCGTGAGCGGGCGTGAGGGAGACGAACAGTGCGCACAGCGTGAGGAGGAGGGGAGCGCGGAGCTGCATGGGGACCTTCCTGGGGACGGAGGGGGATCCGCGTACCTTGCAGGAATGTCAGCCCTTCCGGGAAGTCCCTTTCTTCACGTGAGGTTGGGCAGGGGGCCGTCCCCGTCGTCCCCGAACCTCGCCACGTTCACCCCCACCGTGCCGAGCATGGACACGAAGAGCTTCGCGATCGGCACTCCCTGCGTGTTGAAGTTCAGGGGGTCCTTGTAGACGATGTGCCGCCCCGGCCGGATCTTCCCGCCCCCGCGACCCGCCAGCAGCACCGGCATGTTCAGCGTGTCGTGCACGTTGGACTCGCCGATGCCGCTCGCGAAGAGCACCACTGAGTTGTCCAGCAGCGTGCCGTCCGGCTCCTGCACCGCCTTCATCTTCCCCAGCAGGTAGGCGAGCTGCTCCACCTCCCACTTGCAGATGGCGCTGTACATCCGCTGGCTCAGCGAGCCCGCCGAGATCTCGTGGCTGAGCGTGTGGTGGCCCTGGTTCACCGGAAGGAAGCCGCCGCTGCCGTTCGGCACCGAGAGGAAGTTGTAGCTGGCGTCGTCCACCGCCTCCCCGTACATGAAGGTCGCCACCCGCGTCAGGTCGCACTGGAACGCCAGCACCATCATGTCCAGCATGAGCCGCACCTGCTGGCGCACGTCCACCGGCTCCACCGGCCGCGCCCCCTGGGTGCACTGCACCACCCGTGTCTGCTGCACCCGCTGCTCCAGCTCGCGCACCCCCGTCAGGTACTCGTCCACCCGGAGCCGGTCCTCCCGCCCCAGCTTCGTCTCGAGCCGTGTTGTGTCCTGCTTCACGTAGTCCAGGACGCTCAAGCGCCGTCGGCGCCGGGCCTCGGCCGCCTCGGCACTCTGGTTCGGGTTCATCCCCTCGAACAGCCGATCGAACAGAATGTCCGGGCGGGTCTCCTTGGGCATCGGCGTGGAGTTCGCTCCCCACGAGATGTTGTTGTGCAGCACGTACGAGGTGCCGCCGCGCGTGCCCAGCTCCAGCGAGGGGAAGCGCGTGTACTGCTTGAGGTGGCTCGCGGCGAGCTGATCCATGGAGATGCCGTTGCGCAGCGGCGCCTCCGACACCCAGGTGCCGGTGAGGAAGGTGGACGTGGAGGCCACGTGCCCGACGTCCACACTGGAGGAGTGGCTCGGCTTGTTCCCCAGCCCCGAGAGCACCAGGAAGTCGCTCTTGAAGGCTGCCAGCGGCGTCAGCAGCGGGCTGAGCGCGTAGCCCTCGCCGCTCGTGGCCGGGTACCACTCCGCCGGGTACATGCCGTTGGGGACGAAGAAGGTCATCAACCGCCGCGGGGGAACGATGCCCGCCGTCTGGGCCCGCGCCATGGAGGGGACCATGGCCTCCAGCACCGGCAGCGCCATCCACGTGCCGGCCCCACGGAGGAAGGTTCTCCGAGACAGCTCCCAGGGCTTCTTCATTGGTGAACTCCCTGCTGCGCGCTGCGCATGCGGAAGGTGGGACTGAGGACCAGCTGCACCAGGAGCTCCTTCATGCGGTAGCCCTGGCCTCCAAAGGACTCTGTGAGCTGCTTCAGCACGGCCTCATCGCCGTACTCCGGCTGCCGGCCCAGCGCGTAGGTGAAGAGGTGCTTCACCATGCAGGCGGGCAGGTTCGGATCCTCCTTCAGCGTGCGGCCCAGCTCGATGGCCCCATTGAAGGAGCGGCCGTCCGGGAGCGTGCCGCGCGGATCGATGGTGTACGCGCCGTCCGTGGCCCGCCAGGCGCCGATGGCGTCGTAGTGCTCGAGCGCGAAGCCGATGGGATCCATCTTCCGGTGGCAGCCAGCGCACGCCGGATCGCTCACGTGCTGCTCCATGCGCTGGCGCAGCGAGCCCGTCGTGGGCCCCGAGGGCAGCTGGGGAATGCTCGGGGGAGGAGGCGGAGGCTCTTCGCACAGCAGCCGGCCCAGCACCCACTTGCCGCGCTTTACCGTCGAGTTGCGCGCGGGTGTCGCGTTCAGCGCGAGGATGCTGCCGTGGGTGAGGATGCCGCGGCGGTTGCCACTGGGAGACAGCGTCACCCGCGTGAAGCGGCTCGCGTCGAAGGTGCCAGGGATGCCGTAGTGCGCCGCCAGCGCCGCATTCACGTACGTGAAGTCCGCGTCCAGCAGATCCAGCATGCTGCGCTCCCCCTGCAGCAGCTCGGCGAAGACGAGCGAGGTCTCCGTGGCCATGGCCTGCGCGAGCTGGCGGGACGCGAAGGTGGGGAACAGGGCGGGGGAGGGCTGCACCAGGGCGAGCTGGCGCGTGCGCAGCCACTGGCTGGCGAAGTTGTCCACCAGTGCCTGCGAGCGCGGATCCGCCAGCATCCGCCGCGTCTGCCGCTCCAGCTCCACCGGGTCTCGCAGCATGCCGGCATCCGCCGCCGCCATGAGCGCCTCGTCCGGAGGGCTGCTCCACAGGAAGTAGGACAGCCGCGTGGCCAGCTCGTGGTTGCCCAGGGAGTGCGCGCTCAGCACCCCGAGCGCTGGATCCAGCTCCACGCGGAACAGGAAGTGCGGCGAGGTCAGGATCGCCTGCAGCCCCACCGCCAGCGCCACCTCGAAGCCGTCGCCTGCCGCGCGGCTGGCCCGCACCAGCGCCAGCACCCGCTCCACGTCCTCGGTGGACAGCGGACGGCGCCACGCCTTGCGCCCGAAGCGCGAGAGGATCTGCCGGGCACAGGGCTCCTCGTTCGCCCCGGAGAAGTCACACGTCAGCAGCCGGGCCCGTCCCTCCGCATTGGAGGCGGCCAGCGCCGAGCCCACCAGCTCCTCGGCCGCCAGTGCGTACTTCTCCAGCAGCAGCGGGCCGATGCCCAGCACCTGCGAGTTGTTGTCGTAGCCGTCCACCTGATCGTCCGCGGGCAGCACCTGCGCGGTGGTGGCGGCAGGGCCCAGCAGCTCCCGCACCGTGTTCCAGTACTCCGTCCGGTTGAGCCGGCGGATCACCTGCGTGGGCAGGGCGCCGAAGGCGGGCTGCGTGTCTGGCCCACCTTCCTCAGGATCCGTGAGCAGCCCCTGGCAGCCGCCCAGGGCCATCACCAAGACTCCCCACGCCCCCCACTTCAGGAGCCAGGGAGTGTTTCTCGAGGAGACAGCACCGCGACCAACTGGGTCAGCTCGCCGCATTTCTCACCCCTTGAGAATCACTTCGTGAGAATCATGGCTCTTTTTCTCGCTTGATGAGAGGTGAGTTTTTCCCCACGCGCTCAGACATGTCTGCGCTTCATTCCGCGTCTCAGTCCAGACGCGAATGAAGCAACAGGGATGGAGACTTTGGGGCTGACTGGAATGCGGGCAGAGCGACTCAGGGCTTCGGGCCCGTGCTGACCCGCGCGGGCAGTGCGAGCTTCTGCTTGTCGAGCTTCTTCAGCCGCTTGAGCACCTCGCCCGTGGAGGGGGGAGGCGTCGCGTTGAGCGCATCAAGGACGGCGCTCGGCGGCAGCTCGAAGGACTTCCCCTCGCGGCTCAGGTACAGGGCGGCCTGGTTGAAGACCTGGTCCTTCTTGGGGCCCGTCACCGGCATGTACCGCGTCAGGGTCACCACGTCCTCGAAGCCGTCGTTGTTCACGTCCTTGAAGACGGCTCCCTCGAACCGGAGGATCGGCCAGCTCTTGTCCGCCGGCGTGGGCGCGAGCGTGTGGAGGATCTTCCCAGCCTGGACGAGGTGGAGCTGGAGCACCGGTGTCGAGGTGAAGTCCATCACCGGCACGAAGAAGAAGGCGCCGGTGCTCTTCATCGAAACCCACAGCGTCTTCTTGGCGATGGGCTCTTTGCCCTGGAGCGCCTCCTTCACCAAGGAGAGCTCCCGGCCCTTGGGCTTGCGCTGCTTGACGGGGCCGGCGTGAGCCGCGCTCCCCAGGAGGCACAGCCCGAGGAGAAACGGAACGAAAGCCTTCATGCGACCCTCCGCCGGTGTCATGCACTCTCCGTGAAGCCCGCCTCCACGTGCGCAGACAGTATGGACGAAGAAGAGGCCCGGCGTCGCCGCCCAGTCGCCCCTTGAGCGGCCAGCCAGCCGGTATCGGTCAACGTTTCCGCCTGCCCTGAACTGTTGAGGGGCAGGGGGCCTCTTCAGAACTTGGGGTCGACGGACCGAGGGTTGCGGCGCACGTAGTCGATGGCCTGGGGGCGATCGAGCCCAGCGCTGCCGGTGAGGAGCTCCACGGTGATCTGCCCGAGTGAGGTGTAGGGCAGGTAGGCGTCCGCGAAGTCGCCGCCGTGCTGGTTCATGTACTGGACCGACTCCTCGATTTCACGCACCACCTGCGTCATGGAGCCCTCGAAGGCGCGGCGCAGCACCGGATCGGAGGTCGTGCAGGAGGTGTCCGCCTCGAACTTCTTGAAGATGCGGGCATTGCGCAGCTGGAAGAGGCGGGTCGGGTTGTCGTCGACGATGATCACGCGTCGCAGGGACTCGTCGAAGATGCGCAGATCCTTCGACGGCTCGCGGACGGGCGAGCCCAGGCGTGGAGGGGCGACGCCCTCGGACTTGCTCTGCAGGATGAGGTGGCTGTTCGCCAGGATGCCCGAGATCGCGGGGGACTCGGTGAGCGCGACCCCATTGAGCTTCCACTGCGCCAGGTTCTCGAGGACGTTGGTATCCAGGTTGGCGGAGAAGAGGACCACGGCGCCGCCGAGCGCCTGGATGCGCTCGAAGGCCTGCTGCCAACCCGGGACGAGCTTCACGTACCGTCCGGCAGGAGGCTTCCCTCCCTGGATGACGAGATCGTGGCAGGAGGAAGCGGCCTCGGGAGGGTAGTACTGGTCCCACAAGGTCTCGTCGAGGTCGAAGACGACGATGAAGCGCGCCTTGCCGAGCTGCTCCAGGTTCAGATGGCTCTCGAACTCGCCACGGCGCACGCGCTCGAGGGCGGTGTTGAAGGCGTTGACTGGATCGGTGTCGGGAGTGGCGCGGAGCTGATCCCGGTAGTGGTTCTGCAGCTCGACGGCGTGGGCGCGGGTGAGCTGGAAGCGCTCCATCAGCTCGCTAATGATGAAGAAGCGCTTATCTGCCCGGTCGAGGTCGGCGTACTTGTCGACCCAGAGCGGCAGTGGCGGGAGGCTCAGTGCCTCGAGCTCCTCGCGCGAGGAGAGGCCAGCGCCCGAGGGCTGGGAGGCGGGCTTCTGGGTGGCAGCACCCGCCGCGCAGCCGATGAGCGGCGCGACGAGCAGGAGGAGCAGCGGGAAGCGGGGCATCGTGGGTCTCCATGGGGTCTATGGCTGCTGAGGGGAGGACGTGGGCGTCGCCAGTGAGTCGAGCGCGGCGCGGACCTCGCGTGCGACCGCCAGCGCTCCCGGCGTGTCCCCGTGGACGCACAGGGTATCGATCGTGCCTCCTCGGGCCAGTCGGAGGGCGTTCTCTTTGGCCACGCGCGGATCGGTGATGACGGCGCCGGGTTGGCCTCTGGGCACGAGCGTCCCATCTGGCAGCGTGCCCCGGTCGGCGAAGCCCTCCCGAGCGTAGGAGAGCCCTGCCTCCCGAGCTGCCTCGCGCAGCGCCCCGGAGCCCGGTCCGATGACGATGACGCGGGGGCCAAGCACCTCGCTCACTGCCGACACCACCGCTCGTGCGAGGGAGGGCTCCCGGTTCGCCGAGTGGTAGAGCGCGCCATGCGGCTTGGCGAACTCGACCGGCACGCCCAGGGCTCGGGCCTGCGCGGCGAGCCGGGCGCACTGCTCGGCCACCTGGGCGCGCAGCACCTCCGGCGTCACGTCCATGGCTCGCCGTCCGAAGCCCTCGCGATCGACATAGGAGGGGTGGGCACCGGCCCGGGTTCCATGCCGGGAGCACCGCTCCAGCGCCTGGCGGATGGAGGCCTCATCGCCCGCGTGGGCGCCGCAGGCGATGTTGGCCACGTGGGCGAGCGCATAGAGCTGCTCGTCTTCGTCGGGCAGCTCGCCGAGATCGATGTTGAGGAGACACTCCATGGACGGTGGTCCTCCCGCTTCGAGCCAGTCTCAATCCGCGACCAGATCCTTCCGCTCATGGATCGGGAGCAGGAAGGCCAGCAGCCCCGCCACCAGGAACGCCACGGCGACCAGGTGGAACGCCGCCCGCAGGCCATGGTCCACCGCGATCGAGCCCACGGCGAACGGCGCCACCGCGCTCAGGGCCCGCCCCAGGTTGTACGTGAGGCCCTGGGCCGTCGCACGGATGCGCGTCGGGAACAGCTCGGCAGTCATCACTCCAAAGCCGGTGAAGTAGCCCGTCCCGAAGAACGCGACGAAGGGCCCCAGCACCAGCAGCACGGAAGGGTCCGTGACGCGCGCATAGATGGGCACGAGCACCGCCGCGATCAGGAGGTAGGTGATGTACGTGGGCTTGGGGCGGAACCGGTCGCTGATGAAGCCGAAGCTCACGTAGCCGAGCCACATGCCTCCCTGCATCAACACGATCCAGGTTGACGTCTTCACGATGTCCAGGCCCGCGCCGCCCTTCTCGATCGGAAGGCCCAGGAACCTGGGGATCCACGTGAAGAGCCCCCACCAGGCGAACATTGTCGCCGCGTTCACCGTCGCCGCGATGGCCAGCCTGCGCAGCACCGCGGGCTCTTTCAGCACTCCGGCCATGCTGCCTTGAGTGGCCGTTGCCGCGCGGGAGCGGGTCCACAGCTCGGACTCCGGGACGGCCTTGCGGATCCAGAGGGTGAGCAGCGCTGGGAGAACTCCTACGAAGAACACGGCGCGCCAGCCGAACCGGGGCAGGACGATCGCTGTCACCACCGCCGCCAGCGCGTAGCCCACCGCCCAGCTGCTCTGCATCAGCCCCAGCGCCTTACCGCGGTGGCGCGTGGGCCACGTCTCGGAGATGAGCGCGGCCCCCGTGGCCCACTCGCCGCCCATGCCCAGGCCGAGCAGCGCCCGGCACACGGCGAGCTGCAGGAGCGTCTGCGCCGCACCGCTCGCGGCGGTGAAGACGGAGTAGGTGAGGATACTCGCCATGAGGGCCCAGGTCCGGCCGAACCGATCCGCGAGCACGCCGAAGAGCACGCCCCCGATGGCGGACGACAGGAGGGTGAGCGAGCCGAGGAGGCCGGCCTCGCGCTCGGTGATCCCGAAGTCCTTCATCAGGTGGGAGAGCACCAGCGCGTACAGCATGGTGTCCATGCTGTCGAGCATCCACCCCAGCGAGCCGGCCCAGAGCACCCGCCGCTGCTTCGAGTCCGCCTCCTGGTACCAGGCCAGCATCACACCACCGCCTTCTTGAGCCATGCCTTCTGCTCGTGCAGAGCTTGCCGTGCCTCGGTGAGCGTGACAGCACGAAAGGACAGCGAATCGCCAAGCCAGAGCTGCGCGAGCTTCGGCACGTCCGCGCGGATGACGTGCCCGAGCCGAGGATAGCCTCCGGTGGTCTGCCGATCCGCCATCAGCACGATGGGGTGGCCATCGGGAGGGAGCTGGAGGGTGCCGGGGGCCACCGGCTCGGAGAGCTGGAGCCCGACACGCTCGGTGGGCAGGTCAGGTCCTTCGAGCCGATAGCCCACGCGATTCGATCGGGATGAGATCCGGAAGCGCGAAGCACCGAAGCGCTCGAGCGCCTCTGGCGGGAGCTGGGTGCCCACCTCAGGAATGAAGCGCACCTCGTCGGGAGGCTGGTACCAGCGCTCCCATCCCTCGTGGACCGCCCGCGCCTGGAACGGCGGCTGGGGCGCCAGCGCGAGGGTGTCGCCAGCGCGCAGCGGCCGGCCACCGAGCCCTCCGAGGCCCGCCTCGATGTCCGTGGCCGCACTGCCCAGGAAGAGGCGAGCGCTCCGGCCCAGCCCACCAGCGACCGCCAGGTACGCCCTCGCCCCCAGAACCCGGGTCCCGAACCGCAGCGTCTGCCCCGCGAGCGCTCGGTGCGCATGGCCCGGTGTGAGGCGCGCTCCGTCCAGCGCTGCGCTGAGCTCCGCTCCAGCGAGGGCGAAGCTCGCCTCTTCGTCGAACACCAGCTCGGGTCCCAGCGCGGTGATCTCGAGCGCGGCCGCCTGCGCGCTGTTGCCCACGAGGAGGTTGGCGACCGTCAGCGCAAGCGGATCCATCGCACCACCTGGAGAGACTCCCCATCGTCCCGATCCAGGCCGGCCGAGATCCTGGATCGTGGTGAACAGGCCCGGCTTGCGGACGCGGAGGCTCATGGGGGCGCCTCGCCACCCAGAGCCCGGAACCGGTCCTCGGTGATGGAGACGAAGCGCACGCGATCACCCACGCCCAGCGCAAAGGGCGGATCCGCTTCGGGCGCGAAGGGCCTCAGGGTTGTCCTCCCCAGCAGCCTCCAGCCTCCAGGGCTCCTCAGGGGATAGATGCCCGTCTGCTGGCCACCGATCCCCACCGAGCCCGCGGGCACCGCTGCGCGCGGAGTCGCCAGCCGAGGGGCGAACAGCCGCGGATCCAGCCCGCCAAGAAAAGGGAAGCCGGGCCGGAAGCCCAACATGTA
>NZ_DASPHO010000657.1:0-12035 GCF_035629615.1 Hyalangium sp. | reverse complement strand
TCGGCTACCAGGTGCTGTGCGCCGCGGACGAGGTGCTGCTGGCTCCCGCCGGACGGCTCGACCTGGTGGGCTACGCCGCGGAGGCCACGGCGCTCGGGGAGGGGCTCTCCCGCGTGGGCATCCAGGCCCACTTCGTGCGCCGAGGCGACTACAAGACGGCGCCCGAGCTGTTCACCCATGCCCACGTCTCGGACATCCAGCGCAAGACGCTGGAGGCCCTCCTCGACGAGCGGTACGCCGATCTCGTGGACTCGGTGGCCCGCGGCCGCGAGCGCACACCCGAGGAGGTGCGGGCGCTCATCGACGCCGGGCCCTACAGCGCCCAGCGCGCGGTGACAGTGGGGCTCGTCGACGGGCTGTGCAGCGAGGCGGACCTCCCGGCGCGGCTGGACGACCGCAAGCGCGAGGAGAAGGAGAAGGACTCCGACGACGCCGAGGAGCCGATCGAGCCGATGTCCTCCTGGCTGGGCACGCTGCCATTCCCTCCGGTGAAGTGGCGGCCAGTGCGGCGGCGGCCCAAGCTCGGGCTGGTGTCAATCTCGGGGATGATCGCCTCGGGGAAGGGCTCTTCAGGCGGACTGGGGCCCAAGGTGGCGGGCGCGGAGTCGGTGGTGAAGGCGCTGCGCGCGGCTGGCCGGGACAAGCAGGCCAAGGCCGTGGTGCTCTATGTCGACAGCCCGGGGGGCTCGGCGCTGGCCTCGGAGCTGATCCTGGAGGCCGTGCAGCGCGTGGCGCGCAAGAAGCCGGTGATCGCCTTTGTGGATGAGGTGTGCGCCAGCGGCGGGTACATGGCGGTCCTGGGTGCCAAGGAGATCTGGACGACGCCGCACGCGATCGTCGGCTCCATTGGCGTCTTCGCCGGCAAGTTCGAGGCCTCCGGGCTGATGGAGCGCCTGGGTGTGCGCAGGACGATCATCGCGCGAGGGGAGAACGCGGGCATCTTCTCCACCTCCCGAGGCTTCACGCCGCACGAGCGCGCCGCGCTGGAGGCGGAGGTGGAGGAGACGTACCAGGCCTTCCTCGCCCACGTGGCCAAGGCCCGCGGCCGGACGAAGGAGGAGATCCACGAGCGCGCCGAGGGACGCGTGTACTCGGGCACTCGCGCACTGGCCGCGGGGCTCGTCGATCGCTCGGGAAGCTTCGACGAGGCGTGCCGCCACGCGCTGGAGCTGGCCCAGGTCCCCCTGGGGAAGTTCGACCTCGCGACCTACAGCGGAGGAGAGCGCAAGCGCTCCCTGCTGCAGCTGTTGCTGAACCTGTCGGGCGCGCACCTATACGCACTCTGCCCTGCATCCTGGTCCCTCGGGAGGAGGGGAGCGGGTCAGCGGTTCGAGGGCTGAAGGCCTCCGTCCGGCCAGCCGTCCGCCCACTCGACGCGCTGCGTAAAACGGAGCGTTCACTTTGCGGCAACTCCACTATCCTGGGAGTAGGAGGGTGCCCGCGGAACCATGAACGTCGTCTTCATCTCCCCTCACTTCCCCCCGCATTTCCTTCACTTCGTCACCGCCCTGCGCGAGCGCGGCATTCACGTGCTGGGAATCGGCGACACCCCTTATGACACCTTGCGGCACGAGCTACGCGGCGCGTTAAGCGAGTACTACTTCACGCCTCGGCTCGATGACGCGGACGCCATGCTGCGCGCGGGCGGCTACTTCACCTGGCGCTACGGCCGCATCGATCGGATCGACTCGCTCAACGAGACGTGGCTGGAGGTCGAGGCCCGGCTGCGGGAGGACTTCCACGTGCCCGGACTGCTGAGCGCGGACGTGCGCAGGCTGCGCTCCAAGCTGGGCATGCACGATCTCTTCAAGGAGGCGGGCATTGCCCACCCGGACGCCATCTCCGCCCGGGACGCCGCCGCCGTGAAGGCCTTTGGCCAGCGCGTGGACTATCCGCTCGTCCTCAAGCCGGACGTGGGCGTGGGCGCCGCCGACACCTTCACGGTCAAGAGTGACGCCGAAGTCGACGCCGCGTTCTCCCAGCCCCTGCGCGGCTACACGGCGCAGAAGTTCGTGAAGGGCACCATCGTCACCTACGACGGCATGGTGGACGGGGACGGACAGCTCGTCTGCACCTTCAGCCACGAGTACAGCACCGGCATCATGGAGTCCGTGCTCGAGCAGCGCGACATCTCCATCTGGAGCCAGCGAGAGCTGCCGCCCGCGCTGGAAGAGGTGGGCCGCCGCACCCTGGCCGCGCTCGGCCTGCGGGAGCGCTGGTTCCACCTGGAGTTCTTCCGCCTCGAGGATGGGAGCTACACCGCGCTCGAGGCCAACCTGCGTCCACCCGGTGCCTTCGTGATGGACATGATCAACTACGCCTGCGACATCGACGTGTACCGGCTGTGGGCGCGGATGATCTCCGGCGAGCGGGTGAGCGGCTTTCAGTACACGCGCAAGTACCACGTCTGTCATACCTCCCGCCGGGCGGGCCGCGCGTACAAGCACCCGCATGCAGAAGTCGTCTCGCGGCTCGGTGGAGCGCTGATCGATCACCGGGAGCTGCCCTCCGTCTTCCACAGCGCGCTGGGCAACGAGATGTACCTCTCGCGCCATCAGGAGCTGGAGGCCATGCGCAACGCCGTCCACTTCATCCAGGCGTGCCCTTGAGCTGGGCCCTCGCCGCGCGCAGGCTCAGCTGAGCAACCAGCGCAGCGCCGTGGGCAACCGGCGCTGCCAGTCCCGCTCGTGGTGATGGCCCTCGGGCTCCAGGAAGAGGGCCACCTCGTGGTCGGCGTACCCGAGGCCTTTGAGGTGGAGGTAGAAGGCCCGCGTGGCCTCGCCGTAGAACATCGGCCAGCCCACGGGATCGACGGTCTCGTGCTCGCCCGCATCCAGGTAGATGCGCGTCCAGCGGCGGGTATGGGACGTCCAGTGCTCGAAGAGGCGGCCGTAGCTCCACATCACCGAGGGCGACATGCCGCCGAGGCGGCCGAACAGCTCCGGGTGCCGCCAGCCCAGGTAGAGCGACATCAGCCCGCCCATGGACGAGCCGATGACGCCCGTCCACTCCGGGCCTTGCCGCGTGGGCCAGTGACTGTCCACGAAGGGCTTCAGCGTCTCGACCATGAAGCGGACATAGGGCTCGCCGCGCGCGGTGACGTGGCTCCGGGGCTCGTCCCACGGGGAGTACTCGGAGAGGCGGTTGGCCCCGGAGTCGACGGCGACGATGAGCCACGACTCCGTGTGGCCCTCGTGCACCAGGGAGTCGAGCACCCTGTTGGCGCACCAGGTGTCATAGATGGCCGACTCCGGGTGGGCGAAGACGTTCTGCCCGTCGAGCATGTAGAGGACGGGGTAGCGCCGATCCGAGGATGGCTCGTACCCCTCCGGGGTGCAGATGCGCAGGGTGCGGGTGAGGCCTTCCTGGGGGGAGTGGAAGGCGCGGATGATCTGGAGGGTGCTCATGGAGGGGGTTCGTCGCCCCGCACGATAGATGGGCGCTCTGTGTCGGCCAATGACTAAGCTTGGGCCATGTCCTGTGTGCACTGTGGCCAGCCTCTCCCGGAGGCTGGCAGCCGATCCTGCCCCCACTGTGGAGAGCCCGTCACGCCCTCGCGCGCTGGGCTGCCTCCCGAGGTAGCGAAGGCCGCCTCGTCCGCGGCGGAGGCGACCCGGCGTGCTGCGGGACACACCGCCAACGCGGTGAAGTCCGTCCTGGAGGACCCGCGCTTGCGCGAGCGCATCCCCGGGCGCTCGTTGGCACTGCTGGGGGCCGGGCTGGTGACGCTCGCCCTCGTGCTCTCCATGCTGCCGACCTTCCACAGCATTGGTGTGGGGTGGTCGGTGGTGATGCTCGCGGGCAGCCTGCTCATTGGCGCGCGTGAGCTTCATGCCGCGGGGCGCGCCCTGCCGGAGCCTGTGGTGCGCGCGGCGCGCGTTGCCGAGCGCCCGATCTTCCTGCCCGCGTTCACCATCCTCACGTTCGTCCAGGCGATCCTCACCTTGGGCTTCGGGATCGTGCCGCTGCTCTGGCTGCTCGCCGCAGTGGTGCTCGGCTACGATCAGCGGCGCGCGCTCGCCGCGTTCGTGGCGGAGCAAGGCTCACCGGGGCCTGCGGAGAAGCGCCTCGGCCGCTGGGTGCTTGCGGGCTCGCTCGTGTGTGTGGCGGCGCTCTTCTTCTCCTGGGGTTACGGCAGAGGCGGCTACTTCGTGGGCGGCATCCAGCCCTACCACGTGCGCGACATGCAGATGGACGGCTTCACCCGGCAGTACACGGATCGCTACGAGTATCGCTTCACCCCGATGATGAATTGGGTGCCTGCGTACGCGGCTTCCGGCCGGGGCCGCCCCTACGCGTCCGGAGTGCTGCTGGGGCTGGGCGGGCTCGTGGGGCTGACGCGGGCTCGGCGGATGAGGGCCTCGCTCCCACCGTGGGTGCTGCCCGTGCTCGCGGGCGTCGTCACTCTATGGGGCATTGCCGGGCTGGCTTCAGCCATCGGCCCGTGGCTCTTCCTCGCGGGAGCACTCCTCGTCGACGTCGCGGTGGCGCGCGACTTCATGCAGCGACCGCGCGCGGGCTCGGGAGCGTGAGACATGGAGTGCTCCTGAGGCGGGACTCAACGCTTGCCGGACAGCTCACGGATCTGCTGGATGACGGCCAGCGCGGTCTCCTTGTCCGGCATGATGTTGGAGGGGAACTGATTGAGGCTGGCCTGGAGGCGGATGGCGGCGCGGGTCGTGTTCTCCGTCGAGCCGAAACGGACACACCCCAGCGCGAAGCGAGACAGCACTTCCCGGGCGATGGGGCCGTACGCGGGCGCCATCTGGGCCGACAGGTGGAAGTGTTCAATGTCGATGATGAGGTAGATCTTCTTGCCCACGCCCTCGAGCAGCTCGCGCAGCTGGGTCGCCCACTCCTGGAGGGACGCCACGTTGTCGATCCGGACATCGATGCACTTCAAGACGTAGATGTCTTGGAGCGCCTCGTACTGGAGCGTCATCTTCATGAAGAGTCCCTCGGGTGCCGAGCCGCAGTGCGAGAGGCACTCTAAACATCCCCTTTGTCACAGTGCAGTGGCGTTTCGGGAACCCTCAGAGAGGAAAGGTAGGCAGAACTCCTGCCAGGTGGGTCCGAGTGATGACTGCTCTCCGGCCCGGCACGTGCGCTGGAGCGGCACCGACCCGAGCCGCACGCCGGGTGCTACGCTGCCACCCGCCATGAAGCCTTCTCGCCGCCTGCTCCTGCTCCTGGCCGTGACCACTGGCTGTGCGACGCCGAAGGGCCCCTCTGTCGCCGCGGAGGCCTATGCGAGAGCGCTCGAGGAGGATCGGCTCTCGGACGCCTACGCCCTCACCACCGGGCTGCCCGAAGGAGAGCAGGGCTTCCGGGATCGCTATAAGGACGCCACCGCACGCCGCGAGCGGGCTGCGTCCGTGAGGGCTGTCGTGGGTGAGCTGGAGGCGCGGGCCCCGAACCTGATCGTGGAGCGCCGACAGGACGCCTGGCGCGTGGTGGAGACACGGCCGTCGGATGAGGCCAAGGCCGTCCTGACGCGCTTCCTCAACGCGGTGGACGCGCGGGACTGGGAGAAGGCCTGGAGCCTGCTGAGCGCGCCGCAGCGCTCCCGCTACACGCCGGATCGGTTCCGCGATGACTTCCAGCGCGAGCCCCTGGCGAGGGAGCGTGTGCGCCGTGCGCGGCTGGCGCTCCGGGGCAACGTGAAGGTGACGAACAGCGATGCCGCATTCCCGCTGGGGGCGGATCGCGCGGTGCGGCTGGTGCTGGAGGAGGGCGAGTACCGGGTGGCCGCCATCGAGTGAGCCTGGGCCTTCTGGGGCCATGCAGGCAAACGGGGGCCTGGAGCATGCGGAGGGGGGCTCGGCCCGTTAAACGTCGTTGACAGCCCAGGGGGGGGCTGGCCATCCTCCGCGCCCTTCTGGGCCCGCAACTGCCCGATTTCCAAAAGGTTTCAGGTGTCCTGATGAGCGTCTCCGAGCGCGACATCCTCACGGCGATGTCCAAGGTGATGGATCCCGAGCTGCACGTGGATCTGGTGAAGGCGGGCATGGTGAAGGACATCCGCCTGAGCGGCGACACGGTGAAGCTGAAGATCGAGCTGACGACGCCGGCCTGCCCGCTCAAGGGGAAGATCCAGGCGGACGCCGAGGCGGCGCTCAAGACGGTGCCGGGGCTGAAGTCCTTCGACATCGAGTGGGGCGCGCAGGTGCGAGGCACGGGTGGAGCGGCGCCGGGGCAGGGGCAGGCGCTGCTACCGGGCGTGAAGAACATCATCCTGGTGGGCGCGGGCAAGGGCGGCGTGGGCAAGAGCACGGTGGCGGTGAACATGGCCGTGGCGCTGGCGCAGCACGGGGCCAAGGTGGGCCTGCTGGACGCGGACTTCTACGGCCCGTCCATCCCGCTGATGACGGGCATCACCGAGCGCCCGGTAAGCCCGGACGGCAAGAAGCTCAACCCCATGATCAAGCATGGGCTGAAGGTCATGTCGATCGGCTTCCTGGTGGAGACGGATCAGGCGCTCATCTGGCGCGGGCCCATGCTGCACGGGGCGCTGATGCAGCTGGTGCGGGACGTGAACTGGGGCGAGCTGGACTACCTGATCCTGGATCTGCCGCCGGGCACGGGCGACGTGGCGCTGTCGCTCTCTCAGAGCGTGCGGGCCGCGGGGGCGGTGCTCGTCACCACGCCCCAGGACGTGGCGCTGGCGGACGTGGTCCGCGCCAAGCAGATGTTCGACAAGGTCCACATCCCGGTGCTCGGGATCGTGGAGAATATGAGCACGTTCGTCTGCCCGAACTGCTCCCACACAACGCACATCTTCAACCACGGCGGCGGCCGGAAGGCCGCGGAGATGTTCAACATCGCGTTCCTGGGCGAGGTGCCCCTGGATCTGAAGGTGCGCGAGTCGGGAGACTCGGGAGTGCCAGTGGTGGCGGGCTCGCCGCAGAGCCCGCAGGCGCAGGCCTTCATGGAGATCGCCCGGAACGTGGCCGGCCGGGTGTCCACCGAGAGCGCGCGGGCGATCCAGCTGCCGGTGATGCAGGCGCGCTGAGTCCCGCAGTCCCCGAGGTCCCTCATGGCTGGTGACAGCGACGATTTTCCGCCAGATCCGCTCGACGATGACTATGAGCAGCCGCAGGCAGGCCGCGAGGGGCGCGCGGGCTTCGTGCCCGACTTCGTGCGCAAGGTGGCGGTGGCGGGGCTGGGCGCCATCTTCATGACGGAGGAGGGCATCCGCAACCTCGCCGGGCAGCTCAAGCTGCCCAAGGAGATGCTGGGCTTCGTGCTCTCCCAGGCCGAGAAGACGAAGGACGAAGTCGGCCGGGTGCTGGCGGAGGAGCTGCGCCGCTTCCTGCAGTCGGAGAAGCTGCGCGAGGAGTTCGTGAAGTTGATGTCGGGAATGACCTTGGACGTGAGGGCGCAGATTCGCCTGGTGCCCGCCGACGAGGAGAAGAAGGCGGGCGAGTCCGAGGCGCGCGAGCCCGAGAAGGGCGCTGGCGCCTCCGCGACCCCGAAGGTGGTCATCTCCGAGCTGAACGCGCGCCGCGGCAAGCGGACGAAGAAGGAGTGACATTGGAGGCTGAAGCGAGACCCGGCTGGCGGAGCCACCCCTTGGTGAAGCGCCTGCCCCTGCTGGTGATGGCGGCTCTGGGCGTGTGGCTGTGGCAGACGACGGGCACGCCGGAGCGCGAGCTGGTGTGGCAGCTCGACGGCTCGAGCTGGAGCGCGGTGCGGGCGTTGGACTTCCAGGTGGTGGATCCGGAGGGGAAGATCCTCAAGCGGGAGGAGCGCTTCTTTCCCTCCGGGGCTCCGCCCGAGGTGACCCTGAAGGTGAAGCTCCCGGAGGGCTCCTACCGCACGCTCATCTTCGTGAAGGAGCAGGGCCGCCCCTCGCGGCCGCCGTTGGTGGAGCCGCTGACAATCGGCGCGGAGAAGTACGTCCTCCGGACGCTGAGGCTGCCCGCGAGTCGTTGACCGGTGGGAGGGCGAGGGCTATAGCGCCCGCACTTCACTCTCGGCCGGAGCAGGAAACGCCATGGCAACCGAGCACATCATCGTCGTCGGGGCAGGGCAGATGGGAGCGGGCATCGCACAGGTGTCGCTGCAGGCGGGGCTGCGCGTCACGCTGGTGGACGTCTCGAAAGAGGGGCTCGCCAAGGGGGCGGACCGGATCCGGGCCGGCCTGGCGAAGCTGGTGGAGAAGGGCAAGCTGGATGACGCGAAGCGCAAGGCGGCCGAGGCGAACCTGGCCACGTCCACCAGCGCCGCCGAGGTGAAGGACGTGGACTTCGCCGTCGAGGCGGTGACGGAGAACGAGGAGCTCAAGCGCCGCATCTTCCAGGAGCTGGATGGGGTGGTGAAGCCGGGGGGCGTGCTGGCGACGAACACCTCCTCCATCCCGATCACGCGGATCGCGGCGGGGACGAAGCGGCCCGAGGCAGTGATCGGGATGCACTTCATGAACCCGGTGCCAGTGATGCAGCTGGTGGAGCTCATCCGTGGCGCGGCGACGTCAGACGAGACGTACCAGAGGACGCGGGCGCTGGCGGAGAAGATGGGGAAGACGACGGTGGTGTCCAAGGACATGCCGGGCTTCATCGTCAACCGCATCCTCATCCCCATGCTGAACGAGGCGTGCTTCGCGCTGATGGAGGGGCTGGGGACGGCGGAGGACATCGACACGGCGATGAAGCTGGGGACGAACCAGCCCATGGGCCCGCTGCAGCTGGCGGACTTCATCGGCCTGGACACGTGCCTCTCCATCGCCGAGGTGCTCCACAAGGGGCTGGGCGATTCCAAGTACCGCCCGTGCCCGCTGCTGCGGCAGTACGTGGACGCCGGCTGGTACGGCAAGAAGAGCGGCCGCGGCTTCTACAAGTACTAGAGCTTCCCACCCAGAGAGGACCCCATGTCCAAGCACTACGAGAACATCAAGCTGGAGTCGCAGGGCGCCATCACCACGCTCACGATCGATCGGCCCAAGGCGCTCAACGCGCTCAACAGCAAGACGCTCCAGGAGCTCGAGTCCGCGCTGCAGTCCCTGGACTCGGGCACGCGCGCGCTCATCGTCACCGGCGGAGGAGAGAAGGCCTTCGTGGCGGGGGCGGACATCTCGGAGATGTCCTCGATCAGCGCGGCCCAGGCGCGCGAGTTCGCCGCGCAGGGCCACCGCGTGCTGATGATGCTGGAGTCGTTGCCGTGCCCCACCATCGCGGCGGTGAACGGCTTCGCCCTGGGCGGAGGCTGCGAGCTGGCCCTGGCCTGCGATCTCATCTACGCCTCGGAGAAGGCGAAGCTGGGGCTGCCCGAGGTGTCGCTGGGCGTCATCCCGGGCTTCGGCGGGACGCAGCGGCTCACCCGGCTCGTGGGGAAGATGCGGGCCAAGGAGCTCATCTTCACGGGCGGCCACGTGGGCGCGGCGCAGGCCAAGGAGTACGGCCTGGTGCTGGACGTGCTGCCCGCGGAGAAGCTCCTGGAGCACTGCCGCACGGTGGCCGAGAAGATCCTCAAGAATGGCCCGCTGGCCATCTCCCAGGCCAAGCGCGTCATCGAGTTCGGCGCGGACCAGGATCTGCGCGCGGCCAACGAGCTGGAGCGCCAGGGCTTCGCCGTCCTCTTCGGCTCGGAGGACCAGCGCGAGGGCATGAAGGCCTTCCTCGAGAAGCGCCCCGCCGCCTTCACGGGCAAGTAGGCGCCCTCCCACAGGCTCCCTACTGCTGGAAATGTTCCCTGGGACACGAATCCGGCCCGGGGACCTTCCGACCGGTCGGTTTCTCATGGGCGCGGCAACCTGCACTCGGGGGCAGCGCGGATGAGCGGTGTTCCCCAGCGCCGCGCCCCATTATATGGAGTCCGAGCCCCTTCCCTCAGGAGTGCCATGAACTTCGAGCTGACCGACATCCAGCGTGACATCCAGCGGATGTGCCGTGAGTTCGCCGCGAAAGAGCTCATCCCGAACGCCCGCAAGTGGGACGAGACCCACGCGTGGCCCACCGAGGCCGTGAAGAAGCTCGCGGAGCTGGCCCTGCTGGGCGTGGCGGTGCCGGAGCAGTACGGCGGCGCCGGGCTGGACAACGTCTGCTACGCCATCGCCATGGAGGAGATCAGCCGAGGCTGTGCCTCCACGGGCGTCATCATGAGCGTGAACAACTCGCTCTACTGCGATCCGGTGATGAAGTTCGGCACCGAGGCGCAGAAGCAGGAGTTCCTGGTGCCGTTCGCGCGCGGCGAGAAGCTGGGCTGCTTCGGCCTCACCGAGCCCGAGGCCGGCAGCGACGCGGCGGCGCAGAAGACGGTGGCCGTGCGCCGGGGCGACGAGTACGTGATCAACGGCTCGAAGAACTGGATCACCGTCGGCCCCAAAGCGGACGCCATCGTCCTGTTCACCATGACGAACAAGGAGGCGGGCAACAGGGGCATCACCGCCTTCCTGGTGCCCACGAACACACCGGGCTTCATCCGCGCCGAGCCGGACAAGAAGATGGGCATCAGCGCGGCGCACTCCTGCTCCATGTTCTTCGAGGACATGCGCGTGCCGGCCAAGAACATCCTGGGCAAGGAGGGCGACGGCTTCAAGGTCGCCATGAGCACGCTGGACGGCGGGCGCATCGGCATCGCGGCGCAGGCGCTGGGCATCGCCCGCGCGGCCTTCGAGGAGGCGGTGCGGTACTCGGGCGAGCGCAAGACGTTCGGCAAGCCCATCCGGGATCACCAGGCCATCCAGTTCATGCTGGCGGACATGGCCACGGAGATCGACGCGGCGCGGCTGCTGGTGCTCCAGGCGGCGCTCCTCAAGGACAAGGGCGTGCGCCACAGCCAGGAGAGCGCCATGGCGAAGCTGTACGCCAGCGAGATGGCCAGCCGCGTGGCGAACAAGGCCCTGCAGGTGCATGGTGGCATGGGCTACAGCAAGGAGATGGACGTCGAGCGCCACGTGCGCGACGCCCGCATCACGGAGATCTACGAGGGCACGAGCGAGATCCAGCGCATCGTCATCTCGGCCAACCTGCTGAAGGAGTAGCCATGAAGCGGTCCTTCCTCGCGGTGGTGTTCCTGGCCTCCCTGGCCTCCGGAGTCGCGCTCGCTCAGGGAGAGTCGGGGGCAAAGAGTGGCAAGGGCTCGGCAGGGGTGAAGAAGGCCCCGGAGGAGCTGGACGTGAGCCGGATGCCCTTCACGCCGGACTCGGTCCAGCAGGTGATCCTCCACCACAAGGGGAAGATCCAGGAGTGCTACGAGGACGCCATGGCGGCGAAGTCGAAGAAGGTGGAGGGCAAGCTGATGACGTCCTTCACCGTCACCGACAGGGGCCTGGTGAAGGACGCCAAGGTGCTGAGGAAGGGCACGACGCTGAAGGACGAGGGGCTGCACGACTGCGTGGAGGCGGTGCTGATGGCGATGAGCTTCCCCAAGCCGCCGGACGGCAAGGACCACCCCATCGAGTACCCGTTCAACCTCAAGGCCATCGACTAGGAAGGCTAGGAAGCCGCCCGTGAACCTCGAGCTGACCGAGACCCAGACGCTCATCCGCGACACCGCGCGCAAGTTCGCCAAGGAGAAGGTGGCCCCGCAGGCGCGCACCTTCGATCGCGAGGAGATCTTCCCCACAGCGCTCCTCAAGGAGCTGGCCGAAGTCGGGCTGATGGGGGTGAACATCCCCGCGCGCTTCGGTGGCGCCGAGGCCGGCGTGGTGGCCTACGCCCTGGCGATGATGGAGATCGCCGCAGCGGATGCCTCCACCTCGGTGGCCATGTCGGTGACGAACATGTGCGCGGAGCTGATCCACGCGTTTGGCACCGAGGCGCAGCGGGAGAAGTTCGTCACGAAGCTGGTGTCGGGCGAGGCGGTGGTGGGCTCGTTCGCGCTCTCCGAGCCGCATGCGGGCTCGGATCCGGGGGCGATGCTCACCTCGGCGGTGCGCAAGGGCGACACGTGGGTGCTCAACGGCAGCAAGCAGTGGATCACCTCGGGCGCGCACGCGGGGGTGATGGTGGTGTGGGCGCGCACGTCCTCCGCGGGCAACAAGGGCCTGTCCTGCTTCATCGTGGAGGGCGGGACGAAGGGCCTCCTCATCGGCA
>NZ_DASPHO010000656.1:0-2464 GCF_035629615.1 Hyalangium sp. | reverse complement strand
AGGCGTGCGACAAGAGCAGGTGCGGCGCCACCAGGACGAGCTGCCGGACCCGCTCCACGTGCAGGGCCGTGAGGTGGGCAGGCCGCGGCATCTCCTGCCACGAGTCCCCCAGGAAGCAGCGCAGATCCTCCTCGATCGCCTGGGAGCGCCACAGCTCGGGCAGGAGGAAGCCCCCCACCACCGGATGGCTGCAGAGCGACTCCATCGCCCCCTCCAGCGCCTCGTACACCTCGAGGAGGCACTGCAGGTAGGTGACGTAGTGGCGCCCCCGAACGAGCTGCCCGTACACGCTCGTCCCCAAGGGATCTCGGAAGAGACTCCGCAGGAAAGGCGTCTGCTCCGCTTCGCGGCGAGTGGCGGCCGTCCCCTCCTCCAGGCGCACCGACAGCGGAACCTGGCCGCGTGCCCCCTCGGGCTCTTTGGCCCGGGAGCTCCGAGGCTCCAGCACGATGGCCGAGCGGCCGACGAGGCTCACGATGGTGGCAGCGGACATGGAGTCTCCGTCAATTCGATAATGATTATCAAAATCAACATTATGATGCATGCTCTCCTCCGGAGCGTCAAGTCTCGCGAAGGGAACGCCTCGGCTCTCCCGGGTGTCGGAACCGCCATGCTGAGAGTCTCGAGGCTGCTACTGGGATGGGTCGTGCTCGTCGGGTGCGGCCAGGCCGCGAACGCGCAACCCGCCGCAGGTGCGCCCCCTGAGCCCGCGACGAAGCCGTCTGCCGCGAGCGCCGCCCTGGAGGTGCCCTCCCGCGCTGAGCCGACCACCCGCCCCTCCTGGCCCGCAGCAGGAGCGCCGCTCACGGTGCAGCCCCTCACGGTGCCCAAGGGCTACCGCAAGAAGAGCATCTCCCTGGACGCGGGCCATGGCTACCGTGGCAACCGAGGCAACTCCTCCGTCACCTGCGAGGAAGAGGCGGACTTCACGCTCCGGGTGGCCGAGGAGCTGGCGCGCAGGCTCGAGGCCACGGGCCACTTCAAGGTCCGCCTGAGCCGCAAGGCCGGGCAGCAGGTCTCCTACCGCGCTCGCATCTCCGAGGCGGAGCAGTGGGGAGCGGATGCCTTCGTGAGCCTCCACTCGGATGCGCGCGGCGCGGCCTTCTGGTGGGAAGCGGCCCCGGGCCAGCAGTGCCTGCGCCAGGACACGACGCCGGGCTACAGCGTGCTCTGGGCGGATGACACCGCCGAGCCCTTGAAGGGGCGCCGCGTGGCGCTGGCGCGAGGCCTGGCCCAGCGCATCGGAGAGGCGGGCTTCCTCGCGTATGACGGCGTGGACTACGTGGGTTTGTACGAGGGGGATCCCCAGCACCCGGGTGTCTTCGTGGACCGGCACGAGCCCGGGCATCGCATCATGATGCTGCGCCGCCCGCGCATCCCCTCGGTCATCATCGAGACGCACCATGCGCTCGACTTCGAAGAGGTGGAACGCTGGAAGGAGGCGCGAACGCTGGAGGCCTTCTCCGCAGCGGTGGCGCAGGGGCTGGTGGATGGCCTCTCCGGCGCCCCCTCCCCTGCTCCTCCCATGACGACGACCGGCGTGGCCGCGCAGAAGTAGCGCGCGGCCTGTTCCAGCGAGCGGCTCACTTCTCCTTGGCCAGCTCGTCCACCTGCTTCTGGAGCTCCGTCGCCTCCTCGAAGAACTCGTCCACGGAGGAGGCCGGCATCAGCCGGATGGAGGACGGCAGCAACGCGCGTGGGAAGCTCAGCGAGGAATGGAAGCCCTCGTTGCCCAGCAGCTCCTGCGCCTGGATGAGCGAGCCCAGTCCCAGGACGATCGCGGCGATCATCGCGCCCAGCCGTCGCGAGTCCCACCTCGTCACGTACCGCAGGTGCCAGAACAGGCCCCACGCCACCAGCCCCAGGTAGCAGATCAGCCCCAGCCACGGGCGGCTCGTCCCCCACGCCAGGCTGAAGCTCAGGACGATCATGAGGCCGGGGATGCAGATGAAGCCCAGTAGCACCAGGCTGCCAATGGCTCCATGGGCTCGGAAGTAGAACTGCCGGCGAGCGATCCGGCTCGCGATGGACCAGCCACCGGCCCAGGCCAGCGCGAGGGCGCTGGGCAGGAGCATCGAGAACACCAGCTCGCCCCAGTCCGTCTCATCGTAGCTCGTCAGGTAGCTGGAGAGCAGCGAGGCCAGCATCACGACGCCCAGCGACGCCACGAAGATCTGTGGCCGCTCGAAGAGCCGCTGCTGAGGCCCCACCGGCGCCTCGGCGGCCATCGCCTCGGGCACCTCGTAGCTGCGCCCCCGGAAGCGCAGCACCGTGTCTCCCACCATCACGCGCGCGTCCTGGACGAGGGTCAGCTCCGCCAGCCGCGCCCAGGGTTCCACCCGGAAGGTCCCATTGCGGCTGCCCAGATCCCGCACCACGAGCCCACCGTCCTCGGCCCGCTCGATGCGCAGGTGCGCCGGAGACACCTTGGGATCGTCCAGGATGATGTCATTGGCGTAGCCGC
>NZ_DASPHO010000655.1:0-4616 GCF_035629615.1 Hyalangium sp. | reverse complement strand
AAGTCGCAGGAGACGGCCTACGACGCCATCAAGCTGTGGGTGCGGAAGTCGGACGGGCTGCCGGTGAAGGCGCAGTATTTCGGTACCAGCGGGCAGATGCTGCGCAGCGCCGAGTTCAGCGACTACGTGGAGTTCGAGAAGGGCTACCAGCGGCCGGCGAAGGTGGTGATGCGCAACGAGCTGGTGAAGAGCCGCCGCTCAGAGATGGTGGTGAAGTCTCTGAAGCGCGGGGTGGAGGTGCCTGCGCAGCGCTTCACGCAGACGGACCTGGGACGCTGAGCTTCCTCATGTACCTCTTGGGGGTCCTCTTCCTGGTGCTCGCCGCCGCGCCGGCCCTGGCTGCCGAGGTGACGGGGTACGTGGAGAGCCGCACGCAGTACTCACGCTCGCGCGTCCACGGCCTGCTGCCTACGGACGCGCAGCCCGAGGTTCAGCAGATCCTGGAGCTTAACGCCCAGCCGCGCCACGAGTACCGGCCCGGTGGCTTCGTGGCAGCAGACCTGTCCCTCTTCCTTCAAGGCGCCTGGCGCTACCGAGGCCTCGACACAGAGGGGCAGGAGGTGGGAGTTCCCGTGCGCGAGGCCTCCGCGGCCCGCCCCTTCGTCTCGCTCAGCGAGCTCTACGTGAGCCATGAGGTGGTGCCCGCGCTCCACCTGCTGGCCGGCAAGAAGCGCATCCTCTGGGGCACCGGCTGGGCCTACAACCCCACGGATCTGCTCAACCCGCCGAAGGATCCCACGGATCCGACCTCCCAGCGCGTCGGCGCGTACATGCTGCGCGTGGAGGTGCCCCTGGAGAAGTTCACCTTCTCCCTGGTGGCCAGCCCCGCAGTGCTGGAGCAGGAGAGCGGTCTGCCGCGCGCGCTCCTCGTCTACCCGGAGTGGAACGCGCTCGATCACGAGGCCCACTACCTGCTCGCCGCGCGCGCCTACGCCCTGGTGGCCAACGCCGATCTCAACCTCATGCTCTTCCACTCCAACCTCTACCGCGATGACTTCGAGGACAAGACACAGCTGGGCTTCTCCTTCTCGCGCTACTTCTTCGATGACTACGAGCTGCACGTGGAAGCCCTGGTCGGGAGAGGCTCGGCGCGCAGCTACCCCACTCCCGGGTGCCTGGACAGCGGTGAGGCCGCCGTGGACTGCTTCCGCCGCGGCGAGCCGTTGATCTCCCAGCGGCGTCTGGAGGAGAAGCGGCTGCGCCCGCGCATCCTCGTGGGCACCCGCTACCAGTTCTCCGACGAGTCCCTGCTGTCCGCCGAGTACCTCTACCAGGCGGACGGGCTGAAGCGCTCCGAGTTCCAGGACGTCGTCAGCGGCCTCTCGCTGTTGTCCGTGGCCCGCGAGCTCGGCCTGGACACCGAGCAGGTGCTGGAGCAGCTCCTGGGCGGGACGGAAGCGGGGCTGTCGCAGCGGTTCCGCTTCGTCCCCATCTCCCGGCACTACGCCTTCCTCACCTTCCAGAAGCCGAAGATCCGCGACGACTTCACGGTCTCGGCGTCGCTGATCGCCAACCTCCGGGATCTCTCTGGCCTGCTCGCCCCGAGCGTCGCCTGGTCCACCACCGAGTGGATGACGCTCACCCTCTCCGGCTTCGTGCCCTTCTCCGGCCCCTCCTCACTCGCCGCCACTGTGCCCGCCACGGGCGAGCACGTGAGCGAGTTCGAGCTGATTCCCTCCTCCTACCGGGTCCTGCTCCAGGCCCGCCTCTTCTACTGAGGACGCCCCATGTCGCCCCGGAACCTCATCGAGCTCACCGGCATCACCAAGGACTACCTCCTGGGCAAGACGAAGGTGAGTGCCCTGCGCGGCGTGGACCTGAGCGTGAGCGCCGGCGAGTTCACCGTGGTGACGGGGCCCTCGGGCAGCGGGAAGACGACCCTGCTCAACATCATCGGGTGCCTGGACCGAGCCACCAGCGGCTCCTACCGGCTGGATGGCGAGGAGGTGGGGGATCGCGACTTCGACGCGCTCGCGGAGGTGCGCAACCGGAAGATCGGCTTCATCTTCCAGAGCTTCAACCTCATCCCCGTCCTGGACGTGGCGGAGAACATCGAGTTCCCCTGCATGGTGCGCAAGGACGGTGAGAGCCGTGCGGCCCTGCGCAAGCGGGTCGAGGCGCTCGCGGATGCGGTGGGCTTGCTGCCCTTCGTGCGCCACCGTCCGGACGAGCTCTCGGGAGGCCAGCGTCAGCGCGTGGCCATCGCCCGCGCCCTCATCACCCAGCCCCAGCTCGTGCTGGCCGACGAGCCCACCGCCAACCTGGACTCGGCCACCAGCGATCAGATCATCGACCTGATGCTGGCGCTCAACCGAGACAAGGGTGTCACCTTCCTCTTCTCTACGCACGATCCGCGGGTGGTGGCCCACGCGCGGCGGGCCCTGCACCTCCATGACGGGCGCATGCTGCCAGGCGAGCGCTCCACCGCTCAGCCTGAGGCCCAGGCCGAGACCCCCTGAAATGCGACGGGAGCGCCCCCTCGAGAGAGGACGCCCCCGCGCAAGCTCGCCTCGCGGCGAAGCGGAACTACTTGGTGGTCTCGGCAGCCGTGGCCTCCGGCGCCTTCGTCTCTGCCTTCTTGCTGCTCTTCTTGGTGGTCTTCTTCTCGGTCTTGGTCTCGGCCTTCACTTCGGCGGCCGGGGCGGCCGGGGCGGCCTCGGGGGCCTTCGCCTCGGTCTTCGCCTCGGCGGCCGCCGCGGGAGCAGGCTGGGTCTCCGCGGCCTTGGCGGGCTCCGTGGCAAACGCGGACGTGGCAACCAGGGCAACAGCGACGATGAGCTTCTTCATGATGGGAATCTCCAGGTTCAGAGCAGGAGCGGCGCGAGATTGCGGCCGTGTCCGCGGCACAACGCAGAGCAGCATCCGTGCCACGCGGGAAGCCCGCGATTCCTGGTCTATCCTACCTTTGCGGCTGTGGAGCTTTTCCCCAGGGGCGCCCGGGACGTGCTGAAACGCTCCTCAGGGCGCCGCTCTCCGACCTGGAACGACACGCTCCTAGTTTGACCTCGAAGGGTGAGGAGGTTCTTCCCAGCGCAGCTGGGCGGTCTTTGACGGAATCCCGGCTCTTCTGCAATGTGCGGGGCATGCGGTACCTCTTCATCGCCACGGTGTCGGCGTGGTGGGGAGTGGCGTGCGCGACAGTCCCCCCCGCCGCGCAGCTCCCGACCCCAGCCCAGGTGCAGGAAGTGGAGGCGTGGCGGCGCCAGTATGAGGAAGAGCGCGCACGTTCCGAGGAGCTCGCCCTCCGGCTGGCGGCAGCGGAGGCAGCGCGGGAAGCGCTCGAGCTGGAGCGCGCGGAGGCGGAGCAGGCCCGGCAGACGGTGAACGAGGAGCTGGCGCGGCGGGAGGTGGAGCTCCACTCCCTGGAGGATCACAACGCTCAGCTCCAGGCCCGGCAGCGCGAGCTGGCGCAGATGCACGAGCAGATGGCGGACGTGTGGTTCGAGTCAGCGCTCTCTCGGGCGCGACGGCACAGCGCTCCGCCAGGGCCACCGCCGCCGGCACCGGGAGGCGGGCAGGGGGCCTCACCCTGAGCTCCGAGTGAACGCGCGCGCGCCCATTCGAGGCTACCGGGCCGGGTTCCTCTTCGCGGTGGCGCTCCTGGCCGCGGTGGCGGGCTTCACCCTCTGGAGGGAGCTGCGCACCGGCCAGCAGGTGGAAGCGCTGGTGCGCGAGGCCCTGGAGCGTGCAGGCCTCATCGGCCGCATCCGCGTGGATGCGCTCTCGCTGGAGAGCGCCATCGAGGCCCACATCCGCGCCACGGATGATGAGGAGCGCCAGGCGGCCAACGCGGTGATGGAGGACATCCTCGAGGACATCCGCCGCTCCACCGAGGCCTATACGCGCAACCTGCTCTCTGGAGAGAAGGAGGTGTGGCAGCGCTTCAACGCGGCCTGCCAGACGCTGGCGGATCAGACGCGGGCCGCGGCCGTGCTCTCGCTCCGCCAGGAGGCCGAGCGGGCCCGGCACCACCTGGCGGATCGCATCCGCCCCCAGCTGATGGAGGTGGACACGCTGGCCACCCACCTGTCCCGGGAGAACGCGGACGAGGCGCAGGAGCTCGTCGGGCGCCTGGCGTCCATGCGGGTGCGCACCACGGTGCTGGGCGCCGGAGTGACGCTGGTGGCCGTGCTCCTCTCACTGCTGGTGGGCTGGCACATCACCACGGTGCTGCGGCGGCAGGAGGGCACCATCCAGCGGCAACTCGAGGAACTGGGCCGGGCCAACCAGGAGCTGGACGCCTTCACGAGCCGGGTGGCGCATGACTTGATGGGGCCGCTGGCGCCGCTCAAGGGCTACCTCACGCTCATCCGGCGCACGGGCGCGGTGAACGAGCCCGGGGCGCTGGAGATGCTGGCCCAGTGCGAGTCGAGCGCGGTGCGCATGGGCGAGCTCATCGAGGCGCTGCTGCGCTTCTGCCGGGCGGGCACCCGGGGCGAGCGCACCTCGGCGGAGCTGGACACGGCAGTCAGCACGGTGCTGCTGGAGCTGTCGCAGACCGCGGCGGCCCAGGGCGTGGCGCTGGAGCGGGAGCTGGAGCCCGGCGTGCGGGTGGACTGCCCCAACCAGCTCCTCCAGGTGGTGGCGCGCAACCTGGTGTCCAACGCGGTGAAGTA
>NZ_DASPHO010000654.1:0-2610 GCF_035629615.1 Hyalangium sp. | reverse complement strand
ATGCTCACTCGGGCGCTGGCGGTGGAGCTGGCCCCACACGTGCGTGTCAACGCGGTGTCTCCCGGTACGGTGGCCTTCCCCGAGTCCTTCGACGTGGCGGCACGCGAGGCCGTCCTCCAGAGCATCCCCATGGGCCGAGAGGGCAGCGTGGAGGATGTCGCCCGCGTGGTGGTGTTCCTCGCGCGCGAGGCGCCCTACATCACAGGCCAGGTGGTCACGGTGGATGGAGGAAGGAGCGCACGGCTATGAGCGAGCCTCTGCAATTGCCCAGGGTGACGGACGAGCGGGGCCGGCCGCTGGACATCATCGAGCTGCGGGGCCTCACAGTGGACTGCATCGTGGGCGTCTACCGCCGCGAGCGGGTGGCGGCCCAGCCGCTGCGGCTGGATGTGGCCCTCTTCCTGGACACGCGCGAAGCTGCGATGGACGGGCGGTTGGCACACACCATCCACTATGGGCGGCTGGCGGGCGAACTGCGCTTCCTGCTGGAGTCCTGCCGCTTCGAGCTGTTGGAGTCCGCGGCCGAGGCGGTGTGCCGGTACGTGCTGGCGCCGTCCACCGCGGATGCGCCGCGTGTCCAGGCCCGAGCGGCCACGGTGCGTGTGACCAAGCCCGCGGCGCTCACGGGGAGCGCCATTCCCTCGCTCCAGGTGCACCGCGTAGCGGAGGAGATGTCCTATGGAGCGGAGGATACCCCCTTCGGAGGGGTGGACATCTTCCATGAAGGGGCGGGCTATGGCCTCTACCGGCTGCGGGTGAAGCCACAGGGCACGGCGCCCACACAGCTCCAGCGTCAGGGTGAGGGAGCTGAGCTGGTGCTCGGCACGGGGTTGCTGCTGCAGGGCAGACCGGTGCAGAGAGGGACGGCCTTCCACTGGCCGCGCGGCTTCTCGCGCTCCTACGAGAACCCCACCTCCATGGAACAGACCATCCTGTGTGTGGAGCGGCCGCGTCTGGCTTCCGTGGAGGAGGCTGTCGAGGCAGCAGCTCCCGCCGCGAGCCTCTCGCCCGTCCAGGGCGTCTCGTATTACCCGCAGGAAGAGCACGCCACTCACGGCGGCAGCGAGGGACACAGTTGAGTGTGACGGGCACGCGCAAGGTCCTCATCACCGGAGGCGGGACGGGCATCGGCCGTGCCGTGGCGGAGGCCTTGCTCAGAGCGGGGGGCAGTGTCGTCGTCTCCGGTCGCCGCCTCGAGCTGCTCGCCGAGCTGACGGCCTCCTTCCCGGGCCGCGCCTTCGCGCTCACGTGCGATCTGACTTCAGCCTCCGATCGAGAGGGGTTGCTCGCACGGGCTCGGCAGCTGCTGGGCGGGCTGGATGGCTTCGTCCACAGTGCGGGCGTGGTGATGCACCAACCTCCCGGTCACATCGACGAGGCCTCGCTGCGCGAGCAGCTCGAGGTGAACCTCGTGGCGCCGCTGCGGCTGGGAGAGCAGGCGCTGGAGGTGCTCGAGCCTGGAGGCGGGATGGTGTTCATCTCTTCAACCATCGCCCACCGGGCCTTGCTCACCAGCGCCGTCTACAGCGCGGCCAAGGCGGGACTGCTCCAGGTGATGCGCTCCCTCGCGTTGGCGGGAGCTCCCCGGGGCGTGCGCGCCAGCTCCGTCCTGCCGGGGGTGGTGGACACGGACATGGTGCGCACGCTGCGGCTGGCGCCCGGTGAACCCCTGCCCTCGGAAGCGGAGCGCGCCACCCGACTGGAGGCTCAGCTCGAGCGCCTGGGAGCGCTCCACCCGCTCGGCCGCCTGGGCCGGCCCGAAGAGGTGGCCGATGCGGTGGTGTACCTGCTGGGAGCGCCGTGGACCACGGGCGCGGAGCTCGTGGTCGACGGAGGGGTCCTGCTCCGCGAGTAGTGCTATGACGCGGGGCTCTGCAGAGGAACAGGGATGAACCTGGACAGGCGCGCTCGGCTCTTCGTGGTGCTCGCGGGGTTGTTCTGCACCGCGCTCCTCGTGGCCGACATCATCGGGGTGAAGCTCATCGAGGTACACCTCGGGCCGCTCGTGGCACCGATGTCCGTGGGGTTGCTCGCCTTCCCGGTGACGTTCGTGCTCACCGACATCCTCAATGAGTTCTACGGGAAGAAGGCGGCTCGCTTCGTCACGTGGCTGGGCCTGGGCATGGCAGGCTTCGCCTTCGCGGTCATCTCCGTCGCGTCAGCCGTGGAGTGGGCGCCCTTCACCCGCGCCCCGGACTACAAGGGCACCGTTGAGGCCTCGTTCAACAACGTCTTCGGGGGCTCACAGCGCATCCTGATCGCGTCGATGATCGCCTACGTCATCGGCCAGCTCTGCGACATCGCCGTCTTCCACCTGCTCAAGCGGCTGGCGCACAACCGGTGGCTGTGGCTGCGCGCCACGGGCTCCACGGTGGTCTCCCAGCTGATCGACACCGGGGTGTTCCAGCTCATCGCGTGGGCGTGGGTGCTTCCCACCGATGTCCTCATCCACATCATCCTCAGCACGTATGGGGTGAAGGTGCTGGTGGCGGTGGGACTCACGCCCATCATCTACGCGGTCCACGCACTGGTAGAGCGCCTGCTGGGGATGACGCCCGTGCGGCTGGGCGCGGACGGTGAGCCCCTCGCGGAGGGCTCCAGCAAGCCCTT
>NZ_DASPHO010000653.1:0-7739 GCF_035629615.1 Hyalangium sp. | reverse complement strand
CCCACGAGCATGGCGTTGTTCAGCTCGGGAGTATCGGCGAGACGAGAGATCACCATGCCCGGGAACATAGAAGATCCAGGAATGAGAAGTGGAGGCCCCGGCAGCCTAAGAATCGAGCGGGCGACCGAGCAGACGGTGGGAGTGGAAGCCGTACCACGAGTCGGCTTCCCCCCCGCTCGAGGCGAGGAAACCTCAACGGCTCGAGGACTCTTCTCCCTCCAGACTCTCGAGCAGTGCACGCGCGTTGCGCAGGCCCGCCTCATGGGCCCCGGCGAACGAGCCGTTGAACATGGGCCTCGAGGTGGCCTCGCCCCCAAAGTACAGCCGCTTGACGCAGCCTTCCTCCGTCGGCTCCTGCTGCCGGGAGAGATCGTAGGAGCAGATCGCCTTGCCCAGCTCCTCGCGCATGGGCCAAGCCCCCGGCAGCGCCGCGGAGTAGGCCCCCAGCGTCCAGGGATCCAGGCTCCACCGCGTGAGGTAGATATCAGCCTTGTCGACGGCCTGGGCGATGTCGAGGGGCGGCGCCGAGGGCTCGGCCCCCGCGATGACCCCCGAGCGGTACATCCGGCTCAGTGCGGCCTTGGCGTGCCGGATGGGCTCCTCGTCGCAGGGCTGGCGCTCGGGGGGCAGAGGCTTGTCACCCATGGCGCTCGCGCACTGCTGCTCGTACTGCCGCGCCCGCTCGCCACCGTAGAACCCGATGGCGATGTTCTTGCCGAGCGGCTTGATGACGAAGGCCATGACGGAGTTATCAGGCGCCTGGTAGAGGACCCACGAGTTGGGCAGCGTGTCTCCCATGAGGTTGGGCTGGTCCTTGAGGTCGATGATGACCTTCTGCATGTTGCCCATGGGCAGCCCATCGATGGCTGCCTGCTTGCTGGGCGGCAGCGGCGGCTCGAACTGGATCTTCTTTGCCTGGAGGACACCGGTGGAGACGGTCACCAGCGCCTTGCGGGCCTGGTAGCGCTTACCGTTCTTGACCTCGAGGACCACTCCGTCTTCACGGTAGGTGATCTTCGTCACGGGGGAGTTGAGGCAGACAGGCTCGCCCTGGCCAAAGGCCTCGATGAACTCGCCCATGCCCTCCGTGAGGAGGTCATCGTCCCCCGCCTCGAACTCGTTGGCGTCCACGGTGGAGTTTCGCGAGGTCTCCACCGCGCTCTCCAGGGGTCCGGCGTTGCCCTCGAACAGGAAGCGGAAGGCGGAATCCTTGGGCAGATAGTTCGCGACCTCATCGTTGGCCACCTTCTCCAGCTGCTGGCAGAGCGCCTCCCGCTCCGGGTTCTTGGGCGCAGGGCCCTCGGCGGCGGTGTCCCGGCACGCCTTCAAGGTGCGCTGCCACAGACTGGCCTCCAGGAGGCGCTGATGGAAGCCCTCCTCCTCCAGGCCGTACTGCTCGGCCTGGGCGCCCGAGAGGATGGACACCTCGTTGCCATTGTCGAGGTAGACGGGGCCATCCAGGCGGCTGGTGACGCGCTCGTAGCCCATGGCGTCCGCCATGCCGGTGAGCGGGTTGACCGTCACCCCGTGAATCCAGGCGCCGCCCAGATCGATGGGCGGCCCCTTCTTCAGGGTGTGGGCACGGCCGCCGATGCGGTCGGTGGCCTCGAGAATGAGGATGTTGTCGCGGCCCCCGCGCCGGAGCTCCTTGGAGGCGGTGAGCCCGCTGAAGCCCGCGCCGACGATGATGACGTCATACCCGGTGGTCTTCTCGCAGTCCGCCACGGCCGGCGGGGGAACTTTGCGCCCTCGGGCGCCCGTGGTGACGCACCCAGCGGGTAACAGAAACAGAACCGCGACCCAGGTCATGAAGTGGGCCCTCGGCGCCTCAAACACTTTCATCTTGGTCAACTCCTTCGAGCAGGTTCAACGCGGGCCATATTGGCCACACCGGGAGTCAATGCGCCAGCTTCGCCAGATCCCGGATCGGCGAACGTGGGCGGCCCTCACGAGGTGCCGCTGGCTTCGGCCAACGTGCGTGCCCGCCCCTGCGCCTCCAGCTCAGAACCACTTGAGAACGAGAGCGCGGGGAGGAGGATGCTGCCCCTCCCCACGCCCCCTGGGAATCAGCGCGCCGGCAGGATGCCCTGCATCACGCGGGGCCCGGAGGCCTCCTCCACCTTGTCCGCCTGCCACTCCAGCCACTGGGCCATGCTGAGGGACACCTGCAGCGAGAAGTCCGTGGAGATCCACTGCGTGTTGCCGTCAGCGTACTGGGGGCCCGGCACGACGCTGCCCCCCTGGAAGGAGGTGGCGCACGCGCTGGTCGCGAAGTACACGGCATCCACGTCCGGCTGGCCGGGCGCCTGCACGCACTGTCCAGGGCCCGTCTCCTTGCTGCCCAGATTGAAGATGGCAGGAGTCGCGCGGTTCTTGTCCGGCACGGATGCCGTCATGTGGCAGGACAGGCAGGAGCTGCGCCTGTTGTCAGCAGGCCCGTTGAGCCGGCTGCTGCAGCCCAGGTGGCCACCGTCGGAGGTCTCGTTCCACCGATCCACCGCGTCCCAGAAGATGGCGGCCTGCGTGAAGCCGTTCTTCCGGGCATCCACCGGGTAGGCGCTGGCCAGCTGCCCTTTGGGCGGAGAGTCATTGCCCCACATCAGCCCGAGCGGGGAGATGCGGTTCCACGGGTTCTTCTCCGAGCCCTTGGTCAGCCCATCCGCGACGAACGTGCCGTACGCCCAGCCCGTGGGCGAGCGGCGGTCACGCACCGCGATGTCGAACTGCATCAGCCGCAGCTCGCCCGGGCGGCGCGAGCACTCCTCGCTGATCTGCTGGAAGGAGCAAGCCTGCCCGGAGGGCAAGGAGCATTCGCAGAAGGAGGTATCGCTGATGTTGGCCTTCCACTTCGGCATGTTCGTCAGGATGGGGAGGTCCTCGGGCGTGGCGGTGGTGAACAGCAGCTTGCCGATCACCGCTCCCTCGGGGAACGACATGTTGCTGGTGGGCAGCTGCGCGTTCCCATCCGGCTTCCACACCTGGCCCAGCGTGTAGGCCGCACGCGGGTTGTAGAAGCCCACCGCCCAAACGGTCGTCTTCAGCTGGGCGCCGTCCTTCAGGGTGAAGGTGACCGGCGCCTCGCGCGTGAGCCCGTGCATGAACTCGCGCCCGCTGTCCGGAGCGTACGTCTGGAACGGCATGTGAACCCAGCGGCGCACCGGGTTGTTGCACAGGGTCCAGTCCTTCTCGACGTCCCCCCCGCTCTCGCCGTGGGTGACGTTGCCCGCCTGGATGTACCTCATGACGGCCCAGATGTACTCGTTGGCCTCCTGGCTCATCTTCTCCTGGCTCAGCCCGGACTTGAAGGGGTTGAACTGCCACCACCCCTCGTCCGGCGACGAGTCCGGGAGCTGGGACGGGTATTGCTGGCTCAGCCGGAAGACGGGCTCCGTCGTGCCCGGCCGGGGGCGATTCGAGATCTCCTGCCCCTTCCACATGCCCACGCTGTCGAACTTCGCATCCTGCCAGTAGCTGGGATAGGGCCCTGAGCACGTCCCGTCGCCCTCGTTTCCTCCTCCATGACCTCCGCCGCCCGTCGTCACGCACGCCCACAGCGCGAGGGAGGCTGCAGCGCCCCCCAGTGCCAGCATCCACTGCGTTCTCGTCATGTGCTCCTCCTGTTGAATGGAGCACAGAGGAATGCAGGAAGTCTGCCATCCCGCAGCAGCTTGGATCTCCGTGGATGCAGCCACCTCACGCCGCTGCACGACGGCCCGCGAGAGCGGCGCTGCCGCTGCCGCAGATAACTTGAGCCTCCCATGCACCCACCTGACATGTCTCCTGACGTGTCAATTGACATGTCAGCCTCGCGCCCGTGGGCTCTGCGGCCCCCTCTCCCCCCGCCCTGGCGGCGTTCGTGGTGCGCAGCCCGCTGCCCAAGGCAGTGCTCGCCGCGGCGGCGCGCCAGGAGGTCTCGGCGGTGGACGCCCTCATCCCCATCCCCCCACCGGGGACGCTCGAGGAGTCCCTGGAGAACTCCCTGGCCAGCCGGCGGTTCCAGATGTGGCTGCTGCTGGCCTTCGCGGGTACCGCGCTCGTGCTCGCCATGCTCGGCGTCTACGGCGTCATCGCCTACGGCGTCACCCAGCGGTACCAGGAGCTAGAGCACCGAATCGTTTGAAGTTCATCTTATCCGGCTATGAGAGAGGAGCGCTCCAAGTGCCGCTGCCATGACTTTCGGTGCTCTAGGCGTGGCTCAGGCATGGGGGAGCTCACCCTTCCGGAGCCCCTGAGGCCACCCGGAGCCCGTTCCCCCAAGCAGGTGCGGAGGAAGCGAGCGCGGGGATTGAGGCAGCGGCGAGGAAGGAGCGGATGAAGGAGAGGACGCCGCGAGTGGACTGGGCAGAGCTGCTGAGGAGGACGTTCGACTTCGACGTGTTCGCCTGCGTGAAGCGTGGAGGCAGGCTTAAGGGTATTGGCGGGCCGTGAAGGGAGCACGAGGGGTGCGGGCGATTCTGGAGCACCTGGGCTTGCCCACGGCATGTGCGAGGTTGGCCCCGGCCCAAGCGCCACCCCAGGCCGCGTGGGGTTGAGGCTCAAGCCGTGGCTCATCGCCTGCTGCGTCCTCATGGGAAGGGCGGCAAGGGTCGGCGTGTGCCCCAGACGGTTGAGCGGTGGGCGCACCGACATGGCACACCCGCCCTCCTGCACTCGTCTGCAGCTCTCCTCTGCCTCTCTGCTCTCCCTCGTCCACTTCAATCGTGCCCCTATCATTCTTATGCGCCTTCGCTTTTCCGGCACCCAGCATTGCTCAGGACTTGCGCCGCAGGGGCACCTGCCGGCCTCCGCTGGTCGCGCTCTGCCCGGCCCGCCCCTCCTCGTGGTACTCGGCATCCTGGTTCACCCGCCAGATACACCGCCGTGAGGCCCGCGGGCCCAGCACCGATGATAACCACCGAGGCGTCTGGCATGTGTGGCCTGGCTCCAAGGACTGTGATCGCGCCGAACGTTGACGCGCCCGCCGCGACGATCCGGAGATCGTCACAACGGGCGCGTCGTGGACGGTGCGCCAGAGACGGCGCGTGTCACATCGGGGGCTACCTAGGCATCGCCCTCGGAGAGGGGCTCGGAGAGGGGCTCGGAGAGGGGCTCGGAGAGGGCAACGGACACACCGGCGCCGGCGCATCCTCCACGTTACACGGTGAGGCGAACGCCCACACCTTACTGATGTTCTTGGTCTCGTCCGCGCCCCAGTCTTCAACGCACTGGGTGATGTCGACCTCGATCTTGGACTCCATCCTGCTCGCTAGGTGGCAGATGCCCGTCCCCGCAGCGATCGCCATGACATGCTGGCCCATGACAAACATGTCCATCTTCGCGACGTTCTGGTGGTCGGGCACGCCATCGCTGACGCAGCCCTGCCCGTGCCACGCCATGGCGGCGAGAGTCCCCTTGGCGCTGTACTCATAGTCCCAGCCGCTGTGGTCTTTGTAGCAAGGCGAACCCGAGTTCGCATCGTAGTGGTTCTCGGTGAGTCTGCCGGTCGTGTCGCTCTTCACCGCGCAGTTTCCCCAGCACTTCGAGGTGCCCGTCACATCTGGACCGCTGGCCGTCACCTGGACGTACGGCGCCCAGCCGGCGAGGCCCGTAATGCTGCTCTTCGAGAAACTCTGGTGCTCATTGACCGACGTGCAGGAGCCCCAGCAGCCCTCGCCCGCTGCAGGGGCGTTGACGGGCTCGGCGAGGCGCGCCTTGTTCTGAGCGATCGCGTCGTCCATGCTCCGCTTGTCCTCATCGTCGGCGTACCGCCGCTCGAGGTCCGCAGAGGCCTGGACGGCGTCGGCCACGGCCTCGAGCAGGCGGGGGTCCTTGGTGCCGAGGTGCTGCATCACGCCTAGGATGGCGCGGTGCGGGCCCTGATCAGCCAGCGGGTACACGAACTCGCGCACAACCCGGTCGAGCTGAAGCTGCCCCCGCGCCGGCAGCGTGTGCGAGGAGTTCACCGCATCGCGCCGCGACTGGAGGATCCGCGTGACGCCGCCGCGCTCGTAATCGATCCGCGCACCCCGCGCGCTCCCGCTCAGGATCCGGATCGTGTACTCCTCACCGGCACCCGAGGCGCGGACGACGACGTCGCCGTTGGCCGGGGCGCTGACGTCGACGGAGTACTCGTGCCCGTCGGCCACCATCTGGAAGGCGTAGTGCTGGGTCGTGTCCTCGGTGGACTTGATCAGCGAGAAGACCTTCGCCTCCAGGGGCGCGCCGCTCTCGCGAGGCATCTGGATGACAGCGTCGGGCCTGGCTTCCGGTTCGGCCCTGTCACCCTGACAGCCGGTGACGGCGATCAACAGGGCGATGCCGGCCTGACTCCATGTTCTCTTCATCCTTGAACTCCTTGCGTGTGCGACGAGAGAGCATAGCTAAAAAATGTAAAACACGACCATCACGCAATCCATGACGCACTGAGCCAGCGCCAGCAGGGTGGTGCATGGGCAACTCTCCAGAGGAAGCGGCGGGGCTCGCCGCGTTCGCCGGGGTCGATCTCGAGCTGACCATCCTCATGCCCTGCCTCAACGAGGCCGAGACGCTCGAGAGGTGCCTCCGTAAAGCGCGTGACTTCCTCGAGCGCAGCGGTGTCTCCGGCGAGGTGGTGGTCGCTGACCATGGCTCCACGGATGGCTCGCGAGAGATCGCACGCCGCTGCGGCGTTCGCGTGGTGGAGGTGTCCGTGCGCGGTTACGGCGCGGCGCTCTACGCCGGCAGCCGGGTCTGGCTCTCAGACTGATCACACAGCAGCTTGGACGTGGGAGCGCAGAGGAGCGAGCGCGAGTTGCATAGCTGGCTGCCAGCGGTCACTCAAGACGAGGGAGCGCAAATCCAGGATGTGCTGGCCGGACGGCTCCTTCCAGCGGGAGCCGGGGCGCTTCATGCGCAGGGCCACCAGCGACTTGCAGACGGCCTCCACGGTGCCGCTGCCAATGGGCAGTCCGCGCTGGCGAGCGGGTGCGTAGTCCATGCGCCCTCCGTGGTTCTCCAGGTAGGTGATGGCGTCGTGGACAGGCTTGGCTTCCCCCGCCTGCTGGTGCCGCTTGCTCCGGCGTTCACCGACTGCCACGCTTCATCGAACGCCTCCATATCCCCTGCTTGGGCGCCCTCCACCCCCTTCTGCGCTCGCTGCAGCGTTTGCTCCAACTCCTTCACCACTTCCTCGAACCCTTCCGGCACTTCGATGGTGACCTTCGGCATGGCTTCACCTCCTCAGGCCACACTACCCACCAGATTCTCTGGACTTTGTCTAACGCTCAGGATCGGATCCAGACCCCGGCAGCCGGCAGCCTGGCGGCACGGGGCCGCTTCATCATCATGGGCGACTCGGACGACAGCTACGACTTCTCCGAGCTGATGGGCTTCGGCGAAGGCGGAAGCCGCGCTCGACGTGTTCGCGTGCGGCAGGTGTGGAGGCAGGCGCCGGGTGCTGGCGTATCTGACGGCTCCCAGTGGGTGCGCGCCATCCTGGAGCACCTGGGACTGCCCTCGCAGCCTGGGTGGCTGGCCCCGGCCCGGGGGCCACCCCAGAACTCGTGGGTTTGAGTCATAAGCAGCGTGGCCCATCGCCTGCCGCCTCCTCATGGGAGGGCGGCTTGAGCAGGCGTGTACCCTCTAGAGCACCGATCAGTTTGAGATCGAGTGGTTGCGGGCACTTACGAGCGGGATCGACAGCAGCAGAGAGGTCTGATCTGGTGGGCACCCTACCTGATACGTCGTCAGGAGCCGAGGTGACCATGGGGATCAGGCGATGG
>NZ_DASPHO010000652.1:0-18704 GCF_035629615.1 Hyalangium sp. | reverse complement strand
GCGACGACACCCGGCTGGTCTCCCCAGCCGTTCTTCAGCGCCTGCTGCTGGTTGTTGAGCTTCTCGTCGGCGTGGCGGTCCTGCTCGAAGACGCGCTGGTTGACGATGCCGATCTCGTACTGGCCGAGGGCCGCCGCGCGGTTGGCCAGGCCGTACTCCTTCGCCAGATCGTCCTCGACGGCGACCTGGAAGCGCCAGGCCCACACGGCGCCCACGGCGAAGATGGCGAGCGAGATGACGCCGACCTTGACGACCTTGCCGAGGACCAGGTGGTCCTCCTCGGCCGCCACGCCGTGCGCGCCGACGATGACGCGCGACTCCTCTTCGACCTGGGTCTTCTTCATGGCTGCACGTACCTCAGCGAGTCGGCGATGTACGGATCCTTCACAGGCACCGTGTACTTGCCGCGGGCGCGGAAGAGGGCGAAGCCGATGGCCACGCCACCCACGCCTACGAAGGAGGTGACGAGCGTCCAGTGGAAGCTCGGGCCCTGCTCGTTGTAGGCCGGCCACACCAGCCAGTACAGGTCCAGCAGGTGGACGGCGAGCAGGTAGATGGCCACCACCGACAGCTTGCGCGGCTGCAGCTTGAGGTTGCGCGAGAGCAGGATGCCGAACGGAATCAGGAAGTGGAGGAAGAAGAGCGAGGCCGACAGGTTGCGCCAGCCGCCGAACATGCGGACGTGGTACCAGGGCGCCTCCTCCGGGAGGTTGGCGATCCAGATGAGGAGGAACTGGGAGAAGGCGATGTAGGCCCAGAAGGACACGAAGGCGAGCATCAGCTTGCCCAGGTTGTGGTAGTGCGCCGGCGTCACCAGGTTGCCGTACAGGTCCTTGCCCTGGGCGCTGACCGAGACGAGCGTCAGCACGCAGAAGGCCGCCAGGAAGCTGCCCGAGAAGTAATACACGCCATAGATCGTCGAGAACCACAGCGGCGTGAGGCTCATCATCCAGTCGAACGCAGCAAAAGTAATGGTGAGCGCAAGGAAGGGCAGGGCCCCCGGGGACAGGAAGCGCTGCTTGACGGTGAGCTCGAGCTGACCGCCCTCATCCTGCCGGGTGCTCCAGGAGTAGAGGCGCTGGCTGATGAACGTCCACAGCCCGAAGTAGATGACCTGGCGGACGAGGAAGAAGGGGATGTTGAGGTAGCCGTGCTGCTTGTGGCTCAGGTGGCCGAGCTCCACCTCCGTCATGTGGGAGACGAGCGACGAGCCCGGCACCCAGGGGTAGAGGTGCTCGCGGCCCAGGAAGATGCCCACGAAGAGCACCGCGAAGATGGGGACCGAGACGGCCATGGTCTCCATCGCCCGGCGGAGCACCGTCATCCACTTGGCCTTGGCCGTGTGGAAGATGGCCACCATGAGGAGGGAGGCCACGGAGATGCCCACCCAGTAGGCGAAGGCGATGAGGTAGCTGTGGGACGCCGCGCGCGCGTCGCTCACGAAGGCGCCCACCGCGGTGAGCACGAGCCCGGCGATGCCGAGGCCGAAGGCCGGCACCATCAGCCTGGGCGTGCCGCTGTAACGCTGCACTTCGGAAATCATCGGTTCTCCTGGGGAAGGGGCTGCTCGGCGCCCGCGCGGGTGCCGCGGGCGGCCTGGAGGGCGCGCACGTAGGCGACCACGGCCCAGCGCTCCTCGGTGTCCAGCTCGCCGCTGAACGAGGGCATCACTCCGTAGCCCTCGTTGATGGCGGCGTAGAAGTGGCCGACCGGCTTGGAGGACAGGTCCAGCAGGGACGGCGGCAACCGCAGGCCCATGTTCTCCGCGACGATGCTGTTGCCGTCGCCGAGCACGCCATGGCACTGCGCGCAGACGATGCCGTACTTCTTCTGCCCGAGCAGCAGCACGCGCTTGTCCACCGGCACGGGGATGGCGGACACCAGCGCGCCGTTGATGCGGCCCGTGGTCATCCCCGGGTTGCCCACCTTCGCCTCGCGCGGGATGGAGCCCTCCGGAGGCGCACGCATGGAGCGCCCATCGGCCCAGAACTCCGAGGCCTCGTAGTACTCGTACTTGGACTGCGTCTCCATCCGCTGCAAGAACTCGGACGGGATCTCGCAGCCGGCCAGGGCCAGCAGCCCGACGGCGGGGATGAGCTTCCTCATTCCTTCTCTCCCGTGACGACCGTCACCTGGGTGGCGCCCAGGGACTGAAGCTTGCCCTGTACGTCCTGCACATCCACGCCCGCCAGCTTCGGCACGCTCAGCCAGTAGCCGTGCGTGGAGGCCGAGCGGAACGCCTCGTGCTCGAAGACCGGGTGGTACGGCTGCGGCAGCCGGCTCAGGCCCAGGACGCCGAAGAACACCCCGAAGGCGGTCAGCAGCACCGCCAGCTCGAAGGTGATGGGGACCCAGGCCGGCAGGCTCAGCAGCGGACGGCCACCCACGTTGAGGGGGTAGTCGATCGTGTTCATGTACGTCTGCATGGCCAGGGCGCCGAAGGCGCCGGTGATGGCGCCGCCCAGGGCGATGAAGGGGACTTTCGAGGGCGGCAGACCCAGCGCCTCGGACCCGCCGTGCAGCGGGTACGGGGAGTAGGTGTCCATGCCCTGAAAGCCCTTCAGGCGCATCTCGTTGGTGGCCTTCACCAGCTCATCGGGCGTGGCGAACTCCGCCAGCACCCAGCTCTCGAGGACCGGAGTGTCCATGGCTCAGTGCGCTCCGTGGGTAAGGGTGCCCGCCGCGGCCTGCTCCACGCCGTGGTGGCTGCTGCCGTGGTGGGCCGCGTGCTTGAGCTCCTGCTGCAGCTCCTTCACCTCGCTGATGGCCACCGCGGGGACGAACTTGAGGAACAGCATGAAGAGCGTGCCGAACAGGCCCAGCGTGCCGACGTAGATCGTCCAGTCCACCCAGGTGGGCGTGTAGATGTCCCACGAGGAGGGCAGGAAGTCCTGGTGCAGCGAGGTGACGATGATGATGAAGCGCTCGCACCACATGCCCACGTTCACCAGGATGGCGGCCACCCACATGATGGGGATGCTGGTGCGGGCCTTCTTGAACCAGAAGATGTTCGGGGTGACGACGTTGCAGGCGATCATCAACCAGTACACGCCAGCGTACGGGCCCTGCGCGCGGTTCACGTAGAAGGTCCAGATCTCGTACTGGCTCTGCGAGTACCACGCCACGAAGTGCTCCATCATGTACCCGTAGGACACGATGAGGCCCGTGGCGAGGATGACCTTGTTCATGTTCTCCAGGTGCCGCTCGGTGATGACATCCCGCAGGCCCATGTACTTGCGGGCCGGCACCATGAGGGTGACCACCATGGCGAAGCCGGAGAACACGGCGCCGGCGACGAAGTAGGGCGGGAAGACGGTGGTGTGCCAGCCCGGCAGCACGGACACGGCGAAGTCGAAGGACACGATCGTGTGCACCGAGAGCACCAGCGGCGTGGAGATGCCCGCCAGGATCAGGTAGCCGATCTTGTAGTGGTGCCAGTGCCGCCCGGAGCCGCGCCAGCCGAGGCTGAAGATGCCGTAGAGGATGCGCTGGAGCTTCGTCTTGGAGGAGTCCCGCAGCGCCGCCAGGTCCGGGATGAGGCCGATGTACCAGAACAGCGCGGACACCGTGAGGTACGTGGAGATGGCGAACACGTCCCACACCAGCGGCGAGCGGAACTGCGGCCAGACAGCCAGCGTGCTGGGGTAGGGGATGAGCCAGAAGGCGAACCAGGGGCGGCCGGTGTGCAGCAGCGGGAAGAGGCCCGCGCACATGACGGCGAACAGCGTCATCGCCTCGGCGAAGCGGTTGATGCTGGTGCGCCACTTCTGCTGGAAGAGCAGGAGGATGGCGGAGATGAGCGTTCCGGCGTGGCCGATACCGACCCACCAGACGAAGTTGATGATGTCGAAGGCCCAGCCCACCGGCTGGTTGTTGCCCCACACGCCGATGCCCTTGGCCAGCGTGTAGCCCACGCCCAGCACCAGACCGCCCAGCGCCGTCAGCGTGACGCCGAAGAGCATGAGCCAGCCCTTGCCGGGCTTCTGCCAGACGAAGTCCAGCAGCGTGTCATTGAGGGACTTGTCGTCGTGGTGGGGAGCGACGAGGTGCCGAGGCTCGAGGGGATCGAGCGCGGCAGCGCCTGCGGCAGCGGGCTCGGCCATGGTCAGTGCTCTCCTTCAGACGCCTTGGGGGCTGCCAGGGCGGGATTCGGGTTGCGGAGCCGTACGAGGTGCACGGTGCGAGGTTGGGTGCCCAGCTCTTGCAGCAGCTTGTAGTGGCGCTCGTCGTTGTGCAGCTTCGTGACGCGCGCCTCGGGATCGTGCAGCGAGCCGAAGGTGATGGCCTGCGTCGGGCACGCCTGCTGGCAGGCGGTGTGCAGCTCGCCCTGCTTGCCCTCGCCGGCGCTCTGCTCGAAGGTGATCTTCCGGCGCTCGATGCGGGCGTTGATGCGGGTGCGCTCGATGCGCTGCACGCAGTAGGTGCACTTCTCCATGACGCCGCGGTTGCGCACCGTGACGTCCGGGTTCATCGCCATCTTCTCGGTCGGCTGCTTGCCCTGGGTGTAGTGCAGGTAGTTGAAGCGGCGGACCTTGTAGGGGCAGTTGTTGGAGCAGTACCGCGTGCCGACGCAGCGGTTGTACACCATGTCGTTGAGGCCCTCGTCCGAGTGGACGGTGGCGTTCACCGGGCAGACGTACTCGCAGGGCGCCTTCTCGCAGTGCACGCACATCACCGGCTGCATGACGATCTGCGGCTCGGAGTCCGGCGAGGCGCGGTTCTCGTAGCCGCCCTCGAAGATGCCCGCGCCGGTGAAGTACCGGTCGATGCGCAGCCACTGCATCTCACGGCTGCGGGACACCTGGTCCTTGCCCACCACCGGGATGTTGTTCTCCGCCTGGCAGGCCACCACGCACGCGGCGCAGCCGGTGCAGCGCGCCAGGTCGATGGCCATGCCCCACTTGTACTCGGCCTCGTCGTACTTGAAGGGCGGCATCAGGTTGAGCTTGTTGCCCGGTGCGTCCAGATCTCCCCGGGTGCGCGCCAGCGCGCTCTTGATGCCGTGGCCGGCCTTGGTGCGCCACTCCTCCACGGTGAAGTCCAGCGCCACCGGGCGGCCCGCCGTGCTCCAGTGCTGCTGGGTGGAGATGAGCTTGTACGTCTCTCCCGTCTTGGTGAGCGTGGCGCCACCGTCGAACCAGGGGGCGTTCATGGTGCGCAGCAGGTTGGCGTTGTAGCCCTTGCCCTGGGCCGTCGTCTCGTGGAGGCCGGTGCGGCCGTAGCCCAGCGGCAGCGTCGCCGCGCCGTCCGCGTGGCCCGGCATGATCCACACCGGCGCCTGGATCTTCCGGTTGCCGTAGGACACCTCGAGCACATCCCCGCGCTCGACCTTGAGCTCCTCGGCCGTCCTCGGGCTGATGAGCAGGGGGTTGTCCCAGACGAGCTTGGTGATGGGGTCCGGCAGCTCCTGCAGCCAGGAGCTGTTGGCGAAGCGCCCGTCGTAGATCTTGTAGTCCGGGACGAAGTTGATCTCGTACTGCCCGGTGGCCGCGGGCTTGGGCGCCTGGTACCCGTTGATGAGGGCGGTGGCGCCGTCCGTGTTGGCGGCCACATTCACCGCGGCGGCCGTGCTGCCGGGGACGATGCCCACGGAGACGAGCGACTCCCAGTGGGACTCGAAGTCCGCCACCCCGGCGGCCTGGCCGCGCCAGAAGTCGCGCAGGATCTGGTAGGCCGGGCGGAAGGGCTCGTCCAGGAAGAGCGCCAGCAGCTCGGTCTCCGGCACGCCGTTGAAGAGCGGCTGGATGAGCGGCTGGGCGATGGACACGGTGCCGTCGAAGGAGCGGCCGTCGCTCCACGACTCGAGCTGGTGCGCGGCCGGGACGAACCAGTCCACCAGGGCCGACGTCTCGTCCTCGAAGAGCGAGGTGTAGAGGACGGTGAACTTCGTGCGCTCGGGGTGCTTTGGGTCCAGCAGCTCCGCGAGCCCCGAGTCCACCGGCAGCGAGTACACTGGGTTCCAGGCGGTGATGACCAGGGTGTCGACCTTGCCGCCCTTGATGTCCGCGATGAGCTCGCGGATGCCCGCCAGGCCCGTGCTCTCCGTGGCGACGGGGAGGTAGCGCACCGTCTTGCCCACGTTGCCCAGCGCGACGTTGAGGGCGTGGGCCAGGGCGTGCACCGCGGCGGGCTGCCGCTCGCCGGCCACCACCACGCAGCGGCCCGAGGCGTTGCGGAGATCGCCGGCCACGGCCGCGATCCACTTCTCGGCGCTGCCACTCGGCGCGGCGCTCTTGGAGGCCGCGGCGGAGGCGAGCCCGGCGGCCTGGCCACCCACGGCCTGGGCCACGGCGGCGGCCACCCCGAGGATGTCCGAGGACCTGACGCGCAGGCGGTGGTCCGCCATGCCGCCGGTGATGGAGTAGCGCGTCTCCGCCACGTAGAGGCGGTTGAGCGAGCCCATCTTCGGGTCACGCCGGTGGGCGAACTGGCGCGCGTAGGCGAGGTTGGCCGGGCGGCTCTCCAGGAAGTCGGCATCCAGCGAGAGGATGACGTCCGCCTGGGAGAAGTCGTACTGCGCGGTGAGCGCTTGGCCGAACACGGCCTGGGCCGCCTCGTGGGAGGGGTCCTGGGTGAGGGTGGCGTGGCTGTAGAAGCGGGCGTTGGGCAGCTTCTGCTGGATGCGGCTGCGCAGGTGGCCCATGACTGGCGAGTTGTTCGGCTCGGTGAGGAAGCGGATGCGGGCGCCGCCGTCCCCCGTGGAGGCCTTGCCCACCAGCCCGGCGATCTCCTCCGCCAGCGTGCGCACCGAGCGCGGCGCCTTGCCCTGGCGCAGCACGCGGGCGCGCTGCGGATCGTACAGGGAGAGCAGGAACGCCTGCTCGTAGATGCCGGCCGCGCCCTGGTTCACCGGGTGCTGCGGGTTGCCCTCGACCTTGACGGGGCGCCCCTCGCGGGCGGTGATGAGCAGGCCGGAGGTGTGGCCGGCGAACGTCATCCCGGACGCGTAGTGCAGCGGGTTGCCGGGCGTCAGCTCGGGCGGCGTCTTGGTGAAGGCCACCATCCGCTCGTCCGAGGGACGGGTGGTGCAGGCGGTGGCACCGGCCAGCGCCACCGAGGCGCCGATGAGCTGCATGAACTCGCGGCGGGCGAACCCGGTGGGCGGCAGATCCGCGCCCTCGGGGAACTCGGGGCCCACGGTCTCCATGTACTCGGGCTTGCCGAGCCGCTCCTCGAGGCTGCGCCAGTACGTCTTGCCGTAGCCGCCCTCGGTGGCCACGCCGGCGCCGGCGGCGTGGTCCAGCGCCGCACCCACCTCGTCATGCTCGTGCGGGTGGGCGTGGTCATGGCCATGGCCGTGCTCTTCAGCCGCAGCGGCCTGAGCCGGCACCACTGGGAGCGCGAAGGAGGAGGGGGTGCCCGGCGACGGAGCGCTGTCGTTCTTCGTGTTCATCGGTGGCATGTGGAGCAGCTCGTGCGCGAGTGAACGTCGTATTCCTTCGCCAGCTTCTCCCCGAGGCCCTGGGCCTCCTGGGGAGCGGCGGGCGGGGTCCAGGTCATGCTGGTGATGTACTCGAGCGGCCGCAGGTGGGGCGTGGGGTTGCGGTGGCACTCCACGCACCATCCCATGGTGAGCGGCTTCTGCTGCTCGATGGCCGCCATCTCATCCACGCGGCCGTGGCAGGTGACGCAGCCGACGCCCTTGTTCACGTGGATGGCGTGGTTGAAGTAGACGAAGTCCGGCAGGTTGTGCACGCGGACCCAGGGGATGGGCTGATCGGCGAAGAATGCCTTGCGCACCTCGGTGAGGTACGGGCTCTTGTTCCAGATCTGCGCGTGGCAGGACATGCACACCGTGGTCGAGGGGATGCCCGCCGAGGGCGACTTCTCCACCGACCAGTGGCAGAACCGACAGTCGATCTTCTCGTCACGGACGTGGTGACGGTGGTCGAACTCGATCGGCTGCTCGTAGGGGCGCTGCATGTTCGTGCCGTACGGCGAGCGCACGTACGCCATCAGGCCGCCGATGCCGATGGCGGGCACGGCGAGGAGGCCAGCGGCGGAGAGCCGCGAGACCGTGTTCGTCCAGCGAGGGAAGAGTGGGCCGCTCATACCAGGACCAGGGGCAAGCAGGGGACTTCAGGGGAACGCAACAGGAAGGAAGGGGCGCCGTACCGGCGGAGGACGTCGGAGGGAGGAGAAAAAGGGGGCCTCACCTCGTCGGAGCTGTCACGGCGACGCTTGGGGCGCACGCAAGGCATGGCAATCACGATCAAAGTCGACGACCCGAATCCCGAAGAGATGCCGCGGGCGAGTCCCTCCTCCAGCTCCCGTCCCAACGCGGCGCGGGACCATCAACCATCAACTCCCTACTGTCAACCATCTTTCGTTGCGCGCCGGACCCGTCCGGTAGCGCTGATAGCACAGCGCGCGACGCGACGTGCAGCGGCGGTGCGCCAGGGGATGACGTTCTCTTCTGGCAAGCGGAAGGGGCGGTGAACCGGCGCGGATCACGGGCTCGGGGATGGCCGGAAGGGCAGGTGGGACCAGCCGGGGACCTACACCTCGACCACGGCTTCGCCCGCGATGGCGAAGATGCGCTCGCCCGCGCGCCGGGTCATGTCCACACCCCCGGTAAAGGCGCTGAAGGCCGGGAGTATGCCGACCGAGGGCCCCAGGTGGAAGCAGGGCAGGCGGAGCCGGTCCGCCCCCGAGGACAGGCGGACGACGGGGTGCAGGTGCCCGGCCCAGCTGTAGCGCCCTGTCGCGGGCTCGGGGTGGTGGGCGAAGCGGAAGGGACCCTCGTCCGTGTGGGTCTCCAGGACGTCCAGGCGCCACTCGGGGGGCAGGGTCTTCAGGTGCCGGTCATGGTTGCCGCGGACGAGCACCATCTCCACGTCATGGCCGGCCCGCCAGGTGGCGATGCGCTCCCGGACGGCCGCGGTGATGCCCCGCCGCGAGTGGATGAGGTCCCCCACGAGCAGCAGCCGCCGGGCTCCCGTGGTGCGCAGGGCCCGGGAGAGGCGCTCGAGGTCGTCTTCGAGGACACCGGTGGGCAGGGGGATGCCGTGCTGCTGGAAGCTCTCGGACTTGCCCCAGTGCAGGTCCGCCACGGCGAGCAGGCCGCGCTCGGGCCAGTAGAGGCCGCGCTCGGGGAGGAGCTCCACCTCCGTGCCGCCTAGGCGGACCTGGCATCTTCGCGTTGCCATCGCTCCTTGAGGCGCTCCACCCGCTCCAGCAGGGACTCATTGGAGAGGCTCGCGCTGATGCGCTCGACGACGAGCGGGAAGGCCAGTGGCGTGGGCCGACGGACCGGGAGGAGCTCCAGAGGGGAGTGCTCCAGGCGCTCCAGCGTGCCAGCGAGCCGATTCTGCTCGAAGTGTTGCTCCAGCACCTCGCGCCGCGCCTGGACGAGCAGGAGGTTGTCCGGGTCGTATTTCAGGAAGACGTCATAGATGAGTGAGGCGCTGGCCTGGACCTGGCGCGTGGACTTGCGCGCCCCGGGCAGCCCCGGGAGCACCAGCCCCGCCACCCGCGCGATGTCCCGGAACTGGCGCCGGGCCAGCTCGCTCAGGTTGACGCTCTCCAGGATGTCCTCCACCAGCCGCTCGCGGGTGAAGAGGGCGGGGCGGAGCGCCTCCTCGTAGGGGAAGGCGTCCGAGGTGAGGAACTCGATGCCGTAGTCGTTCACCGACAGGCTGAAGGTGGCCTTGCGCAGCCGGGTGAAGCGCAGGGCCAGCAGGGCCGCCAGCCCCTCGTGTACCAGCCGGCCCTCGAAGGGATAGAGGAAGAGGTGGTGCCCCTCGCGCGTCTCGCACGTCTCGGCCAGACAGGTGCCCGCGGCGGGGATGCGGGAGAGACGGGCCTGCGCGTCCAGCACGGGCCAGGCGGCGGCCAGCTCCTCTGCGGTGACGTCCCCGTGGCGAGCGGCGTGCAGGGTGCGGCGCACCGCCGCGGCGAGCGAGCCGGACAGCGGCAGCCGACTGCCATACCAGCGCGGCGTCTGCGAGACCTTGCCCTTGGCGGGCTTCACGTACGCCGTCATGTCCTTGAGACGGGAGAACTCCAGGCGCTTGCCCGCGAAGAGGAAGGTGTCTCCCGGGCGCATGCGGCTCACGTAGGACTCCTCCACGGAGCCGATCCGGCCTCCGCTCCAGTAGCGGAGCTGGACGGTGGCGTCCGAGGAGATGGTGCCGATGTTGAGCTTGTGCAGCCGGGCGATACGCGCGTCCGCCACGATGAAGCGGCCTTCTGGCTCCACCTCCACGACGCGGCGGAACTCGGCGTAGGCGCGCAGGGTGGGGCTGCCCTCGCGCACCAGCGCCAGCGTCCACTCGAACTCCTCGTCCGTGAGCTCCCGGTAGCTGGTGGCCTCCCGCACCTCGGCGCGCATGGCCTCGCGGGTGAATCCACCCCCCATGGCGCAGGTGACGAGGTGCTGGGCGAGCACGTCCAAGGGCTTGCGCAGCGGGAGGCGGGGCTCCACCTCGCCACGCTGGAGGGCCTCGCGGGCGGCGGCCATCTCCACCAGCTCCAGGGCGTGGGTAGGGACGAAGAGCAGGTGGCACGTCTCTCCGGGGCGGTGGCCGCTGCGCCCTGCGCGCTGGAGCGAGCGGGCAATGCCCTTGGGGCTGCCTACTTGCACCACGCGCTCCACGGGGCCGAAGTCGACGCCCAGATCCAGGGACGAGGTGCACACCACGATGCGAACGCTGCCGTCCTTCAGGCCCCGCTCCACGCGCTCGCGCTCCTCGCGATCAATGGAGCCGTGGTGCAGGGCGATCAGCCCTTCCCACTCGGGGCGGGCGAAGCGCAGGCCCTCGTACCAGCGCTCCGCCTGGGAGCGGGTGTTGGTGAAGAGCAGGGTAGAGCGGGCCGGATCGAGCCAGGCGCCCACCTTCTCCAGCATGGAGAAGCCCAGGTGGCCCGCCCAGGGGAAGCTGTCCACACTGTCCGGCAGGAGCGTCCTCACCTCGATGGGGCGCTCGAGGTCGGAGCTCAGGAGGGTAGGCGTGGCGTGGGTGCCCACCGCGGCGCGCGCGGCCATGTCCAGGTTGGCGAGCGTGGCGGACAGCGCCCAGGTGCGCACGCTCGGAGCGAAGCGGCGCAGGCGCGCGAGGGCCAGCTCCATCTGCGTGCCGCGCTTGGTGCTGAGCAGCTCGTGCCACTCGTCGACGATGATGGAGCGCAGGCCGGCGAAGAGCTCCGCGGCGCGCTCGTTGGCGAGGAGCAGGGAGAGGGACTCGGGGGTGGTGATGAGGACCTCGGGCAGCCGCTCCCGCTGTCGCTGGCGCACGGAGGAGGAGGTGTCCCCAGTGCGGCTCTCCACAAGGATGTCCGCGTCCAGTGCCTCCAGGGGGGCCCAGAGGGCCAGCTCGATGTCCCGAGAGACGGCCCGGAGCGGCGTCACATAGAGGATCTGCAGTCCCTGGCGGCCCCCCTCGGCCACATCGGCGAGCGGTCCTATATAGGCGGCGTAGGTCTTGCCGGCGCCGGTGGGGACATGGATGAGCCCGCTCTCGCCGCGTGAGTAGGCCGCCCAGGCCTCTTTCTGGAAGGAGTAGGGAGTCCATCCGCGGCCTCGAAACCACCCGCGGAGCTTCTTGAGGGCCCCCCGCTCATTGCTGGGCATGGAGCAGCTCCTGGAGGCTCGTGAGCGAGTCCGCATCTTGGGGCTTCTTGTCCAGGCGCCACCGGGCGATGCGGGGGAAGCGCAGCGCGATGCCGGACTTGTGGCGGGGCGAGGCGGCGATGCCCTCGAAGTGCAGCTCGAAGACCTGCTCGGGGTCCACCGAGCGCACCGGGCCGAACTTCTCGCGCGTATGGCCTCGGATCCACCGGTCCAGCCGGGAGATCTCCTGATCGGTGAGCCCCGAGTACGCCTTGGCCACGGGCAGCAGCTCCTGGCCGTTCCACACGGCGAAGGTGTAGTCCGTGTAGAGCGAGGAGCGGCGCCCATGTCCCGGGTGTGCGTAGAGCAGCACCGCGTCCACGGTGAACGGGTCGATCTTCCACTTCCACCAGTCTCCCCGCTTGCGGCCGTGCTGGTAGGTGGACTCGAAGCGCTTGAGCATGAAGCCCTCGACGTTGCGCTCGCGAGACTCGTGCCGCAGCTTCGCCAGCACCTCCCACGAGTCTGTCTCCACAGCGGGAGACACGGTGAAGCGAGGATTGTCCTTCAGCAGCGCCTCGAGCCGTGCCCGGCGCTCACGCAGGGGCAGGCCGCGGAGATCCTCTCCGCGCTCCTCCAGCAGGTCATAGGCGATGAACGAGGCTGGGGCCTCGGCGAGCACCTTGGGCGTCAGCTTCTGTCGGCCGATGCGCCGCTGGAGCCGGCTGAAGGGCAGGGGCCGGCCGTTCTCATAGGCGAGCACCTCTCCATCGAGAACGGTGCCGTTCGGCAGGGCCTCGGCGGCCTCGGAGATCTCGGGGAAGCGCTCGGTGATGAGCTCCTCGCCCCGACTCCACAGATACACGCCTCCCTCACGGCGGATGAGCTGGCCACGGATGCCGTCCCACTTCCACTCGATGAGCCAGTCCTTGGGCTCACCCAGCGACTCCACGGGCTGCTCCAGCGGCGAGGCCAGATAGAAGGGGTACGGCCGGGACACGTCCCCATCCGACACATCGGGGGAGATCAGTTGCTCGAAGAACGTGCGCGAGGGGGCCCACGTCCCCATCAGCCGGTGGGAGACGGTGGCCGGGGGCAGCCCCGCCACCTGCGCCACGGCGCGCACGACGAGGGTGTCCGAGACGCCCACGCGCAGCTCCCCGGTGAGCATCTTGTTGAGGAGGAACAGCTCGCGCCGGGGCAGCACCTTCCACCAGGAGAGCACCTGCTCGCGCTGCTCGGCGGGCTCCAGATCCTTCAAAGGAAGCAGGCGCTGCTCGAGCCACCAGGACAGAGGCATGTCCTCCGGAGCGGCGGGGCGCTCGTACTGGTCCAGCAGCAGGGCAATAACCTCTGCCAGGTCCCCCACGGAGGCGTATGTCTCGGCGAAGAGCCAGTCGGGGATGCCGGTCAGCTCCTGTGTCCAGGGCACCAGCACCTTCGAGGTGAGGAGCCGCTTCAGGCGCCGCCCGGTGAGGAAGTACAGGGCCCAGGCCGCATCCTGGGCAGGAGCGTCCCGGAAGTAGCGCGCCATGGCCTCCACCTTGGCGTTGGTGGAGGTGGTGGAGTCGAGCGCATCATAGAGGTCCGCGAAGCGCCGCATCTCAGTCCTCCGCCTCGCCCTCGAAGGGAGTGGAGAGAGGGGCCGCGTCCAGCCCCTTCTCGCGCAGGTAGCGCGCGAGCGGCTCGCTGTAGCCGTGGGTGGCAAGCACCCGGCAAGCCTGCGTCTCCTCCACCGTGCGCAGCAGCTCCGGCCAGTCCGCGTGGTCCGAGAGCACAAAGCCGCGATCAAAGCCCCGCCGCCGCCGATTGCCGCGCACGCGCATCCAGCCCGAGGCGAAGGCCGTGGCGGCCTCACCGAAGCGGCGCATCCACGTGGAGCCACCTGCGCTCGGAGGGGCCAGCACCAGCGCGCCCGCGAAGGAGGCACCCTTCTCCGTCTCGGAGACGAGCTGCGTGGGCACCATTCGCACGCCGGCCTCGCGGTAGCACGCCACCAAGGCGTTCACGGCACCATGGACCAGGACAGCCCGGTCCGTGAGGCGGGCCAGCTCCCCGAGGATGCGCTGCGCCTTGCCGAGCGCGTAGCAGAACAGTACCGAGGCCTTCCCTGCCTCGCGGTTGCCATCCCACCAGCGGAGGATGTCCTCGGCCACCAGGCGGGGGTCATCCCACCGATAGATGGGGAGTCCGAAGGTGGCCTCGGTGATGAGGGTGTCGCAGCGGACCACTTCAAAGGGGACGCAGGTGGGATCCGGCGTGCGCTTGTAGTCGCCGGAGACGATCCACACCTCGCCCTGGTGCTCGATGCGGATCTGCGCGCTGCCGAGCACGTGGCCCGCGGGGTGGAAGCTCACGGTGACGTCACCCACGGTGAGCCGCTCGCCGTACTCCAGCGTGCTCAGCTCCGCGTCCGGGCCCAGCCGTTTGCGCAGCAGTCCCTGGCCCGCCCGTGCCGCGAGGTAGCGCTGGCTGCCACCGCGAGCGTGGTCGCCGTGGGCGTGGGTGATGAGGGCCCGTTCCACCGGGCACCAGGGATCAATGTAGAAGCCCCCGGGCGGGCAGAAGAGGCCCTGGGGCGTCACGGAGACCAGCGGCGGTCTGTCCTGGAGCAGAGCGGCACCCAAAGCCTCTATCCATTAACGACTCCACGGGTTGGCGGCCACAGGAGGGAGCAGACAGGTCAGATTTCTCCGCAAGCCGCTCTTGGGAGATAACTCTCCCGTCATCCCCCCGAGGGACCTCCATGGCGCCCGCCCTCCTGCTTACCCTGCTCCTCGCGCAGCCAAAGGTCGTCCTCTACGCGGCGCAAGGGGATCCCAGCGAGCTGACGTCCTACGACATCTCCACCTGGGAGCCAGGGCACAAACTCTTCATCGCGGTGGACCAGGCCAGCCTGCGGATGGAGCCCGATGAAGAAGCGGCGGTGGTGACCTCACTCGCGCTGGGCACCCCGGTGACAGTGAAGCGGCGTCTGGAGGCGCGGGTGCGGCTGTTGGACCGGGTGGACCACTGGTACGAGGTCGAGGCGAAGCGAGCAGACGGCAGACCCGTGGCGGGCCTGGTGTTCGGCAACGTCCTCACTCCGCTGCGCTTCGAGGGGGACCTCGACGGAGACGGCGAGAAAGAGATCGCCACGGTGGTGATGACAGCGGACTTCCAGATCCGGGTGCGGGTGCTGGAGCCGAAGCTGCCGCCGAACCGGCGCGTGACGAACCTGGACCTGCGGCCCGCGGGCAAGGGGCCGGGGGGCTCGACCAAGGCCTCCTTCGTGAGCGCGAAGAAGGCGGGTGTGGCGCTCCTGGTGGTGGAGTCCATCCCCTTGACGGACAGCAGCAGCTTCAAGGCCTTCCTCAGCTACCGGGTGCCCGAGCGCAAGCAAGGGATGCTCGGTGCGGTGAAGGAAGCGCTCGTCCTGCATGAGCTCGTGGATCCGCCCGTCATGGTCCGGCACAAGGTCTCCTTCGACCGAAGGAAGCGGCGGCTGATCTCCGTAGAGACCAACAAGGGCCAGCTCAAGGTCGGAAAGACCGTGAAGCTCCGCCACGTGTATCAATGGAGGGACGGCGTCTATACCCGGCTTCACAAGAGGCGGTAGCGCCTGGCCGCTCTGTCGGGCTTCTCCCGCTCCCATGGATCGGAGAGGGGCCCTTTTCAGGGGAACGCCAGGTGTTGGAAACTTCGACAATGAACGCACAGGAGCGGAAGGCGGCGTACCGCCAGCGCGCGGAGAAGGGCGAGGCAGTCCCTGTCTCGGTGGAGATCCCGGCGGATCTCGACACGCCGCTGTCGGCGTACCTCAAGCTGGGTGGGGGGCCTCGGGGCTTCATCCTCGAGTCGTGCCATGGCGGCGAGCGCTTCGGGCGTTACAGCCACGTGGGCACCTCACCCACGGGGCGCGTCCGGCTGGACCGGAACGGGGCCACTCTGTGGCGTGGCGAGCGCGAGGAGCGCCGCGAGGGCAAGCCGCTGGAGGTGCTGCGCGCGCTCTGGAAGGAGCTGTCCGTGGCGGCGTTGCCGGGCGAGGCGCCCTTCCTGGGCGGGCTGGTGGGCTACCTCGGCTACAACAGCGTCTCCTGGTTCGAGCGCCACGTGCCGGATCGGCACCCGAACGATCTGTCCTTCCCGGACTCCGAGTGGCTCTTGTGCGAGGAGTTCGTCACGCACGACACGCGGACCCAGTCGCTCAAGGCCACGGTGATTGCGCGGCCCGCGCTGCATGGGAGCGTGGCGCAGGCGCTGAAGGACGCGGAAGCACGAGCAGAGGCCATGGTCGAGCGCCTGCAGAAGCCGCTGCCACCCGAGGCCTATCTGCCCGCCCCGAAGATGCGCGGCGAGCCGGAGCCGGTGGTTCACTGGGACCGGGCGGGGTACGAGGCCGCGGTGGAGCGCGTGAGGGAGTACATCCGCGCGGGTGACTGCATGCAGGTGGTGCTGGCGCGGCGCTTCGAGTCACGCGGGGCGCCGCCGCCGCTCAGCCTGTACCGGGCGCTGCGGCGAGTGAACCCCTCGCCTTACCTGTTCCTGGTGGAGCTGGGAGAGGCGCGAGCGCTGGTGGGTGCCTCGCCGGAGCTGCTCGTGCAGGTGCGAGAGGGGGATGTGGTGGTGCGGCCCATCGCGGGCACTCGCCGCCGCGGCGTCACCGAGGCCGAGGACCAGGCGCTGGAGAAGGAGCTGCTGGCGGACGAGAAGGAGCGCGCCGAGCACGTGATGCTGGTGGACCTGGGGCGCAACGATGTGGGCCGTGTGGCGGCGCCCGGCTCCGTGCGAGTCGAGGAGCTGATGGTCATCGAGCGCTACAGCCACGTGATGCACATCGTCTCGCAGGTGCGCGGGAAGCTGGGCGCTGGGTACGACGCACTGGATGCGCTGGCGAGCACGTTCCCTGCGGGCACCGTCTCTGGGGCGCCGAAGATCCGGGCGATGCAGATCATCGACGAGCTGGAGCCGATGCGGCGCGGCCCGTATGCGGGCGCGGTGGGCTACCTGTCCTTCTGCGGCACGTTGGACGTGGCCATCGCGCTGCGGACGTTCTTCGTGGATGGGGACCGGACGATGTGGACGGCGGGAGCGGGGCTGGTGGCGGACTCGGTGCCGCGGCTGGAGGCGGACGAGACGGAGGCCAAGGCCCGAGCGCTCGGCGCCGCGCTGAAGCTGGCTCGTGAGGGAGGTGGGCGATGATCCTCGTCATCGACAACTACGACTCGTTCACCTTCAACCTCGTGCAGCTGCTGTTCACGCTGGGCGCCGAGGTGAAGGTGGCGCGCAACGACGAGATCGACGCGGCGGGAGTGCAGGCCTCCGGGGCCTCGCACTTGGTGGTGTCTCCAGGGCCGTGCACTCCGTACGAGGCGGGAGTGAGCATGGCGGCCATCCGCGAGGCGCGGGTGCCGGTGTTCGGCGTGTGCCTGGGGCACCAGTCCCTTGGAGCCGTCTTCGGGGGCAAGGTGCTCCGCGCGCCCGAGCCGGTCCACGGCAAGACGTCTCCGGTGCGGCACACTGGCACGGGCCTCTTCACGGGCATGTCGCAGAGCTTCCAGGCCGGGCGCTATCACTCGCTGGTGGTAGAGGCATCGACGCTGCCGGCGGAGCTGGAGGCCACCGCCTGGACGGCGGACGGGCTCATCATGGGCTTGAAGCACCGCGAGCGCCCGGTGGTGGGCGTGCAGTTCCATCCGGAGAGTGTGCTCACCCCGGAAGGCCCCACACTGGTGAAGAACTTCCTGGAAGGCCGCTACTGAGCGCAGCCTGTCGATGGGGTATGTGGGGAAGAGGCCACGGCAGCGTGGCGTAGGAGCCGCACCGGGCATCGCACCAGCCTCTCTCCCTCACACGTGGGTTGGCCGTGTACACGGCTTGCATTGGAGCGCAGCTCCCACGCAGCGTTCGCTTGCGACTCTGCCTCCCGAGGTGAACATTGATGAATGACGGTCTCCCCCGCGTGCTGTGCGCTTGTCTCTTTCTGGCGCTGGGCGCTGCTTGTGCATCCTCTCGTGAGCCCCTTCCCTCCGCTGTGCCTCAGGACGGCGCCGGAGCACCCTCGGGGCTTGAGACGGTGGGGCAGAGTGAGTACGTCCTCAGCGACGACGTCAGCGTGCGGCGCCTTGCTCCGGGAGTGTGGGTCCACACGACTCTGGGCAGCGAGGCCTATGGGCGCTACCCCGCCAACGGGCTGGTCATCGAGGACGGTGAGGAAGCTCTCCTCGTGGATGCCGGCTGGAATCCGCAGCAGGCGGAGCGGCTGCTGACGTGGGCCCGAGAGGAGCTGCGCCGCCCGGTGCGCGCCGCCGTGGTGACGCACTTCCACAACGATCGGACGGGAGGGGCGAAGGCGCTCACCGAGCGAGGGCTCCCCGTCTACGGGCTGGAGGAGACCGCGCGCCTCGCGACAACCCGTGGGGAATTGGCTCCGTCGCATACCTTCGCGCAGGTGCAGCAGCTGGGACCGATCGAGCTCTTCTTCCCGGGCGCCGGCCACTCACAGGACAACATCGTGGTCTGGCACCGGGGCAGCGGCGTCCTGTTCGGCGGCTGCTTCGTGAAGGATGCCGCAGCGAAGAATCTGGGCAACGTGGCGGACGCGGACACCTCCGCGTGGCCGGCAAGTCTCGAGCGCACGCGGGCGCGGTTCTCCCAGGTGCGCATCGTGGTCCCCGGCCATGGCCTTCCTGGCGGGCGGGAGCTCCTGGTGCACACTCAGGAACTGCTCCGCGCGCCAGCGGCTCCTCGCTGACACGCCTACGGGCGAGGGGGCTCGGTCCGCAGGTGGGTGGTGTCGTTCCAGCTCACGATGACGGGCTGCGCTCCGTCCCAGCCGAGCACGCTGATGGATGCGGTGCTGAGCGCGAAGAGACGCCCCTGCGTAGGCGGCAAGTCCAGCCAGCGTGCCGCGAACACTCGCAGGAAATGGCCATGAGAGAAGACGAGCACGTTGCCATCGACCTGCCGCACCTCCCCGAGCACGCGGTCAGCCCGGGCGCCGACCTGCTCCGCCGTCTCGCCCCCGGGCGCTCCGTCCTTCCAGAGCGTCCAGTCGGGAGCCGTGGCGCGGATCTCCTTCGAGGTCTTTCCCTCGTAGGCGCCGTAGTCCCACTCCATCAGATCCGGATTCGGCCGGGCGATGGCGCCATGGCCGGCCAGGGCGCATGTCGTG
>NZ_DASPHO010000651.1:0-12630 GCF_035629615.1 Hyalangium sp. | reverse complement strand
TGCTGGCCGAGCTCGGTCTCGACGGGCTCGACCTGCCGGCCATCACCGCCGACATCCCCGAGGTAGGGGAGCTCCTGGCTCCGGTGCAGACCGCTGCCGACACGCTCACGGAGCGGCTGACCGAAGCCGGCAGCCTGCTGGACCCCATGACCGGGGTGCTCGGCCTCGGCGGTGGAAGCCTGACGATGCTCTCCTCGTCGTCGGACCTCACCCAGCTCTCGGGGGAGCTCGATACCAGCGGCGAGTCCGGTGCGCTCACCGGGACGCTGGATGGCACACCGGGCGACCTGGGGCCGCTCGCCAGGCTCGAGGCGCTTACGCCTCCGCAGCCGGATGGTCGCCTGGGCCAAGCGACTGGCCAGGCGGGCCAGGTGAACACCTCCGGCGTCACCGCCGCGGTGGGGCACATCGTCAGTCAGCTTGGGCCGCTGGTGACGCAGCTTCCTGGAGCCGGCGATGTGGTGCGTCCGCTGGAGACGGCGCTCCAGCTGGTGGAGCGCGTCACCGCGGAGGACCTGCCCGCACAGCTGCGCGCGCTGGTGGAGCGCCTGTCCAACGAGCTCAAGGGCCCTCGCGAAGGCGGCTTCGCCCAGGTGCTGCTGCGCTTCGCTGACCTGCTGGGGGGCGCGGACGAGCTGCGCTCCTTGTTCGAGCTCGCCCGTACGGTGATGGGGGCGTCGGGGCTGGACCTCTCCGGAGCCCGGGTGGTGGGTGACCTGGTGCCCGCGGCGGTGCAGACCGCGCGCTCACTGGGCGCGCTGATGGCGCTGGAGTCCACGCTCGCCGAGGCCGAGCGGCTGACCACGCTGATGCAGCGGCAGCTCGACCCCGCGAAGGTGGGGCGGGCGGTGCAGGCGGTGGAGGAGGCCTTTGGTACCGGCTCCTCCTCGCTGGCCACCTTCGTCGCGGGCATCGACGTGCTGCAGCCTTCCGAGGTGAGCGCCGCCCTGGAGGCGATGCGTGCCGCGGTCAGCCGCATGGGCGAGCTGGAGGATCTCCTGGCCCAGTCGCTGGGCTTCGGCGAGGCCACCCTGGTTCACATGGACCTGCCGCGCGTGGAGGCCGAGGTGGCGTCCGCGCAAGGGCTCTTGCGCGGCGTGGACACCGCGCCCGTCACCCTCGCGGTGCAGGGGCTGGTGGATGCGCTGCGGCCGGTGATGCAGCTGGAGCTGCCGACGGGGCCGGCCGCCGAGCTGGACGCGCTCCTGGACCTGCTCGAGGGCAAGGCGCAGGAGATGGCCGACGCGATCGCCGCCCTCGACCTGTCGGTGATCACCGGGCCTCTGCAGCAGGGCCTGGGCGCGGTCACTGGCGCAACCGGACAGCTCGCCGACGTGATGACGAGCGTCACCTCCACCGCGCGCACCACGCTGGAGCAGGTCCGCCAGGCAGTAGCAGCCATCCCCTTTGAAGGCATCGCCGCTGCCATCCGGCAGGTGCTCGAGCCCCTGAACGAGGTGATGGAGCTCCTCGGGGGCGCCGTGGGGGCCGTGCAGGGCGGGCTGGGCTCTGGGGCCCAAGCGGTGCGCACGGCGCTGCTGGAGATCGAGGAGGCGATCAAGAACTTCCGCGACGCCGTGCTGGACGTCCTGAAGGACGCCGAGGAGTTCGTGGTCGCGCTGGACCTGGACGGGAAGATCGGCCTCGTGGCGGACAACGTCAACGGCTTCGCCAACACGCTGTCGCAGGCTCAGCTGAGTCCGTACTTCGATACCGCGGTGGACGTGATCGGCACCGCCGCTGACGTGTTCAGCAACATCCCCTTCGGCATGCTCCCTGACGACATCAAGTCAGAGGTGGATGCCGCCGCCGCCCCCATTCGCGCCATCGACGTGGAGGCGGTGAAGACCACCGTCGAGGGTTGGTTCCAGATCACGCCTGAAGGCGAGTTTGCCCTGCGCGGGCCGCTGGAGGATGCGCTTGCGGACATCCAGGAGCGCTACGAGCAGATCGTCGCCGCCGTCGAGGAGGCCGATCCGCGCAAGCTTGCTGACGAGATCAACATCCAGCTCCAGCGGATCTCCGCGGAGATTGACCGGGTGCTCCCGCAGCTCAACCTCCAGGAAGTGCAGGACGTCATCGACCAGGTGAAGAGCCGCATCCAGGGGCTCGACGTCCACGCCGCGCTGGCGCCGATCGAGAGCGGCTTCAACCAGGTGCTGGCCGCGGTGGATGCCTACTCCCCCGCAGCGCTGATCACCCCGCTCGAGGAGCGCCTGGACGCCGCACGCAACAAGGTCGTGGACGAGATCAAGCTCGACCAGTGGGGGCCCTCGCTGGAGGCGCTGGCCGACCAGTCGAAGGCGCTGGTTGACCGCCTGGACCCGCTGCGCTTGCGGCCGGTGCTGACCGACGCGCTGGCCGAGGCGAACCGCCTGCTGGACCAGGCTCCCGACCTTCACATCGGGCGCGGGCTGGGGGCGCTGCTGTCCTCGCTGCTGGCGGGCGCAGGGCTGCGCATCCATCCCTGGACGTTCGGGGCAGTGCTGTCGTGGATTGCCGGCGAGTCAGGCGCAGGAGCGCTGCAGGGCCGAGCGCAGCGCATTGCCGATGCCGTGGAGGCCACCCACGCCTCCACCCAGGCGCTGGATCTCCAGGGGCTGGCCATCCGTCTGACCCAGCGCGCTGCGGCCTTGCGCGCCGCCATCGAATCCCTCCCCGTCGGCTCGGCGCGCACCCAGCTGGAGGCCCTTGCCTCCACGCTCCAGGTGGATCGTCGGATGGCTGCCCTCGCCAGCAACCGCGCGCGCTACCTGGGGCTGCTCGGGACGTCCGCCGCGCGCACTGCCACCCTGCGCGTCACTGGCCTGTCCGAGGTGGACCAGGCCATCGAGCGGCTGCGCGCGACGTTCTCTCCTCTGCAGGAGGTGCGCGAGTTCCTCAAGCGGCTCTTGCGCCCGCTGGGCCTGCGCCTCGACGGCAGCCTCAAGGATGCCGTGCGCGCCGTGCTCCTGGTGTTCGACGCCGAGCGGGTGGCGAACATCTTCACGCCCATCTTCACCGCGGCGCGCGGGCGGGTCACCGGGCTCGTGGACCTGTTGCTCACGCCGATGCTGCAGGGCATCACCGATCTCCAGACCGCGATCGCCGCGATTGACATCACCCCGCTGCGCGAGGGCCTGCAGGCGGTGTACGACGAGGCGCGCGGCGGTATCCAGGCACTCTCGCCCTCGGCGCTGCTGGGCCCGACGCTCACGGAGTTCGACACCCTGAAGGCGACGCTGCTGGCGTTCGATCCGCTGCAGCCCCTGCGCCTGGTGCTGGACGAAATCAAGGCCGTCAAGGATCGGCTGGTGCCGCTGCTGGACGGGCACACCCTGCTGGCGTCGCCCATCACCATCTATGACGAAGTGATGGGAGCACTCCGCGCGCTGAACCTGGAGGAGCTGCTGGGACCGGTGCTCAACGCGTTGGACGATCTGGCGCGCCAGGTGGACGAGGGGTTGGACCTCACCACGGACGCGCTGGAGCGGCTGCAGCAGGCTCTGCCGGCGCCCGGCAGCGGCGGCGGCTCGGACTCAATCTCAGGATCGGTGGGGTAAACGCATGCCAGCTGTCCTGACCCACAAAAGCATCATGCTGCTGGCGCGCGAGCGCCTGCGGCTCATCTCCGAGCTGCTCAAGCACAAGGTGGAGTCCGGCGCGCCCGTCAGCGACCTCGAGCACCGCGTCCGGTTCCTCGCCGACAAGGCGTACACGCTGATGTCCGAGAACGCGGGCGCGCAGCCAGCGATCCAACACCCGGCTGGCGAGGTGTACGTGCGCCCGCTCGGCGGGGGTGTGTCGCGCTTCGCGGTGATGGGCTCCATGGGGCCGGACATCCCCGGCTTCTCGGCGTTGTTCTCGCCCGGCCAGGAATGGGCCTTCGACACGATCCACAAAGGCAACCCCGACGCCAACCGCGAGCGGGTGGTCGCCAGGACACACACCTTCGTGCTCGAGCTCTGGAGCCAGGTGCGCCGCGCCGTCACCGAGAACCGAGCTACCGAGGCGGAGGCGCAGAGGCTGGCCGCCTATGCCCTGGGGCACCTGTGCCACGTCGCCGCGGACGTCGTCTCGCACCCTTACATCAACGACCTCGAGTGGCACGTCGCCAACAGCACCCGGAAGAAGTTCAGCCACGCCGGCGGCGAGGGCTCTATCGACGCCATGGTGGCCCGCCAGGTGCTGCTGCGTGAGAGCACCCGCGAAGGGCAGGACTGGGAGGTCTGGTGGCCGACCTTCGATGAGGTGCCGAGCGCCTTCTTCGACGCCTACGTCGCGGCCCTGGAGAGCGTGTATGCCGCCGAGCACCCGCACTCGCCGAATGCCTTCGGGGCGTTCAAGGAGAAGTTCGCCGCCGAGAACCCCCCCGCGCTGGACGCCGCGTTCGTGCGCGACGGCTACCGCATGTACCGCCACGGCGTGATGACCATGGGGTACAGCTGGGGCTACTGGGACTGGTTCGGGTTCCTCACCCCGCTGGTGGTCCCGCTGATGTCCATCTTCCCGCTGCTGTACGCGATGCCCGCGGGCAAGCAGTTCGTGGAGCTGCCGATCGGCGAGGTCTCCGAGCGTGGGTGGATGGAGATGCTGATGTTGCCCGCGGTCCTTGGCAGCTTCCCTGCCATCTTCTACGGGCTCTGGATGAACGCCATCACCACCCACGGCGTAGAGGGCCGCAGCATCACCGGCATCGTTCTTGGCTTCCTCGCGTTCACCCTCGGCATCGTGTTCTTTGCCACTCTGGGTCAGGACACCGCGTGGTGGTTGCGCTGGCTGATCCTCTTCGCGCCGGTAGCGCTGTCAGGGCTTATCTTTTCCACGATGTCCGTGGTGGACTTCGCCACCGGCCGTACGGGGCGGGGCGCGCTCAGCCTCATCTTCAGCATCCCCGTCCTGTTCTCGGTGGTGACGCTGCTCTTGACGCTGCTCTTCCTGGGGGCTGCACAAGGGAAGAGCTGGGGGAACATCGTTGCCATCATCCTGCTCAGCGTCGTTGGCCTCCTGCTGTGGTTCCTGCTTCCGCTGAAGCTGCGAGAAGTCCGCATCCCCGAGTCGCCAGAGCCCTTCCCGGCTGATCGGCCGCACCTGGTGCGCCTGTTCGACGACTCGACCCTGTGGGCCCAGCCTGATGTGGCGCAACCCTCCCTGTCCGACCTCCACTATCCGTCGCAGCGCCGTCCGCTGTTGAAGCTGTGGTGGACGGGCGCTGGCGATCTCTACGCGCGCTCCGAGCAGTCACGCATCCAGTTCAACACCGCTGACAGCGGCCCACCCACGAAGACGGTCCTCGGGCCAGTGGTGCCGATGACCGCGCGCGATTTCATCCATCAGCTCGAGGCCGAGGTTCCCGGTCTGCACGCCGCGCTGGTGTATGCCGACGACGGCGATCGCGAGCCCGTGCTCTTGCCAGGCGCTACGTTCTCGGAGGAGTTCGACTTCGGCGAGCACTACGAGCCCAAGGGAGACGCTGACGCGCACGGTGTGCCGGCCGTGGTCGCTGGCTGGCGAAAGCTCAGCACCAGCGAGGACGAGGTGGACTACGTCCTGTTCCACGCCGACAAGCCCTACCAGTCCATCCGCTACGGCAAGCAGGGCCCGGTGGCGAGCGCCAACCCGGAGGAGGAGGGTGTCTCGGGGCCCGGAGAGGTGAAGTCAGGCGACGGCCTGACCGTCACCGGGGAGGACACCGCGTTCGGCTGGTTCTTCGAGGCAGGTGACCTCATCCAGGTGGAGGGGCAGACGCGCACGGTCACCGCGATCACCAGCGACACCGAGCTGACGATCAACGCTGCCTTCAACCCTGCCATCGACTCGTTCGAGCCGTACCTGCGCATGGGCAGCCGCGAAGAGGCCTCGCAGGGCTACACCTACGTCAGCAATCCGGGCGGTCCTGGCGGCCCGGTGGGTGGTGAGACGTTGATGGACTACGCGGCCGACCTGGGCGCCTTGCTGTGCCTGGGCCTCACACCCCACCTGATGAAAGACACCGAGCGCCGCGTGCGGGACCTGGAGGGAAAGCACCCCGCGGGCGGTGGCGATCCCATCAACCCCAAGGTCCCCAAGGTGTACCAGGTGTTCCGCAACTGGAACCTCGACCGCAGGCGCCTCAACGAGTGGCGCATGATCCTGACGGGTGGAGCGCACTCGGAGAAGTCGGCGCCTGGCGAGTACGACTCGGCGCTGCCTCACCCACGCGATACCGACTGGAGCGCAGGCGCGCCGGGCGAGGACACCGCCAATGACATGGGATGGGTGCCAGTGCTGCGCGAGTGGCTGGCCCGCGCGGCGCAGAGGAGCAGCGTGATTGATCCGGTTGCGCCCGTGAACGGCCCCGCGAGCCGCGAGCTCAGCCGGGCACTGGCCTTCCTGCTGGACCTGCCCGATCCGGTGATCGTGGCCTGAGTGGACGTTCCTGAAGACGCGAGAGGAGGTGAGGGAGATGGCTGACGAAGAGGATCAGATCGAGCCGGTTCCGGAGATTGGCACCCAGGCGGCCCGCGCCGCCGACTTCCTGCGCCGCTTCGGCGCCGAGGTTCGCGCCGACGGCCAGGGCCTCCTGAGCTCGTGGTGGGACGCGATCCAGTTTGCTCTCCACGCCGCCTCTGACGACGGCGGAGACGGGTGGACGCCGCTGGGGCCTCGCAACGTGGCCGGCGCCGTCCGCTGCCTGGCGCAGGATCCCACCAACCCGGACGTGATCTACGCCGGGGCGGCCATGGGCGGCCTGTGGCGCACCGAGGACCAGGGGGCCACGTGGGCACCCGTCGCGGATCGCACCTTCTCCAGCACTCCGGTGAGCGCCATCGCCATCGCGCCCACCGACAACCAGGTCATCTACGTGGGCACTGGGGATGTCAATACCGGCGGCGTGCCTGGCATCGGGCTCTTCAAGTCCGTCGACCGTGGCGCAACCTTCGTGTCCATCGCCACCGGCAACCAGTGGACGATGCCACCGCCCGCCGCTCCTCATGCCTTCCGCTACACCCGCATCGTCGTCGACCCCCGGGAGAAGCACAGGGCCTGGGTGGCCAGCAGCAACGGCCTGTGGCGTCTGGAAGGCCCTCTGACCTCGTTCCACGAGGAGGCCCTCACCTACAACGCGCCTGCCGCCTTCCACAGCAAGAAGGTGTCGGACGTGGCGCTGATCGACTCGGCGCCTACCAACGAAGTGTGGCTCCTGGCGGCGGTCTACGGTGAGCGCGTCCTGAGAGGCGTGTTCAGCCGGGCCTCCGGTACCACCACCTGGACAGTCTCCAACGGCGTCCCCCCTTCCATCCCGGGGCGCTCGGAGACGTACGCCCTCGACCGTATCCGCCTGTCCTTTGCGCCGTCCGATCGGAACGTCGCCTACGCGCTCGTCGGGGAGGCGGTGACCGGAGACGAGAAGGGGAAGCTATACCCGCTGCCACTCCTCCGGTCCGCCAATGGGGGGGTGGACTTCGCCTTCGTCCGGAACTCGCGCGGCCAGGCCGAGCGCATCGAGCAACCCTCCACCACCAAGAATGGCCAGTCCTGGTACAGCATGGAGCTGGCGGTCCACCCGCGGCTGCCCGACACCGTGATCGCCGGCCATGTCGATCTGCACCGCACCCATGATGGCGGCGCCACCTGGACCCAGCTGATCCACTGGCCGAACTACATGATCCACCACCTCCGTGCTCAGCACGGAGACACGCACGCGATCATCTTCGACAACCGCGAGCAGGGAGACGTCAACGCCCAGCGCATCTGGGTGGGGAATGATGGCGGCGTCTCGTTCACCGAGGACCGCGGCACTGTCTGGCGCAAGAGGAGCTACGGCCTGCTCGGCGCCCAGTTCGTCGACATCACCACCCATCCGAAGTACCCCTCCATCTACGGCGGAGGCATGCAGGACAACGGTACCTTCGTCAGCTACGGCGGCCCCACCTGGTTCCGCATGGGTGGGGGGGATGGAGGGTGCTTCGTCACGCACCCGACCGATCCGCGCAAGTTCTTCACCTCGACACAGGAAGGGTTCAATCGCGCCACGGTGGGAGCAGACCGCGTCCTGACACCGCTGCGCGAGGTGCCGCCCACCTCGCCCAACGCCGATGACAACGTGATGCGCGTGCTCCAGGAGGATGTATCGGCTGGCTTCGGCGGTCACACCGCGCTCTTCCGCGGACTGCTCTTCGGCGATGACACCACCCCTGAGCGGCTGCTCGCCGGGCGCGCCGGGGCGGCCTTCCTCTCCACCAACGGCGGCGCGGGCTGGACGAAGCTCACCACCGGCACGTACACCGCCTTCGCGTCGGGCACTGGGACGCCCGAGACGACCGCGCTGACCTTCGGTTCACCCGGGGACCCCAGCATCTTCCTGGGGACCGAGACAGGCGACATCTTCGCCAGTCCGGATGGCGGCGGCACCTGGGTGCACACCACGCCGTTCAACAGCCCAGGCGCGCCTCCCGCAGTCCCCCCCACGATCGCGCGCATTGACTCCTTTGCGCTCCTCCCCGGGCAGCCGAAGGTGGTGGCAGTCAGTGCGCAGAGCGCGGGCGCCCAGCAGGTGATGCTTTCGCACGACGGCGGCAGCACCTGGATCAACATCAGCGGCGTGGGCCAGCTCCCTCCGGGGCCAGTCTTCGCGCTCGCCTTTCACCCCTCCAACGAGCGGATCCTGCATGCCGGGACGCTGGTGGGCTGCTTCGTCACACGCGCCCTGCCGCAGTTCAGCGCCGCCGTCGCCACGCCTCCCGTGCCGGCCAACCCGAACTGGCGCGCCATGAACGGCACCATGGGCGCGGTGATGATCAACGATCTCGAGGTGGTGGCCGCGACGCAGACGCTGCGGGCGGCCACCTTCTCGCGCGGCTGCTGGGAGACGAACATCCGCGACGTCGACGGCGCCGGCAACGCTGGCGCGGTCCACACCCCAGAGCCGTTCCAGGTGAAGCCCATCCTGCTCAACATCCGCAACCACGCGCTCGACGACGGGCGCCGGTACGAGGCGGCGAACACCCTCACCACCGATCCGCGCTTGGCGGACCCGGCCCGCATCGCCCACCTCGATGGCACCCGGTCGATCGACATCAAAGTGAACGCGCCCGAGCTGGTGGACCGCCGCAAGCGGTTCCTCCTCTCCGAGCGCTACGGGCACGCGCCGGACGGCTCCGAGCTGGATGAAGAGTTCATGCACGAGCTGCCTCTGTCCGGCGACAAGAACCGCGTCTACGTGCAGGTGCACAACCGCGGGCACGCGCCCTCCCTGGGGGCGAAGGTCCACCTGTACTGGGCGAACGCGGGAGGAGGGGCGGGCACCGTGCCCGCCATCACCGCGGCCATCAACTTCCCCAACCCGCCCCTGCCCGCCTCGGACTGGAAGCTGGCCGGCATCCTGTCCGTAGGCCCGGTGCTGCCGGGCCACCCCAAGGTGGCCGCGTTCGACTGGGTGATGCCGCTCAAGGTGAAGGAGAACGTGGCGCTGCTGGCGGTGTGCTTCGACCCGGGGGCTGGAGCCGATCCGCTGGCCGCGCTGCCTGCGGGCCCTGCCCTCGAGCTGGTGCAAGCCGAGCGGCGTGTCGGGCTCCTGGTGACGCGGGTGCGGCGCGAGTCAGCGTACATTCGGGACGGGGTGGATGACCTGGGGCGCCGCGGCTCGGTGGCATGGGGCGCACGCAGTCCGGACATCCTGGTGATGCGCAAGGCCGCGGGCGACGCCTTCACCCCTGCGCAGCTGGAGGATCAGGCCGGCCCCCTGAGCAACCTGAACGACCCTCGCCGTGGCGATCGCGTCAAGGAGGGCAACGACAACGCCATCTTCGTGCGGGTGCACAACCCTCACGACGCGGACATCAAGGTCGAGGTGCGCCTGACCTGGAGCTTCCAGGAGAGCGTCTCCTCAGGCCCCTGGGTAGAGGTGGCCACCCCCGCCAACCCGGCGGTGCTCGCTCGCATCCCGGCCGAGCAATGGCGCCTGGCGCGGTTCGACCTGACTGCTCCGGATCCCTCCACCCGGCCGGCGCACGGGCAGGCGATCCTGCTGGCAGCGTCCGTTCGCGTCCTCGACCCTGACGACAACACCGAGATCGACCCCGCGCCGAACATCTCCTTGTTCGCCGACGCGGACGCATTCTGGAACCTGTTCAACCGCGGCTCGGGCGGCTCCAGGGCCGCGCTGCGCGCCCTTCGCTACGAGGAGACGGTCTGATGGTTGAGTCCGCCTTCCTCTCCGCGGTGGCCTCCTACGTCTCGGGGCTCTCGCTCACGCCGCCGCTCACCACCGTCGGGGTGGAGGAGCAGTCGCTCCCCGCCGCGCTACCCGCGGTCATCCTCTCGTTGGAGGAGGCGCAGCGCCCACGCGTAGGTCTGGGTGACAGCAGCGCGGTGGTGACCGGTGCACTGGCCTGGACCGCGAGCATCGACCTGGATGACCCGTACCTGCCCGAGGACGACTCCTTCTCCCTGCTCAGCCCGGATCGCACCCGCCTCACCTTGCCGCATGGTGGCCTGGTGCGGGCCGACGGCACCGAGGGCGCGCTGAGCAGCGGAGACATCACCGTCACCGTGGGGGGCTCTCCCCGCCTGGTGGTGCCCGAGCCTCCCTCTGGCGACGACGTTGCGGTGGACCCGGCCATTGGCCAGCTCCACTTTGGCAGCCCGCTGCCCACTGGACAGCTCGTCCAGGTGAGCTACTTCCTGGGGCAGTGGGAGCGCCGGGTGGAGCGCTTGAACGGGGTGCTGCGCCTGGACCTCCTGGCCACGAACGCCAGCGAGGTGCGCACCCTGTCCGACGCGGTGGTGGACGCGCTGCTCGGACCCGGCGCACGCCAGGCGGTTTCGCGGTTGGTTCGCATGGATCTCAGGAGCTTCGGTCCCATTGGCCTGGCCGAGGCCTCCCCCAGCACCGGGCGCCGGCGCACGGCCCGCTTCGCCTTCGAGTACGAGCGCGATGTCGACCGGCCCGAGTCCTCCGGCGGCGTCATCCAGCGCATCCCGATCGACTCCCTCATCGGAGTGCCCGGGTGACCGGAGCGGGCGGCGGCGCCGCGCAGGCAGGAGCACGAATCCAAGCAGCATCCACGGAGTGAACGCGACGGACTGGTAGCAAGGAGGAGAGCAGGATGAGCGAGACCATTGGTGAGATGATCCTCCCCGGGACGTATATCGACGTCCGGGCGGAGGGATTGATCGGTGTTGGTGGCATCTCCACCGGGAACGTAGGGATCGTCGGTACGGCGAACCGCGGTCCCGTGGATGAGGTGCGCATCCTGGGCAGCTACGGCGAGGCGCTGGATACGTTTGGCGCCTACGACTCCTACACGAGCGGGACCGCCATCACCCCGGGCGCTCCCGCGCTCACCCTGGTGCGCGCCCTGGAGCAGCTGTTCGCGGGCGGCGCCTCGAGCGTGTTCGCGGTGCGCATCGGGGACTTCGGCGTCGGTACACCCCCCAGCACCACGTGGAGCATCACGTTCGTGGACAGCGCCGTGGACAACGAGTTGTTCAAGCTGACGGCCAGGACGCCGGGTACCTGGGCCAACGACATCCAGGTGACGTGCGTCAAGAGCGGCGGGGTTGCCACCCTGCAGCTCAAGTACGGCCGCTTCAAGGAGGAGTTCGTGGCCGCCACCGCTGGCGCGCTCGCCACGGCTGTCAACGCGGGCAGTGCGTTGGTGAGCGCCAATGCGCCCGTACCCGCCGAGGTGGCCATGGTTCCGGACAAGGCCACCATCACCAACGCGACGAGCAATGGGGCCGCCTTCACCAACATCCAGATCACCACGGGACTCGGCAAGCTGGCCAACCAGCCGGTGAACATCGTGGTGGTGGCGGGCGCTACCACGGCGAACCTCGCGCCCATCCAGGCCCATCTGGAGGCCACCGAGAACGATGGCAAGGAGCGCCTCGCCGTGCTCGGCGCGGCCTCGGATGATCCTCAGACCATCGGCTCGCCCGTCAGCAACGCACGCATCCTCGTGACGGCCCCGGGCATCGTCGCTGATGACGCGGCCGATAGCCGCGCGGTCACCCTGCCTGCCTCCTATACGGCGGCGCTGATCGCGGGAAGGCTGGCCTCGCTGGCGCCGCACGTCAGCCTCACCAACAAGGACGTGCCCGTCGCCGAGGTGTCCAAGGAGTACACCCGTGCCGAGCAGAAGGTCCTGCTGGGCAACCGCATCCTGGCCCTCAAGAAGGATCTCGGCATCCGCGTCCTGAAGGGGATCACCACCGACACGGGCGCCTTCAAGCAGATCTCGGTGCGCCGCATCGTGGACTACGCGAAGGCAGGCGTGCGCGTCGGATCGAATCCGTACATCGGCAAGCTGAACAACGCACGGGTGCGCGCCGCGCTCCAGGCCACGCTCGACGGGTTCCTCTCCGGGATGGTGCTGGACGAGATGCTGACCGCGTACACCCTGCAGGTCTCCGCCACTCGCCAGCAGGAGATCAACGGCATCGCCCTGGTCACCATGACCCTCCAGCCGACCTTCTCGATCGATTTCGTGAAGGTGATCATGAACCTCGAGTGACGGAACCGAAGTCGATCACGACGTTTTTTCGCCAGAACGGAGCAACTCCATGGCAGGCACGGTATTTCGCGGTTCGGACGGAACGATCTCGGTGGCGGTGGACGCCGGCCCCGAGGGGGACAAGGCGAAGGCGATCAGCGAGCAGTATTCG
>NZ_DASPHO010000650.1:0-4722 GCF_035629615.1 Hyalangium sp. | reverse complement strand
CGCGGGACCATGCGGTTTCCAACCAGGAGGTCATGAGGTGAGCAAGGAAGGGTCTGTTGCGCCGAAAGAGCGCGTCAACATCGTCTACAAGTCCGAGACCGGAGGCGCGCAGGCGGAGATCGAGCTGCCGCTCAAGATCCTCATGGTGGGCGACTACATCGGGCGCAAGGACGATCGTCCTGTCGAGGAGCGCGCTCCGATCAACATCGACAAGTCCAACTTCAATGAGGTGATGGCCAAGCAGAACCTCGGGCTGGACGCCAACGTGGCCGACAAGCTCTCCAGTGAGAAGGGCGCGGAGATGTCGGTCTCGCTGAAGTTCTCCACGCTGGCGGACTTCACCCCGGAGGGCATCGTCAACCAGGTGCCTCAGCTCAAGCAGCTGCTGGAGCTGCGCGCGGCGCTCAATGCCCTCAAGGGCCCCCTGGGCAACGTGCCGGCCTTCCGCAAGAAGATCCAGGCGCTGCTGGGTGATACCGAGGGTCGCCAGAAGCTGATGGCCGAGCTGGGACTGGGCGCGGACGGCAAGAAGGCTGAGTAGGGCCACGGCCCCGCAAGCAACCTGAGAGAGGCGTGAACACGGATGAGCACTGAAGCCAAGGCGGGTACCGCCGCAGCAACGACAGTCGATGCCCAGGGATCTCTGCTCGACGAGATCCTGGCTGAGACGAAGATGAAGCCGAGCGACGACGGCTATGACGTCGCCCGGAAGGGTGTCCAGGCGTTCATCGCGGAGATGCTGGCCCCAGGCCGCTCTGCGGAGCGCGTGGACAAGGCCCTGGTGGACGCGATGATCGCCGAGGTGGACCTCCGGCTGAGCGCCCAGGTCAACGAGATCCTCCACCACCCCAAGGTCCAGGCGCTCGAGTCCGCCTGGCGCGGGCTGAAGTTCCTCATCGACCGGACGGACTTCCGCGAGAACATCAAGGTGGAGATGCTCAATGCCACCAAGGAAGATCTGCTCACGGACTTCGAGGACGCTCCGGAGACGGTGAAGTCCGGCCTCTACCGGCTGGTCTACTCCAACGAGTACGGCGTCTTCGGTGGCAAGCCCTACGGCACCATCTGCGCCAACTTCGACTTCGGGCCGGGCCCGGAGGACATCGCCCTGCTGCAGAAGTGCGCCTCGGTGGCGGCCATGGCGCACACGCCGTTCATCGCCAACACGTCGCCGGAGTTCTTCGGGGAGACCTCCTTCCTGAAGCTGCCGGGCCTCAAGGATCTCAAGTCGCTGTTCGAGGGTCCTCAGTACGCGCGCTGGCACAGCTTCCGCGAGAGCGAGGACGCCCGCTACGTGGGCCTGGCCATGCCGCGCTTCCTGCTGCGGCTGCCCTACGGTGAGAAGACCATCTCGGTGAAGTCCTTCAACTTCAACGAGGACGTCATCGGCCACCACGAGCGCTACCTGTGGGGCCACGCCTCCGTCGCCTTGACGAGCCGCGTGGTGGACTCGTTCGCCAAGTACCGCTGGTGCCCGAACATCATCGGCCCGCAGTCCGGTGGCGCGGTGGAGAGCCTGCCGCTGCACCAGTACGAGGCCATGGGCGAGATCCAGACGAAGATCCCCACCGAGGTGCTCATGACGGAGCGTCGTGAGTACGAGCTCTCCGAGGAGGGCTTCATCGGCATGGTGTTCCGCAAGGAGTCGGACAACGCCGCCTTCTTCTCGGCCAACTCCGTGCAGAAGCCCAAGTTCTTCGGCAACAGCCCAGAGGGCAAGGCCGCGGAGACGAACTACCGCCTGGGCACGCAGCTGCCGTACATGTTCATCATGTCCCGCCTGTCGCACTACCTGAAGGTGCTGCAGCGCGAGCAGATCGGCAGCTGGAAGGAGCGCTCGGATCTGGAGCGTGAGCTCAACCAGTGGATCGGCCAGTACGTGGCGGACATGGATGATCCGGCCCCCTCGGTGCGCTCCAAGCGCCCCCTGCGCTCGGCGAAGATCAAGGTTGAGGACGTGGAGGGCCAGCCGGGCTGGTACCGGTGCAACCTCCAGGTGCGCCCACACTTCAAGTACATGGGCGCCTCGTTCACCCTGTCCCTCGTGGGCAAGCTGGACAAGGAGTAGCGGAGTTGGGGGAAAACCCCCTACCCGTGAGAGCCTCCGGTTCTGTCCGCGCCGGAGGCTATACTCGTAGGTCCGGGCTCTGCTGTGAGGGGGGGCCCCTGAAAGCAGCTTCCTTGTAGCGCGCAGTCATCACGCTGAAGCAGGAGAAGGAGAAGAGCTATGGCCGAGACAGTACACCTGTTCCTCAAGGCGAACGGGACGGACATCAAGGGTGAGAGCACGCAGGTGAGCCTCGGGCGGCAGGATTCGATCGAGTGCGTCTACTACGAGCAGTCCGTCATCACCGCTCGCGAGGCCGGCTCCGGTATCGCTACCGGCCGCCGCCAGTACCAGCCGCTGCTGGTCCGCAAGCGCATCGACAAGTCCTCGCCGCTGCTGATGAAGGCGCTCTGCGAGAACCAGGCGATCGACGCGAGCTTCAAGTTCTTCCGCCCCAACCCCACCGGCGACGGCACCACCGAGCAGTTCTACACGGTGGCATTCAAGAAGGGCCGCATCGCCAGCATCAAGCAGGTGGTACCGGACACCATCGTCCCGGCGACCTCCACCGAGCCGCCGCTCGAGGAGATCACCTTCGTGTTCCACACCATCGGGTGGACGTACACCAATGGTGGCGTGACGCACGAGGACACCTGGGATCAGCAGCGCTGAGTCCCGCGCTCGCCGTGCGCCAGGGCTGAAGCGGGCGCACGGCGGCGGGCTTCGGAGAGGACACGACAGTGGCGGGGCGCGGCCTTCTGTCACGAATCGACTCGGAAGAGGGGACTTCCTCGCGCAGCGTGGACGTCTCCTCTTCCATCGTTGAGCACCTTCGGGTGTTGCTCAACACGCGCAAAGGAGACTCGGCGACGGTGCCGGGCTTCGGAGTGGTGGACTTCACGGACCTGGTCCACACCTTCCCCTCGGCCATCCAGACGCTGCAGGTGGCCATGCGCGCCACGGTGCTGGAGTACGAGCCGCGCCTGCGCAACATCAGCGTCCGCCACGTCCCGGACGAGGATCCCCTGGTGCTGCGCTTCGAGATCACCGCGCAGCCCGCGGATCGCAGCGCCCGCGGCGTGCTGCGGTTCCGGACGCAGATGTCACCGGGGGGCAAGGTCGAGGTCTGGTAGCGTGCCGGCAGGCGGGAGCCACGGGTGTTCAGCAAGTACTACCAGAGCGAGCTCGCATATCTTCGGGAGATGGGGAAGGCGTTCGGGACTGCCAACCCCGCGCTGGCCGGCATGCTCGTGGAGCGTGGCGGCGATCCGGACGTGGAGCGGCTGTTGGAGGGCTTCGCGTTCCTGACGGCGCGCATCCGCGAGCGCATTGACGACGCGGTGCCCGAGGTGGTCCACGGCCTGGTGGATCTGCTGCTGCCCCACTATCTGCGCGTGCTGCCCTCGTGCTCGGTGGTGGAGTTCAGCCCGCACGCGCGCCTCTTGCGCGGCCGCTCGCGGATCCCCGCGGGCGCGGAGGTGGGCTCCAAGCCGGTGGATGGGACGACGTGCGTGTTCCGCACCACGCGGCCGGTGGATCTGCTGCCGCTCACGCTGGTGGAGACGGTGCTGGATCAGTCCACGCAGCTGTCGCCCGTGCTGCGCGTGCAGCTCCAGGTGGCGGAGCAGGGGCGCAGCGAGATCTTCCAGGAGGAGGGCTTCTCCCTCTTCATCCACGGCGAGCCGGCCGTCAGCTCCACGCTCATGGTGTGGCTGATGAGGCACTGCAAGGGCGTGCTGTTGCGCGGCGCCGCTGGCAGCGAGCCGGTGCGGCTGCCGCCGAGCAAGCTGCGCGCCGTGGGCTTCTCGCCGGAGGATCAGCTGCTGCCGTGGCCGGCGCGCGCCCCCGAGGGCTACCGGCTGCTGCAGGAGTACTTCACGATGCCGCAGAAGTTCCTCTTCGTGGAGGTGAGGGGGCTTCAGGCGGCGGCCGGCCTCACCGGCCAGAAGCTGGAGCTGATCTTCGAGTTCGAGCGGCCACCGCCGCTCCCCGGCCGCGTGCCGAAGGACATCTTCAGGCTGCACTGCACGCCGGTGGTGAACCTGTTCTCCACCACCGCGGATCCGCTCAAGGTGGGATCGCTGGGGCACGAGCACCAGCTTCGCGCCGCCGGGCTGGATCCGGAGCACATGGAGGTCTACTCGGTGGACACCGTCACCGGCCTCCAGGCCGGGCGCACCGAGCGGCTGGACTACCGGCCCTTCTTCGACTTCGCGCACAGCAGCGGGGACAACGCGCGCTTCTTCCGGCTGCGCCGGGCGCAGTCGCCGCTCAATGACGGCATCGACACCTTCCTGTCGCTGGGCAGCCCGCGGGATGTGGCGCCGGTGGTGGCAGAGGAGACGCTCTCCATCGATCTGACGTGCACCAACCGCTCGCTGCCGACCCGGCTGCAGGTGGGCGATCTGAGCATGCCCACGCCGGCCTCCCCTACGACGGCGAAGTTCCGCAACATCATCGCGCTGAGCAAGCCGGCGCGGCCGCCGCTGGGCTCGGAGCTGCACTGGCGGCTGTTGTCGCACCTGGCGCTGAACCAGCGCTCGCTGCTGGATCCCGGGGCGCTGATGGCGCTGCTGGAGCTCTACAACTTCCAGGCGACGGCGGATCAGCCCACCGCGCGGGCCAACCAGCTGCGGATCGAGTCCCTGCGAGGCGTGACGGGCAAGCCGGCCACG
>NZ_DASPHO010000649.1:0-5285 GCF_035629615.1 Hyalangium sp. | reverse complement strand
TCGGCGAGGGGGAGGGGCACGGAGAGGGAGACGGCGACGGGCACGTCTCCGGATCCTCGGTGACCTGGTTCAGCCAGACATCCTCGCCGTTTTCGTCCTCGACGTACATGCTCGCGTCGTCGCCCTCATCACCTGTCTCGTCCTCCAGCTCCTCGTGGTCGAACTCCGAGCAGCTCGGAGAAGGCGAAGGCGAAGGCGACGGGGACGGGCAAGTGGAGTAAGCGGTGGAGAAGGCAGCCACGCCGGTGGAGCAGGACGACGCGGTCGTGCCCGAGACCTTCGTGACCTTCTTCTTCTTGGCCGGCATGCCCGCCGAGGCGCAGATCGCAATGCCGGCGGCGTGCTCGGCAGCAGTGACGGGGCAGGCTTTGTTATTGGGGTTGGGCGGGTTCTGCCCGAGCGCCACGAGCTCGCAGTAGGCAAAGTGCAGGTTGTAGGCAGTGCAGGCAAGTTTTGCCGCCCTGCGCGCGGCCGCAGCTGAAGTGGCCGCCTTCCACCCTGCCTTGATCGCCTCCCAGGCAACCTTGGCGCAGGCGCCAGCCGCCAGCGAATCGTGCGTGGTCTGCACGATGGTCTGTCCACCCAACTGGATGTCCAGGAGCGCCGAGACATTGGGATCAGCCACCAGGGCATTCATGCTGGTGCGCAGGTCCAGCGCCGGAATGTAGTCAACGCCCGAGGCCTCGGCCAGGAAGCGCTTGAGTCCAGAGTATTCACCCTCCACGTAGCTCCAGCTGCGCGCACCGCGGGAGATGGTGACCTGGCTCCTTCCCTGATTCCCACCCTCCCGGTGGAAGGCCAGGTCCGAGTTCAGCACCCGGATGTCCTCCACGAAAGTGCCTGTGCTCACATCCCGGATGTAGCGGCTGGCCGAGCCCGCGGCCGTCTCGAGCATGAAGCTCACGCCCGAGCCTTCCTTCGCCACCTGCACCGTGGCCACCTGCTGGCCCTCTGCATCCAGGCCCACGCCGGTGGCGCGGCCATTCGTAATCTCGAAGCGATAGCTGTGGACGCCCACCGTATGGGCCATGGCCCGGCTGGCCTCTACACTGCGCTGGGAAGCATTGGTGGAAGGCTTGGAGTCTCCACAGCCTCCTGCTACCAGGGCGCCAATGACGCCCAGGGAAATGAAGCTCGCCACAGAAAGTTTCATTAGGAATACCCTTCTTAAGCCGTTTAAGTATCAATAAAAAATATACCAGGAATTCAGGAATGTCCCAACCGGAAAGATACTTTGCGTGAAGTCCTTCCTGGCCCTGCTGATCCTGCCGCAGTGCGTCTTGATGGGGGTGGGTTGCGCACCCCCCTCTAGTGGGCCCTCGCGCGCAAGTCCCTTCCAGCCGCTGCCTGCCATTTCGGGCGGCACCTTGCTCGTCACCCGGGATGGGCTCCATGCGGTGGCCGCGGATGCAGCACGGGATGGGGTGTGGGTGGTGGATCTGGCGCAGTGGGCGGTGCGCGGGCAGGTGTCATTGGAGCCTGGGGAGGAGCCCGGCCGGTTGGTGGAGGGTGAAGCCGGCCAGGTGTACGCACTGACCCGCCGGGGAGGGGAGCTGCTGCAGGTGGACGTGGAGCAGGTGCGGCTCATGGAGCGGCGGCGGGTATGCTCCGCCCCGCGGGGGCTGGCCTACGAAATGGCAGGGAAGCTGCTGCACGTGGCGTGTGGAGGCGGCGAGCTCGTCACCCTGCCAGCAGGCGGAGGGGGTCCCGTGAGGGTCCTGCGTCTGCGGCCCGGGCTGAGAGATGTGGTTCCCGAGGGCGAGGGTCTCTGGATCAGCTCCTTCCAGAGCGCGGAGGTGATGCGCATGTCCTCCTCGGGCATCCTCCTCTCACGCTTCCTGCCTCCCGCAATGAGCACTGGGGGGAGTGCCGAGGCCATGGAGCCGGCCGTGGGATGGCGGCTGGTAGCCGATCCGGCGGGTGGCGTCGCGCTGCTCCATCAACTCGCCTTCTCGGGCGAAGTGCGCCTGACGCAGCAGCCCCAGGCCCGTCCGCCCTACGCAGGGCCCAGCTCCACTCCCGAGGGGCAGTGCGGGCAAGGCCTGGTGCACGGTGCGATCACGACACTCGGTCCCTCGGGAGCCCAGGCGAGGGACTGGCAGGTGGCGCTGGGCGTGTTGCCAGGAGATGTCGCCTTCTCTGGCTCGGGCAGCCACCTGGCCGCGGTGTCCTCCGGTAGCCGGCGGGTGGTGGTGGGGACTCGTGCCTGGCTGGAGGGCAGTGCTGGCCGGTGCGCGCCGCTGGCCGAGCGCTCTTTCGAGCTTCCTGATCAGCCGGTGGCGGTGGCCTTCACCCCTGGAGGAGAGCTGCTGGTGCAGACGGTTGACGGGTGGGGCCTGACGCGCCTGCTCGGGCACGGCTATGAGCGGCTGACCCTGGGCGAGGCCCCCTCCTTCGAATCCGTGGTGGGCGCTCGCCGCTTCCATGAGCCCTCGCCCAGCCATGTCTCCTGCGCCTCCTGCCACCCGGAGGGTGGGCAAGATGGGCGCACGTGGCGCTTCGACACCACCGGGCCGCGCCGCACCCAGCCACTGCAAGGGGGAATCTCGGCCATGGCGCCCTTCCACTGGGACGGGTCGGTGCCGGATCTGCGCACGCTGCTGGTAGAGACGCTCGTCAACCGCATGGGCGGGACGCCTCCCTCCGAGCCGGAGGTCTCAGCCTTGGGCGCATGGCTGGACACCCTTCCCCTGGAGCCCCCGCTCCAGCCAAGGGCCGCGGAGGTAGCGCATGGGCGCGCCCTCTTCGAATCCCCGATGCTCGGCTGCACCCGCTGCCACACCGGGCCACGCCTGGCCTCGAGCACCTTGGTGGACGTGGGTACCGGAGGCGCCTTCAAGGCGCCCTCACTCCTGAGGCTTGCCACCCGCGCGCCGTACCTGCATGACGGCCGGGCCGCCACGCTCACCCAGGTGCTCGGCCCTACAGGGGGCTCCGTGCATGACGTGGGGTTCCTGCTGGCTCCCGCAGAGCGCGCGGAGCTGGAGGCGTACCTCGAGTCGCTGTAGCTAGCGCCCCACCACCACCAGCCGCCCCACGTTCTGCGCGTAGATGCGGCCCTGCCCGTCCAGCACCACCGGCGTGTAGGACGAGCGCAGGGCGCGCTGGAGGAAGTGGCGCCCCTTGACGATGCCCTGCTGATCAATGGCGTACAGGTGCCCGTCCTCACTGGCTACGTGCACCGTGCCCTCCGCATCCACCGCGGGGGCGTTGATGCACCACTCGAAGCTGTTGCCGTGCTCGGGCTGGCAGGAGACCCCGCCAGAGTCATCGCGGATGCAGCGCTCGTCGAAGACAGCCTTGGCCTTCCACTCCGGCTCCAGCTCCGGGGAGAGCCGCGTGATGTAGAAGCGCTCATCCCTGGGCAGCACCGCGTAGTGGTTGTCCTTGAGGATCAGCGAGTAGGTAGCTCCATGGCGGTAGACGGCGGGGGTGATGTCCCAGCCGAAGTCATAGCTGCCGGCGAACTCTCCCTCCTGGCTGAACACGAGCAGGTGGCCGCGCGAGCCGTTGTACTCGGTGAAGGCGCCGTAGGCGATCCTGCCGTCCGGCAGCACCACCGGCGAGGAGGTGGCGCCGTCGACGACACGGCCTGCAGGGGGCAGGTTGGTGCCAGGCTCGACACCGGGGGTGGCTCCCTCCCGGCAGGTGGCCTTCTTCCCGCAGCCGTCCTGGAGCAGCTCCCGGAGTGAGCTGCTCCAACGCGGCGTCAGGTCCGGGTTGACGGCGACGAGGTAGCCATAACGATCGTTACGGTGGGCCCGGCTGAGGGTGAAGACGATCCCATCCGGGGAGATGGCCGGCGCCACGTTGAGCCCGGGGCGCTGTGAGGAGCAGGGGGCCTGGGGGGGCAGTGCGGGCGAACCATCGGCGTTGGGTGGAGGGGGTAGCGGCGCCGGGGTCCCGGCCGGAAAGGTGGTGTAACAGAGCGCATCGGCCGCGGGCGCCTCAGGTACCAGCCCGGCATAGGAGGCAATGCGCGTGGAGCCGGAGGGTGACACCTTGACCAACCAGCCGTGGGCATCCGCACGGAAGGGATCCCCTGGCTCCACCTGCAGGACGTTGTAGTAGACGCTGCCATCGGCGCCAACGCTGGGCGGGCCGGCCACATAGAGGGTGGGGTCGAGCTCGTCGCCGAAAGGATTGATGCGGTCCCGGGCATGGCCCGTCTCCCGGTCCACCCGGTGGAGCGTGCCGCCCAGCCCGGGCACGTACAATGTGCGGCCGTGGATGGCGGCATGGAAGAGCTGCTCGCTGCGCAGGAAGGGCAGGGGCTTCCAGTCGCTGTCGAAGGTCCACTGGTGCTGCAGCTCGCCGGACTTCCAGCGGTAGTGGGCCTCGCTCCACGTCTGCGTCGCGTAGGCCTCGGGCGAACATGGCGCTTGCTGCCCCTGCCCATCCACGCAGGGCGTGTATTGGCCGGACTTGATGCCCACGTATACGTCATCCTCTACCACGAGAGGAGACTGGTAATGGATGCGCAGCGACCCATCTCCGTCAGAGAGTTCCTCTGAGGCGAAGGGATCAAGCACCACCTCCGCCAGGCGCCGCTCGGGGGGCTGAGCCACCACGCACCCGGCCCCGTGGTGCTGGGGGTCGCGGCCGAACTGCGTCCAACTACACGCGTCCTCACCCGTCCCTGGCTCGCTGCAGCCACTCACCAGCAGCAGCAAGCAAGCCATCCAGCCCTGGAGGATCCTTCGCATTTCGAAGGGATATACCACAGCCTCCGCTGCCTCGCCGCCGGGCTCCCCTCGCCCGGCTCAGTTCCTCTCGGTTCGGCGTACCCGCAGGCCCAGCATGCTCAGGATCATGGCCTTTGGCTGGGCATCCCCTCGAAGCTCCCGGAGCTTATACTCCGAGGGCATGCCTGTGGACCGGCTGAGCATCGTCGTCGTACTGGGACAGGGCTTCGCTCCACCCTCCCGGGCAGGAGGCCTGCGCCTCACCCTCGAGTCCCGCCTCTGCGCACGAGCCGCCGCGCGGCTGCTGGCCGAGGGCCGCGCGCCGCTGCTCGTCTTCTCCGGCGGACGGACCGCGGGGCCCCACCACCCTTCCGAAGCAGCGGTGATGTGGCGCTACGCTTGCCGCCACGCGCCGGTAGACGCTGCGTCTCGAGTGCGCCTGGAGGAGCTCTCCATCGACACCGCGGACAACGCGCACCGCGTCTCTGCCCTGCTCGGAGAGCAGGAGGTGGTGCTGGTCGCCCCAGCCGCCCACTTGCGTCGCGCCACTCACCACTTCCGCCGCCACGGGCTCCCGGTACACGAGGCGTGGGAGGCGGA
>NZ_DASPHO010000648.1:0-4572 GCF_035629615.1 Hyalangium sp. | reverse complement strand
CCATGCTCCCCGTGCGCTCATGGGGTACGCGGCGCTCTGCGCTCTGGGCCTGGTCTGGTACCGAGGGTTGGCTCCGCGGCTCTCGCGTGGAGCGCTGGCGGCCCACGGGCTGCTCCTCAAGTACCCTGCGTTCGTCGTGCTCCTCTACCTGGCCTCGGGCGAGGGTGTGCTCCCACCGCTGGTGCCTGGGCTCGTCTACCTCTGCTTCTGCGTTCATGAGCTGCTCCACGACCGTAGGCTCCTGAGCAGACCCGGGATGCCGCTGCTGCTTCGGGCCGAGCTGCTGGGCCTATGGGCTCTCTCGGTGGCCCTCGGCCTGGCGCCTCCGAGCCACGGAGTGCTCGCGGGCCTCCAGCTCGCGCTGTGCCTCTGCGCCCCCCTGCTGCTCGGCGCGCTCTACCGGCGCAGCCTCGCGCACGGAGGCGTGGGGCCGCTCGGTGATGCCGTCTTCGCCCTGTCCTTCCTACAGACCCTGAACTTCACCCTGAGGAGCCGTCCATGAGCGCCGCACGTCCACTCGAGCCGCCCGCCCCCTCCCTCTTCGAGGCCGTCGCCTGCTACTGCTGTGGCAGCGACTCGCGCTCGGACTTCATCACCGCGGAGGATGATCTCACCGGCAAGCCCGGCACCTTCCGCTTCGTCCGCTGCGAGTCGTGCGGGCTGGTGTACCAGCACCCGCGGATCGTCATCGAGCGCATCACCGACTACTACGACGACGAGTACATCGCGCACCGCAAGAAGACCGACTGGGGCGTGCTCACCCCACTGTACGAGCACGTCATGGGCAAGCACGATCGGGACAAGGACCGGACCGTGAGCCGCTACGTGACGCTCGACGCGCACAGTGAGGTGCTTGACGTGGGGTGCGCGGTGGGCACCTTCCTCCAGCGCATCCGCCAGCGTCATGGCTCCCGCGTCTGCGGTGTGGACTTCAAGGATCTGCGCGGCCACGCCTCCTTGGAGGGTGTCGACTTCCGCCAGGGCCTCTTCTACGAGCAGGACCTGGGGAGCGAGCGCTTCGATCTCGTGACCATGTGGCACTTCCTCGAGCACGACTACGATCCACGGCGCACGCTGGCCAAGGCGAGCGCGGTGCTGAAGCAGAGCGGGCGGCTCGTCATCGAAGTGCCCCGTCTGGACAGTGTCTCCTTCAAGCTCTACGGCGATCGCTGGCCTGGCCTCCAGGCGCCGCAGCACACCACCCTCTACGACAAGCAGAGCCTGCTGCGCATGGTGGAGCGAGCCGGCTTCGAGGTCATCGACTACCTGCCCTACGGCTCCTTCCCCGCGTACTTCTACCTGTTCTCGGGCGCCGCCTTCCGGGTGCTCAAGGGCAAGGGGCTCAACCTCTCGAAGGCCATCTATCCGTACTTCGCCGGGCAGCTCGCGCTCACGCCCGTCCTGCTCTTCGAGAAGCAGCTGAACCTGGCCATGCAGACGGTCGTCTGCGGGAAGCGGTGACGGCGCCATGTCCCGCCCGAGCGGAGTCCGCATCGCATTGAACATGGCCGCGGGGTGTGGACTCGTGACCTTCGCCGCCGTCTCCATGCTCTTGGCACGTGTCCTCACCCTCGGCGGCGCGCGCCGGTTCTGCGCCGAGGTGCTGGGCGCATGGATGTCCCGGGCCATCCTCGGAGTGCTGGGGGTGAAGGTCGTCCTCCACGCGGACGCGCCGCTGCCCCCGGGCCCGTGTGTCTACACCTTCAATCACACCTCCACGCTGGACATGTTCGTCCTGCTCTCGCTGCGCCTGCCACGCACGCGCTACTTCATGAAGCGAGCCTCCTGGGCCATGCCTCCCTTTGGCCTCGCCGCGTGGATGGTGGGGACATTCTTCACGCCCCCTCAGCGCCTCCCTGAGGCACGAACGCGCTGCTTCCAGGCTGCCACGGCGAAGCTCCAGCGCACCGGTGACTCCGTGCTCCTCAGCCCCGAGGGGACTCGCGTCACCACAGGACAGATGGGCACCTTCAACAGGGGGACCTTCCACCTGGCCACCGAGCTGCACGCGCCGATCGTCCCGCTGTTCGTCCGGATTCCTCCCGAGAGCAACCCGGGGAAGGGGTTCGGCTCGAGCCCCTGCACCGTGCATGTCCACGTGCTGCCCGCTGTGTCCACCTCGGACTGGCGGCTCGAGGACCTGGAGCGGAACAAGGCACAGGTCCGCCAGCGCTACGTCGACTTCCTCGTCACCCTCTCCACCGCCGCCTGAGGCCCCAACATGACCCACACTCCCCGAACCCTGGGCGAGCTGCTGCGCCAGCGCGCCGAACGAACGCCCGAGGCCCGGGCCTATACCTTCCTCGAGGACGGAGAGACGGAGGCGGAGACGCTCACGTACGCGGAGCTCGATCGCCGGGCGAGCGCCATCGCCGCGAGGCTCCACGCGCTCGGCGGCGCGGGTGAGCGCGCGCTCTTGCTCTACCCGCCGGGCCTGGACTTCATCTCCGCCTTCTTCGGGTGCCTCTACGCCTCCGCCGTCGCGGTGCCCGTGTTCCCTCCCTCGCTGATGGGTGATGACCGGGGAGTGGCGCGGCTGCGCGGCGTTGCCCGCGACGCCCGGCCGCGGTTCCTGCTCACTCAAGAGACCATCGCGGAGATGGCTGAGGCACTCCTGCCCAGCGCTCCAGAGCTGGCCCAAGCCCAGTGGATGGCAACGGATGCGGTGGCTCGCGAGGAGACGGGGCGGCTGGCCCCTTCCCTACGCGAGGGCCTCGCGTTCCTTCAGTACACCTCGGGCTCCACCTCCTCGCCCAAGGGCGTGATGGTGAGCCACACCAACCTGCTCCACAACCTGGCGTACATCGATGCCACCGAGGGCAATGATGCGCAGAGCGTGTTCGTCTCGTGGCTGCCCGTCTACCACGACATGGGGCTCATCGAGGGAACCCTGCTGCCGCTCTTCGGAGGCTATCCCGCTTACTCGATGCCTCCGGGTGCCTTCCTCCAGCGCCCAACACGCTGGCTCGAGGCGATCTCTCGCTACGGCGCCACCAACAGCGGGGGCCCTAACTTCTCCTACGAGCTCTGCCTCCGGAAGGTGTCCCCCGAGGAGCGCGAGCGCCTGGACCTGAGTCGCTGGCGCGTGGTGTACAACGGAGCGGAGCCCATTCGCCGGGAGACGCTGGAGCGGTTCGTCCACACCTTCACGCCCCAGGGGCTTCAGTGGAGGTCCGTCCGTCCTGTGTACGGCCTGGCCGAGGCGACACTGCTCGTCACGGGTCACCTGCGGGCGGGTACACCCTCCCTTCGGGCATTTGACTCCAGCAGGCTGCTGAGGGGGCTCGCGGCGGAACCGCTGGCACCGGAGGCTCCCGCCACCTCCCTCGTGGGCTGTGGCGCGGCTCACGCTGACGTGGAGGTCATCATCGTGGATCCTCACGCGCGCAGCCGCTGCGAGGAGCGGCGTGTGGGCGAGATCTGGATCGCCGGCCCGAGCGTCGCGGGCGGCTACTGGGACAAGCCCGAGGCCACCGCACGGACCTTCCGGGCCCAGCTGGCGGATGGAACAGGGCCCTACCTGCGCACCGGAGATCTGGGCTTCCTGTGGGAGGGCGAGCTGTTCGTGACCGGGCGCATCAAGGACGTGCTCATCATCCGGGGGAAGAACCACTACCCGCAGGACCTGGAGCGCACCGTGGAGCAGGCGCACCCGGCGATTCGTCCCGGGTGCATCGCCGCATTCTCGATGGAGCAGGATGGCGAAGAGCGCGCCGTGGTGATGGCAGAGGTGGAGCCACGCAAGCTCCCGGAGTCCGCGACGTGGGAGACCGTCACGCGAGCCATCCGGACCGAGGTGGCGGCCCAGCACGGCATCGCGCTCCACGCGGTGAGCCTCATCCCTCCGAAGGCGCTGCCCAAGACGTCGAGTGGAAAGCTGCAGCGGTTCGCCTGCCGAGAGGCGTTCCTGTCCGGGAGCATGAACGAGCTGGCACGCGAGGTCTCCACTCCCCCTCAGCCTGGCGCGGAGGCACTTACTGCCGAGCCGCTCGTCGCGAAGCTCCTGGAGTACGTGGCAGCCCAGCTCGGCGTCCCAGTGGACTCCGTGGATCCCCGGCTCCCCGTCACGCGGTCCGGGCTCGACTCGCTCGGCCTCATGGGCCTGCTGGATGTCCTGTCTCAGCAAGCGGGACGGGAGATTCGCCTGGAGGAGCTGCTCGACCACCCTGACCTCGAATCCCTCGCGAGACTGGCGGCGGGAGAGCGCTCCCATACGCCCCACGCAAGCATGCTGGAGCAGATGCTCGCGGACGCGGTGCTTCCGCCAGAGCTGGCTCCCGCAGAAGCCGAGCCGCCACGCTTGGGAACTCCCACGGAGGTGCTGCTCACCGGAGCGACGGGCTCTCTGGGTGCCCAGCTCCTCCGGGATCTGCTGGTGCGCACGAGCGCGCGGGTGCACTGCCTCGTTCGCACCTCGGGAGGCCGGAAGGGCCGAGAGCGCATCCGTGCCGCGCTCCAGTCGCGTGGCCTGTGGGACGACGGCTTCGAGGCACGGCTGAACATCGTGGAGGGCGACCTCCGGCTCCCTCTGCTGGGCCTGGACGAGGAGCGGTTCGACGCGCTGGCTCGCTC
>NZ_DASPHO010000647.1:0-4860 GCF_035629615.1 Hyalangium sp. | reverse complement strand
TCGCCCGCTTGAGGGTCTCGCAGTCCTCCCGGTGGAAGACCTCGCTGCCCTTGAGGCTCACGAAGCGCTGGGCCGGAGTCTTCCAGGCGGCCGGGATGGTCTCGCCCCCCGCAGAAGCAGGGGGGGCGGGGCTTGGGCTCGGAGAGGCCTGGGGGGCGCGGGCAGTCGAGGGGGCCGGGGAGGGACTGGCGCCCCCAGGAACGGACCGGATCTCTCCTGGCAGCACCCTGCGCGGGGCCTTCCCAAGCTCTGCCTGGAGGGTGACATTCGCACCATCGCTCACGGCCTTGATCTCGCCATGCTGGTCGGTGCGGAACACGTGGGCCCCCGTGGCCTCGAGCCGCTCGAGCGCCTCCGGGGTGGGGTGGCCGTATTCGTTGCCCGCGCGGGAGGAGATGACCGCGGCCTTGGGCCTCACCGCCGCCAGGAACTCCTTCGTGGAGGAGTGCTTCCCGCCGTGGTGGGCCACTTTCAGCACGGTGGAGGTGTAGTCCGCGCGCTGGCGCAGCAGGGCCTGCTCGGTATCGGGCTCGCTGTCGCCCGTGAAGAGGAACGCCGTCCGGCCATAGGTGAGCCGGGCGACGATGGAGTTGGAGTTCGCATCCGAGCGGGTGTTCTTCAGGAACGGCTCCTGAGGGTAGCGGGGCCAGTACACGGTGAGGACGACGCCCTCGCCGAGCCCCACGGAGAGGAAGGTCTCCGGTGCCTGCGGGTTTGGCTCCGGAGTCATCACCTGGCCCACCTCGTTGCCCACGAACTCGAGCAGGTCCCGGTAGGCGGCACTGGGATGGTCGAAGCCGGGATCCATGAAGCGCTTCGCTCCCACCGCCTGGATGGCGTCCCTCAGGCTGCCGAGGTGATCCAGGTGGGGGTGGGTGAGGATGACCAGATCCAGCGGGGCTCGGACGAGCTCCCGCAGCCGAGCCGCCAGGTGCTCCCCGGCCTCCGGGGGCCCGCCGTCGATCAGCACCGTCTTGCCCGTAGGAGAGACAATGAGCGCCGCGTCACCCTGGCCCACATCGAAGAAATACACCGTGAGCGGTTTGCCCGGGGCAAGTGGGGGCGGCGCAGGCTGCGCCAGGCCTGGAGCGGCCGAGAGAAGGACGAGGAGGAGGCACAGCAGCCGGGGGAGGAACATCACAGGGAGACTCTAGCGCCTGCCCCCCCTGTTCCGAAGGCTTCCCGAGGGGCCCCTTTCTGGGCTACATCCGAGGCCATGGCTCAGGCTGATGACATGAACCAGGTCGTCGACGAGATCGCCGACCGTGTCCGCCGCAGGATGCAAGCCCTCCGAGCAGGCAAGGAGCAGCCCTGCACCACCTCTCCCGGGCCCGCCGCTCGGGAGGCGGACGGGGCTCCCCGGCCCGGTAACTTCGTGAGCGCCAAGGAGTGTGCGCCCTCGTGTGATGTGTGCCCGAACATGGACACCTGCGGCTCCGTGGCGGCGGTGAAGGGCGGTGCGGCCCGCATCTCCCCGGAGTCCATCCGCACCAGCGCCGACATCGCTCCCTACATTGACCACACGCTGCTCAAGCCCGAGGCCAGCCGCGAAGAGGTCATCAAGATGGCCGAGGAGGCTCGCAAGTACGGCTTCGCCACGGTCTGCGTGAACTCGGTGAACGTGGCGCTGGCGGCGCGGATCCTGGCGGGCTCCAAGACGGTGCCCATCGCCGTGGTGGGCTTCCCGCTGGGCGCGGCGCTGCACAGCGCCAAGGCCTTCGAGGCGCGCGAGGCCATCCGCTGCGGCGCGAAGGAGATCGACATGGTGATCAACATCGGCGCGCTGAAGGCCAAGGACTACGCGCTGGTGCTCAAGGACATCACCCTGGTGGTGGAGGCCAGCCGCCCGTACCCGGTCAAGGTCATCCTCGAGACGAGCCAGCTCACCCACGAGGAGAAGATCGCCGCCTGTGCGCTCTCCAAGGCCGCGGGGGCCGCCTTCGTGAAGACGTCCACCGGCTTCAGCTCCGGGGGCGCCACCGCCGAGGACGTGGCGCTGATGCGCAAGGTGGTGGGGGATGACGTGGGGGTGAAGGCCTCCGGCGGCGTGCGCTCCTCCGAGGATGCGATGAAGATGATCCAGGCGGGCGCCAACCGCATCGGCGCCTCCGCCTCGGTGGCCATCATCACCGGCCAGAAGTCCACCGCGAAGTACTGACCCTGCGAGCCCCGAGGGAGCGCCGTGACGGACGCCCAGCGAGAGGAGATGCGCAAGCTGTTGCTCGCGCTTCACGCCGAGCTGACCGGCAAGACGCCGGCGAAGATCGAGCCCAACCGGACGGATGACTCGAAGGTGGGCGGCGATGAGGACGAGCAGCCGCTCAACGAGATGATGCAGGCCATTGCCTCCAGCCGGAACCGGAACCTGGACGGCGTGCTGGGGCGGGTGGTGAAGGCGCTGGGCAAGCTGCGCAACGAGCCGGACAGCTTCGGCGAGTGTGAGGAGTGTGGCGACGGCCTGCCGTACGGCCGGCTCAAGGCCATGCCCTATGTGGAGTTCTGCGTGGAGTGCCAGGGCAAGCGGGACAGGCCCAAGGGCGGGCCCACGCGCAAGAAGCTCACCGACTACACCTGAAACGCGTCACGCGGGGCCCCTGAGGCAAGGGGGCGAGGAGGCGGGACATGAGCAGCACCGGGCTGAGGGAGCAGGCAGAGGCGTGGCGAAGGGCCGATCCGGATCCAGCCACCGTGGAGGAGCTGGCGAAGGTGCTGGCCGGCGGGGATGAGGCGGAGCTGGCGGATCGCTTCGCGGGCAACCTGGAGTTCGGCACCGCGGGACTGCGCGGTGTGCTGGGCGCAGGGCCCAACCGGATGAACCGGGCGGTGGTGCGCCGCACCACGGCGGGCCTGGCGCGCTACCTCAAGGCCCAGGTCCCGGAGGTGGTGACTCGAGGCGTGGTGGTGGGGCGGGATGGCCGGCGGATGAGCGCCGAGTTCGCCGAGGACACCGCCTGCGTGCTGGCCGCCGAGGGCATCCCCGCGCTCGTGTTTCCCATGCTGGCGCCCACGCCGCTGACGGCGTTCGCCGTGCTGCACTTGCAGGCAGCCGGCGGGGTGATGGTCACCGCCAGCCACAACCCGCCCGAGTACAACGGCTACAAGGTCTACTGGGGCAACGGCGCGCAGATCATCCCTCCCCATGACAAGGGGATCGCCGCCGCCATCGACGCGGTGGAGCCCGCCAACCAGGTGCGGCTGCTCACCCCCGACGAGGCCCGCGCGAAGGGCCTGTGGCGGGAGCTCTCCCAGGAGGTGGGGGAGGCCTACCTGAAGGCCCTCCTTGGGCTGCGGATGCACGGGCGCGGCTCGGAGACGCTCTCCATCGTCTACACCGCCATGCACGGCGTGGGCGGCGTGTGGGTGGAGCGGGCCATGAAGGCCGCGGGCTTCCCGCGCTTCCACCCGGTGAGCGAGCAGCAGCAGCCGGACGGCGCCTTCCCCACCGTGCGCTTCCCCAACCCCGAGGAGCCCGGCGCGATGGACCTCTCCACCGCCGCCGCCGAGCGCGAGAAGGCGGAGCTGGTGCTCGCCAACGATCCGGACGCGGATCGGCTCGCGGTGATGGTGAGGGACGCGCAGGGCACGCTGCGCATGCTCACCGGCAACGAGATAGGCGTGCTGCTGGGGCACTACCTGCTCACGCAGGGCACGAAGCGGGCCCGGCCCTACGTGGCCACCACCATCGTCTCCTCGGTGCAGCTGGGGCAGATCGCCCACGATCTGGGCGCCGCCTATGACGAGGTGCTCACCGGCTTCAAGTGGATCGCCAACCGTGCGCTGGAGCGCGAGCAGAGCGAGAGCGTCCAGTTCCTCTTCGGCTACGAGGAGGCGCTCGGCTACACGGTGGGCACGGTGGTGCGTGACAAGGATGGCATCAGCGCGGCGCTGGTGTTCGCGGATCTGGCGGCGTGGTGCCAGTCGCGAGGCACGACGGTGCTCGGCTACCTGGAGGAGATCCAGCGCCGGCATGGCCTCTTCGTCGGGGCGCAGCGCAACTTCACCTTCAAGGGCGCCGAGGGCGCGCAGACCATCTCGCGCATCATGGAGGGCTTCCGCCAGGCTCCCCCCGAGCGCATCGGCACCTACGCCATCCGGATCGCCAAGGACTACAAGAAGCCCGGGGCGAGCACCCTTCCCCCTGCGAATGTCATCGCCTACGAGCTGGAAGGCGGCGGCCGTGTCACCCTCCGGCCCTCCGGCACCGAGCCCAAGATCAAGTACTACTTTGAACTGAAGGAGACACTCGGCGCTGGAGAGCCTGTATCCCAGGCGCGCGCGCGGGCAGAAGGACGCCTCCAGGTACTCATGGATGCCTTCGTGGCGCTCGCGCGTGATCGAGGGCAGCCCGCCTGAGTCTCTTCGTACGGCTCTGCCCCTCTCACCGGCCGCGTCTGCCGCGGCCCTTCCCCGAGGTTGCTTCGTGAAGCGTCTCGTTCCTGGGTTCTTCCTCTGCTGGGTCCTCGCCTCCACGGGCTCGCTCGCGCAAGACGAGGAGGTCTCCTACAGCCGCGGGCAAGGCTGGTCCCTGCTCGCAGGGGACACGCTCGGCACGGGCCAGAACGTCCTCTCCGCCCAGATCGGCTGGCCGGGCATCACGCTGGGGGTGCTCCACGGCAGCACCCCCAGGTTCGACATCGGCGGCAAGTTCACCTTCAACTACGGCCAGGAGGGCCTCGTCGAGGTTGTCGAGCCCGGCCTCAAGTTCCAGGCCTGGGTGCGGCTGATGCTCGCGCGCACCTCCCAGGCCACCCTGGCGCTCGTCTTCCAGCCCGGGCCGCTCTTCTACTTCCACGAGGGCAGCACGGACGTGGGGCTCGCGCTGCCCGTGTCGCTCGTGGCGGGCATCCCCGTGGGCAGCGC
>NZ_DASPHO010000646.1:0-28638 GCF_035629615.1 Hyalangium sp. | reverse complement strand
CGGGCAGTGCCCAGCTCACCGCCGCCCGGCAGGATGCACAGCTCATGGCCGAGCAGATGCAGCGGGCCTTCGAGGACTTCCTGCTGGCCGAGAGCGCGAAGCACCCCATCGTGCTCGTCCTGGATGACCTGCACTGGGGCGATGCCGCGAGCGTGCGCTTCGTGGATGTGGCGCTCCGCAGTGCCATGGATCGGCCCATCCTCGTGCTGGGCCTGGCCAGGCCCGAGGTGCACGAGCGCTTCCCGCGACTCTGGAGCGGACGGGGCATGCAGGAGATCCACCTGCGCTCGCTGTCGCGCCGGGCCAGCGAGCGGCTGGTGCGCGCGGTCCTTGGCGAGGACGTGACGCAGGAGGCCCTCGAGCGGCTCATCGCCCAGGCTGAGGGCAATGCCTTCTACCTGGAGGAGCTGATCCGCACCGTGGCGGACGGCAAGATCGCGCTGCACGACACGGCCGTGGCCATGGTGCAGTCGCGGCTCGCGGCGCTGGAGCCGGATGCGCGGCGGGTCCTGCGGGCGGCGAGCATCTTCGGCGAAGCCTTCTGGACGGGTGCCACTGCTGCGCTGCTCGGGGGCATGCACACGAGACAGGTGATGGACTGGATCTTGCTCCTGGTCCAGCGAGAGGTGCTCGTTCGCCGCCAGGAGAGCCGCTTTCCGGGGGAGGAGGAGTTCGCCTTCCGGCACGCGCTGCTCCGAGAGGGGGCCTATGGGATGCTCACCGAGACGGACCTCGCGCTGGGCCACCGGCTCGCGGGAGAGTGGCTCGAGCAGCATGAAGAGCGGGATGCGCTGGCGCTCGCGGAGCACTTCGAGCGGGGCAAGGAGCTTGAGCGGGCGGTCTATCATTATGTGCGGGCCGCGGATCGGGCCTCCGAGGCCAACGACGCCGAGGCGCTCTTGTCGTGTGCCGAGCGGGGCCTGCGCTGCAGCCCTCAGGGCGAGCTGCGAGGCGCCTTGCTGAGCCTGAAGGCCAGCGTTCACCTGGGACGCGAGCAGTACACCGAGACCATCGCGCTGGCCTCGGAGGCGCTCGAGCTGCTTCCTGCAGGGAGCAGGCGCTGGTACATGACCTTCCACCACCTCGCTCCCGCCGTCGCTTTCTCACAGCCCGCGGCTTTCATGGACTGCGCGCGGCGCTTCCTGGACGTGTCGCCGAGCCCCGATGCACGCTCTGAATACATCCGGTCAGGGACGTGGCTGTGCGTGACGCTCTCCATCACGGGCGCCCGCGACGCAGCGCACGGCCTTCTCTCGCGAATACGCGAGGAGAGTGCCCGCCTGGACCCAAGCGATACGAGCTCATGGGCGTATTTCTGGTCCTGCGAGGGCAACTACCACAACCTCATCAAGGAGGCCCCGTGGTCGCGCATGCGTGCCCACGAGGAGGCCGTGAGGGGCTTCGAGCACGCGGGGATCTGGGTCTATCGCTGCGTCGTCGGTAGCTACCACGGCAAGTCGCTGGTTGAGCTCGGAGACCGCGCCAGCGCCGAGGCGGTCCTACGGGAGAACCTGGCGGTCGCCGAGGAGCGCGGCGAGGCGCTGCCGCTCACGTACGTGCGGCTGAACCTCGCATGGTTCCTGGCCCGCTCGGAGCCGATCGCTCGGCTCGACGAGTCCGAGCAGCTTGCTCGAGCCGTCATCGGCGGCCACAACGCGTCGCTCCAGGGCCAGGCCCGAGGCGTGCTCGCCGAGATCGCGCTCCGGAGAGGCCTGCTCGAGACCGCCGAGGTGGAAGTGCACCAGGCCTGCGAATGGGCGCAGTCGTTCCCAGCCTACTCCTGGGACATCCTCGCGCTGCGGGTGCGGATCCTGCTCGCGCGCGGGCGCGTCGCGGAGGCGCTCCGTTGGGGGGAAGAGGCCCTCCAGCAGTTCGATCGCAGCGGCCTGGCCGGGTATGGCGAGCTCGAGCTGCGCCTGGCCGTCTCGGAGGCGCGCGAGGCCTCAGGTCAGTCCGAGGCGGCCCGTGAGCTGATGCGCACCACCCTCTCGAGGCTGCACCTTCGCTTGAAAGACATCCCCGACGCCGCGGTGCGCACGCACTACCTCACCGAGGTCCCGACTCAAGTCCGACTGCTCGCATTGGCCAGAGAGTGGCTCGGCGACGAGGCCGTGCGGGCCGCGGGGTTGGGGCCCGAGGCGTACGGCCCCAGCTAGGAAGCCCTCGGAGCGCTGCCCCTCAGCGCACCATCCACTTGGAGGGAGGCACGTACGAGACGAGGTCCGGCCGCTCCACGGGGAAGAGGCTGGAGGCGCCTCCCTGCAGCGTCCCCGACAGCGTCGGCACCACACGGAAGCTGGCCTGGAAAGGCTCGCCAACCCCTCGAGCTGGAAGCGAGAGCGTCAGCGCCCCGTCCTCCACCTCGTACTGGGACACCTTCCCCTCGGCCACGAGGCGCACGAGGCTCGGCATGTCCACCTGGACACCCGCGGGCAGGGCGTAGCGCAGCTTGAGCCGCATGCCCGCAGGGGAGGCCGCCTGCACCGCCACCTCGATCGGCATCCCTACCTTCGCCTCGGCTGGTGCCTTCACCGCCAGCTCCAGTCCCTGGCCCTTCTCCGCCTTCCACGGTACGTACGCGCCCAGCGTCAGCGAGTAGCCCAGGCCGGGCACCGCCGGCTCCGCGCGCACCGTCCACGTGTGGGCTCCCGCCGAGCCTGTCGCCGCCGCCTCCAGCGCCAAGACGTCACGCAGGGCCTTGGCGTCGAAGTTGCCCTCGGTCACCGTCTTCCCATCGCGCTCGAGCACCACCCGCACCTGCGAGGGCAGCGGGTCTGAGAAGAGCGCCATCGCAGCCTGGAGGCACAGGAGGTTGGCGCGCCCATCCCCCCAGCCCCACCCCGGCTGGTAGCCAGAGAGCAGGGACGTGCCCAGATCCGCCAGGGGAGCCTGCTTGTCCCCCGCGAGCGCGAGCACCGCCAGCGCCGTCGCCTCCAGCTCGCCAGGCACCGTCCCATCCGCGCGCAGCACCCCTGCATCCACGGGCAGGTATGCCGAGCCGTCCTCCCGCTTCTTCACGGCCTCGCGCACCTTCGTGCGCAGCGCCTCCTGGAGCGAGCCCGTCACCCCGCCGCTGGCGAGGATGGCCGCCGCGGTGTAGCCATCCTGCACGCGCGAGAGGTTGCGCTCGAAGGCCCCCATGGCTCGCGCGGTGAATGCCGCGGCCCGCTGCTTGCCCGCCGTGGAGAGCGGAGCCCCCGCGCGCACGGCCTGGGCACAGTCCGCGGTGGCCACGAGCAGCCGCTGCAGCGTCCACCCATCGCCTCCTTGGCAGGTGCCATCCGGGCGCTGGGCGTTGGCCACCTGCGCGGAGAGTCGCTCTCCCAGCCGGGCCAGCACCGCGTTGTCCGGGTGGGTGAGCGCCGCCTGCGCCAACAGTGCCGCGGTGGGCACATCCGGCGCGCGGGCCGCTCGCAGCACGCGCTGTCCTGAGACAGAGGCCATGGCCTTGAGCGCGTCGGCATCTCCCGTCTCTCCGAGCGTCTTCAGCAGCGTGGGCGCGCGCCCGGCCAGCAGCAGCGTGTACGCATCGTCCACCAGGCCGCCGCGCCCGGCCGCCGCGGACAGCTCCGCGCGCAGCACCCCCAGGGCACCGGGGTAGACCAGCAGCCGCACCCGCTCACTGCCCTCCTCTACCTCCGCGGGGCCCTCCAGCGTCAGGGTGCGCGGCGCCGCCAGCGAGCCCCCGCGCGTCTGGCTCACCGGCCGGCCGGTGGGCAGCACTTCGAAGCCGCGCACCACCGCGTCCGTCGTGCCGAGCGAGGCCCGCATGGAGACGGGGCCTGGCTGGGTGGCCTTCACCGTCACGTACTCCACCACGCTGCCCTGGGCGGGTACTCGCACGGTGCGGGTGCTGGCGCCCTCCACCACCGCGCCCTCGGCCGCCAGCCTCAGGGGTTGCTCCACCGCGGCGCTGGTGGTGTTCACCACCTGCACGGGCAGACGCACCGAGTCCCCGGCACGGAGGAAGGCGGGCACCACGGGATCCACGTAGGTGGGCAGCGTGCCCGCGAAGCTCGCCACGGCCCCCGCCTGCGCGCCCGAGCGCGAGTGCGCCAGCGCCAGCACCCGCCACCGCGTCAGCCTGTCCGGCACCTTCACCGGCACCGTCGCCTGCCCGGCCTCGTCCGTCACCACGAGCGGCTCGAAGAGGAACGTCTCCGGGAACCAGGCGCGGCTCGGAGCGGCCTCGACCTGCTCGCCACCCTCCGCGTCCGCCACCTTGGACAACGCCCCAACGCCGCCAATGCCCTTGCTGAGCTTGGGGCTCTCCCTGCGCTTCATGGGCTGGGCCTTCATGCGATCGCCCCTTGCGGGGGGCGCCGCCGAGGCGACGCTCTCCGGCTCCGGGGCCTCCGCGGGCGCGCCTGGAGAGAGAGGCTCCGCGTTCTTGTACATCACCGACGCCTCTTGCGAGCCCGCCAGAGCGGACGCGGACGCGCCGAAGAGCCGGCGGACGTTGTCCCCCACCAACACCACCACCAACCCGACGAACAGGACTCCGACGAACAGGACTCCGACAATGAGCAGTGCGCGCTTCATGGCGCCTCCCGGGCGACCCACTGGCCCCAGTTCTCGACGTCCTCGGACAGCCGCGTCCCGCCCACCACCACCACCCGTGGATCGGTGAGGGCCAGCAGCTCTGACGGCAGCCGTGACAGCTTCAGGCGGCGCCCGAAGGCATCCGTCACCGGCTCTCCGCGCTTCTCGCAGGCGGCCAGCGCCTGCTCCCACAGCTTCGCCATGGCCTCGGGGCTCAGCGTCTCCCCCTCCGGGGCCTTCTCCTCCCAGGCACGCACCTGGGTGGTCAGCTCGGCGAGCACCCGGTAGAAGGGATCCGTCAGCTCCACCTCTGGCTCGAAGGCGGCCTGCGTGGTGAACGACAGCGCCGGCTCCGTGTCCTGGACGGTCGGCACCGAGCTGACGCGCAGCAGGGCAGCCGCCGCGGCGTTGGCACCACGGATGCGCCCCATGGCGAGCGCCTGTCCATCGAGCACCCCGAAGGCGGAGCTGGTCAGTGTCGGCGCGGGCCGCAGACTCCCGAGCACACCTGGGCCCGGAAGGGGCGCCAGCTGCGCCAGCCCCTCATCCACGCCGATGAGGCCCACGGCCGCGGGGCCGTCCTTCCCATCCACGCGGGTGCGCAGCAGCATGCGGGCCACTTCTCCGGGGGCGTAAGCGGGCTTCTCGGAGGCCAGCTCCACGGAGAGCTGCGCGCGCGGCGCCACGTAGACGCGGGCAACCGCCGTGTCCCACTGCACCTGGGCCCAGCCCTCGAAGTCGGCAGGCAGGCGGAAGCTCGCCATGCGCGCCTTCGTGTCCACCTGGGACTCCAACCGGGCCGCGCCCGCCTCCATCCAGAGCTTCTCCGGCAGCGAGCCGTTGAAGCCGGGGCCGCGCAGCAGGTCCACGCGCACCTCATCCCCAGCGCGGGCCAGCGCAGGCGTGGCGCGCAGCCGCTGAGGGGGAAGCTGCGTAGGCTGCAAGAAGAGCTTCGTCGAGCCGACGTCGCTCCCTTCGACTCGAGCGCTCACCACCAGCTCATAGCCAAGCCGCGTGGTGTCCTGCGCCCGGGCTTCCCCTTCCTCGCCCGCCGCGGGCTCTGCGGTGAGGCGCGCCACACCCATCTCGTCAAAGGAACTCTTGGCCCCTTGCGACTGCTCGCCATCCGCCCCTTCCTCTACCGCGACGTTGCCGAATGCCATGCGCGCAAAGCGGCCCTGGATGCAGGAGAGCACCGTCGCGGAGAGCATGGGGACACCCTCCTGCTTCGGCTTGGACACCCACCCCAACTCCACCTCCGCCCGGCCCTTGCGGAGCCGCCAGCGGAGGGTTGCGGGCAGATCCGACTCCTCGGAGAGCTTCGCAGGCAGGCACACGCGCGCATCGCGCGCCGCCTCCTGCAGCGCCGCCTGGAGCTGCCACACCTGGGCCCCATCGGTTGCGGGCTCCAGCTCCACCGCGAGCGTCGGGAGCTGGGGATCGACGAGCTGGAAGGACAGGTGCAGCATGCGCTCACGCCCAGGAGGCAGCGTCCGAGCACGGGCCACCTCTGCGAGGCAGGCCAGGAGCCGTCCGGCACCGCCCACCACGTCCACCACCGCTCCGCTGGCGCTCACCCGCACGGACAGCGCCGCACCGGCGCCTCCCATTTCCGGCGTGACGAAGCGCGCACAGGGGAAGAAGGAGGGCAGCCACCGCTCCAGGGCCACCTGGTCCTGCAGCGCCGTCTCCCCGTCGCGAGCGAGCAGATCCGTGGAGGCAGAGAGCTCCACGGGATCCGGGAGCGGCTGGCGTCGCACGGGCATGGCGGGGACGACGACATTGACGGCGACGCCGGGATCCAGCTGCAGGGCCGCCACACCCTCCTCGTCCGCCACCGTCTTCACGCCGGGATCCTTGGAATCCCACGCGCGCTTCACGGTCAGCTCGGCGCCTGGGAGCACCTGCCCATCCGCGGTGGTGGCACGCAGGAACACGCGGTTGCTGTAGTTCTCCACCAGGCCCTCCTGCAGCTCCGTCACCGCGGAGACGGCGATGGCATCCTCGGTGAGCAGCAGGGAGACGCCGCCGCGCACGGCATCCCCAGCGGGATCCACGGCCGTCACGGAGGCGGAGAGCGTGACCTGGCCGCGCAGATCCTCGGGCACGCGCGGCAGGCTCACCTTGAAGCGCCCCGCCGCGTCGGCCTTCACCTTGGCGGGCAGCGCGCCCCCCTTGAACCATTCCAACGGGGGCGGCCACGCTCCGGAGTGATCCCACTCGAGCGACACGTCCGCGCCGGCCACGGGCGCTCCGGAGCTGTAGAGCACCTTCCCTTCCACGGTGGGCAAGTCCCCCGCGCGCCAGAAGGGCTGCGGGCTGGAGGCCTCCACGCGGAAGCGCGGCAGGGTGAAAGGCTCCACCTGAAAGGAGGCCTCACCGTTGGCGTCGCCGCTCAGCCAGCGCACCTGCCAGCGGCCGATGGGAGCACCGCGATCCAGAGGGAAGGTGCCGGACACCACGCCCCAGGGGCCCGCGGGGGCCCGCTCCTCCAGCACCACCTCTCCGCTGGGATCCACCACGGTCCACCTGCCCGGACGTCCATCCAGGGGACCCATGTCCTTGGCACGCAGCGCCACGGCGCGGAACTGCACGCGGTGGCCAGGCTCGTAGAGGGGCCGGTCCGTGAGGACATGGATGCGCGCGGGTGAGTAGAGGGGCAGCACGGCCTCCGCCGAGTCGGTCCCCAGGGGAGTGGTGACGCGAGCGCGCAGCCGGTAGTCGCCATCTGGCAGCGCGGGCAGCTTCACCTGCGCGGAGAGATCGCCGTTATCGCCCCGCACCCAGTCTTGCTCTGGCTTGAGCGGCGTCTCCTGGCCCGCGGCGTCCAGGAGCACCAGCTGGACCTCCAAGCGGCTCATTCGCGCCAGGAGGCGCGTGTTGCGGGCGCTCATGCCGTGGGCCAGGGCCCAGACACGCACGAAGCCCATGCGCTCGCGCGCCAGGCTGTCGATCTCAAACCCCACCGTCTGCCGGAAGCGCCCCTCCGGGCACTGCTTCACCTGCACGCCCTGGAAGAGCCATGCAGACAGGCACACCTCCGAGCTGACGATGGCCAGTGCTACGCCAGCGAGCACCACAAAGATGCCGCCAGCGATGAGCGAGCGGCGGGACCGGACGTTCATGCTGCCTCCCCCGCCCACTCTACGCCGGGTCGGGGGTGGCGCGCTTGCCTGCCCGGCCAGCTACTCCAGATCGTTGCTCAGGTTCTCCACTTCGCCCTTCTGATCGACGACCCACACGTCCCAGGTGTCGTCCGTGTCCAGGTTGCTGTACGCGCAGACGGAGAAACCCTCCTGGGGGCTCTTTCCTACGGAGGTGAGCCCCTGGCAGGGCGAGGGCGGTGGCGCCACCTTGCAGTCCGCGCGATCACACGGCAGGCACTGCTTGCCCATGCAGTAGGTGTAGCGGCGGCCCTTCTCCGGCGCGAAGCCGATCTCCTCGAAGGTGCGCCCATACCGGTCCTTCTCCTGGAAGTAGACGCGCTGGGAGGTGTAGGCGGCCTTGAGGTTCGTCTGCACCTCGGACTGCCTGGCACGCGCCTGGAATTTGATGAAGTTGGGGATGGCAATGGCCGCCATGACGCCCACCACGGCCACCGAGGTACCACCGGTGGTCATCTGATCGGCCAGGTCCTTGATGGCACCCGCGGGGAGGGTGAGGGCCAGGGCGAAGCCATCCTGCGTGGAGGACACCTGTAGAGACTGGCGCGTCTGGGTCCAGTAGCCCTTCTCGTCCACCACCCGCTCCGAGGTGAGGCCCGCGGCGGCCTGCTTCAACGAGGGCGACGCGGCGGGATCCTGGGCAATGGAGCGCTGCACCTCGGCCAGGCCGGCGGTGATGCGCTGGCGCACCTCGACCTGGTGCGTGTCGAAGTCCGTGAGCGCCTTCTTCACCACGGCGTCAATCATGGCAATGTCCTTGGGCGAGGCTCCCTCCAGGTTCAGCGCCAGCCGCACCGCGTCCCGGCCGGTGAAGGCCAGACGCCCGCGGCCCTTGGGGCCCAGATCCAGACGCAGGCCCACGAGCAGCGGCGCCTCGCCGGGAGTGGCCGCGGGCGCGCTGACGGGCGGCAGCACCTCGAGGCCGGCAAGGGCAGAGGGGGCTCCGAACAGGATCAGCCCACGCCGGGGACGGACGCACACGGGGAGCGGCACCTCGGCGCTCTCCACGCACAGATCCTGCCCGCGCAGGGAGACGTACACCGGGCCCCCCTCGCGCGTCAGCTCCTCGGCCACGGCGCGCACGAGCGCGACGACGCTGGAGAGCAGCTGCGCATTGTCCGGCGAGCCCTCATCCACGGCCAGCGCGCCCACTGCCACGTGTGCGATCCCCTGGGGTCCGCCCTCGAGGAAGCGGTCCGAGGGCACGAGGAAGGCGAAGCGGCGAACGTTGGGCCACTTGCCCCACTCGCGCAGCAGGGCACTCACCACGGCACCCCGGGCGAACAGCTGCGCCTCCGGGCCCTCTTCGACAGCGAGCTGGGACATGACGGTGGTGACCATCCCCGCCAGCTGCTGCATCGTGGGGGCCTTGCCCGTGAGGCCCAGCGCCTCGAAGGCATCCAGGTTCACCACGAGCGCGGCGCCGGGGCCGGGCGCTTCGGCGCGGGCAAAGACGGCGGCGGCCTCGGGCGACAGGGGCGGCGGAGGAGGCGGCGCGGGCGGCGGGGGAGGCGTGGTGGTGCAGCTGGCACAGAAGGCGGCCAAGAGGACGGTGAGGCGCAGGCGCATACAGACTCCCGTGGGAGGACGGCGGCCGTGTCTAGCCTTGCCAGCTCAGGGAATCGAGGGGTTTTCACGGAGTTGCGCTAGCGTTCCCCGAGACGTTCCTGCCACCTGCAGTCCCAGCCTGCCATGCTCACGGTCAAGCCCAGAATGCCGCTCGATGTCCTCCCGTCACGCCTCCAGGCGCTGCTCGACTCGCTGACGGACCGGCACCTCGCCGAGCAGCTGGAACATGTCTACCGGGCGGCGGCGGTGGCCATCGATCGGCTGGGGCACCTCAGCATCGTCAAGTACGAGCCCTCCACGGCGGAGCCGGACGGGGCGGATCTGTCGCTGTGGGAGACCATGGCGCCAGCCCTGGGGGAGACGGTGGGGGACGTGAACCGCCTCATCGCGGCCATCCGAGAGCAGTTCCCGGCGCCGGAGCGTCCATCCGGCAGCAGCGACGGGGGATGGAGGCCACCCCCGGCCAGCGCGGACGAGCGGCTGTCGCAGGAAGTGGAGGCCGTCTTCCAGACGAGCGCGGAGCGGCTGGCGCGGCGGGTGGCGGACCTGGGCGAGCGGGTGCGCCGTCCGGAGGTGGTGACGGATCGCTGGGCTCTGATGACGGAGCTGCAGTCCTTCCGCCTGGACTTCCGCTCGCGGATGGGAGACCTGGTGTACCTGACGGCAGCAGCCTTCGAGGATGTGAGCCGCGAAGAGGTGGTGCCCGGGTACGGGCTGCAGATGTCGGCGGCGGCGGCGCTGCGGAGCGGGGTGGTGGATCTCCGCCGCTCGCTGCAGGGCAAGCTCGAGCGGGTGGCACGCACGGCGCCCGAGGGGCTCCCCGGGTTGGCGCGTCAGGTGGAGGAGAGCCTTGGGGCCTTCGCGACGATGTCGGCCTCGCTGACCCTGCGCACGCGCGACAAGCGGGACCTCGTGGGGCTGCGCGAGCAGCTGCGACAGCTGGGGGGCGCTCCCCGGCTGGAGGGAGAGGAGCTGCTCCGGACGGTGCAGCCCTTTCTGGGCGTGCTGGAGCGAATCGCCGAGGAGCTCACCGCTCAAGTGCTCACGGTGCATGACCGGGCAGTGTGGGCCGCGTGCGGGGCCAGGCTGGAGCAGACCTCGATGCACCTCTACCTCGGCTCACCAGGGGCCGAGCGGGTGTTGCTGGAGGCGCTGGAGCGGGCGAACAAACTCTACGGCCGCTCGGCTGCCTTCGATGCGTTCCTGCGCAAGTCCCGCCGCTCCCCCGGCGAGGGGATGGAGGACGTGGAGCTGCGCGAGACGCTGGAGATGTTCCGGGATCGGCTGGCGTCTCTGCCGTTCCACTGAGTGAGGCCCGGGAGCGGCCTACTCCTTCTTGGAGCCCTCGGGCAGCGCGGGCTTGAGGGCGGCAGCGGGCAGCACGCGGAGCTGCTGGTAGCGCCGGGCCAGACCCTCCGAGGTCAGCTCCTCCTGCCACTGCTTGGGGTTGGTGGTCCACGTGAAGTCCGCGGGGACCTTGCCGTTACCCTGACTCTTGTAGCCAATCATGTCCGGGAACTGGTCGGTCCAGCGGCCGCCAGGATCTGGCTCGTGGGTGACGAGCTCGCGGTGGGGAGGAAGGACGAAGGGCTTGGAAGGGTCGCTCATGGAGATCTCCTGCGAACGTACGCAGCCTCCCCGAAACCTGCCCGCATGGGTAGTGGAAATCTGCCGAGAGGCGGCCGTGCCGCCAGGCTAGCCCGGCAGCTCCACCGGGAGTGTGGCCACCCGGGCGCGCTTGCGCTTGCGGCCGTTGACGCGAGGAGTGGGAGGCAGCACTCGAGGCCCGAGCTCGAACACAGCGGCGAAGTAGCGCGCCTGAGCCTCGCTGCCATAGCGATAGCGCCGGGAGCCGCCCTTGCTCAGGACCACCTTCACGCTCCATCCACGACGATCGTGAAGGAGCACCACCTGCTCGATGTCCGCCATCCGCCCATCCCCCCTCAGGGGGTTCTCCTTGAAAGACGCGTGCCAACCGGGGCCAGTGGTTTCGAGGGCTTGCAGGGTCCTCTCGTGGGCATTACCAGAAGAGTCGTAAGGAATTCAGGGTGGCTCGCCTGGCTGACTGCTCGGGCGAGGTATCGACGAAGGTCCACTTGTGATGCCGGAATTCTGCGTTACGTCAAAGACATGATGATTCCAGAGATCAACGGTGAGCGGTTTGCCGAGTTCACCCTCCCCGAAGGATGCCTGCTGTGCGGTGGAGAGGTGACGATCCGTGCGACGCCGGCGGGAGCGAACAGCTACTGCCCAGCGTGCCACTGGCTGTCGCGTCCTCGGATGAAGGTGAAGGGCAACGGCCTGGAGCTGACGTACTCGGCGACGGCCAGCGCGTAGTGCACAGTTGCGCTCTCTCCAGTCGCACCTCCGCGGGCTGACTGTGAGAGAGTCGTGGAGTGCTGCAGCTACCCGCGGAGACCGGCCTGACGGCGCGCAGGCTCGATGAGAAGGACACGGCAGCCTTACAGGCGCTGTGCGAGGCATGCGCTGACTACCACGTCCTCATTGAAGGTGAGCCTGCCGGGCCTGGCGAAGCCAGCCACCAGCTGACGGAGCTGCCGCCGGGCAAGACGCTGACGGACAAGTTCTTCTTCGGCCTCTTCACACCGCGCCCTCGGCTGTGCGGGGCACTGGACCTGCTGCGAGACTACCGCGAGCCGGGAGAGTGGTACCTGGGGCTGTTGCTCTTCGAGCCGAGCGTGCGGGGCCAGGGGCTGGGTGAGCGCGTGCTGCGGGCGGCGGAGGAGTGGGTGCGGACGCAGGGGGGGCGACGGCTCCGGCTGGCGTGCGCGGAGCAGAACGAGGGGGGGCGGCGCTTCTGGGAGCGCCAGGGCTTCCGCGAGGAGCGGCGCTTCCCGCCGAGGCGCATGGGCGTCCGGGAGACAGTGCTGGTGGAGCTCTCGCGCGAGCTGACGTAAGCCGCCGAGCGCAAGCTCAGGGCCACGCGGAGAGCCGGCTGAAGTCCTCGGCAGAGTAGCGGGCGGTGTCGAGCCCGTTGGTGACCCAGGCACCCTGCAGACCAAAGTGCTCACGCATCTGGCGGTAGGCCTGAACGTCGGTGAGGCTGGGAGCGAGCGCCCCACCCACATCCTTCAAGGTGTCCTCGGAGGCCCACGTCCGATCTCCCGGCTGACGGTCGAACATGAAGGGGTGGTTGTGGAGGTGGGCCACGGGGGCGAAGCCTCTCGCAACATCGGCCACGACGCGATCCTTCACCTCGCGGCGCAGCTTCCCGCCGACGCGATCAGCTCCTGAGAGATACACACGAATGCGCCCGTGGCCGCGGAGCACGTACGCACCGAACTCGGTGGGCCGCTCGAGCATGGGGAAGCGCCGCGCCTGGCGCTGGAAGAGACGCCACTCCAGGCAGGAAGCAGGAGCCACGGCCCCTGCCCTCCCTTGAAGAAGCGCGTCGCTGTTCTCGGCCTCGCGGGCCCGATCTCCCTGGAGCGCCACATGAACGGCGTGCTGTCGCTCGACGAGGGTGCGAGGCTGAAGGCCCTGCTCGCCACCAAGCCGGGAGACGAGAGCCGCCCGATACTGCTCACGCTCAGCGTCCCTGGGAGCGGGAGCCCACCACTCGGGCGAGTCAGGCAGGTCGAACGCCTCGTTCAGCTCACCTTCGATGGGCTCCGGCACGGGGATGAGCTCCGGCTGTGCCTCGAGGACGCAGGCCGGGACTTCACGCGCAGCAGCCCCCGCGCTCGGCGCAGCACACGCCATGGCCAGGGATGCGAAAAGGACGCAGAGGATCGCTCTCACGATGCAGCAGCCTATAACCCCGGACGGGCGCATCACACGAGCCACCTCCACACCAGGACGGTGAGGAAGCTCAGGGGAATGCCAAAGCCCACCATGAGCGCCGCCAGGTCCGGATCCAGCTTGTGCTCGGAGGCGAGGATGGCGCCGCTGACCATGGGGGCCATGGCATTCTGGAGCACCGTGGCCTCGCGGACGATGGGGGCCACCGGCAGCACCCACAACCCCAGCACCACCAGGGCCGGCGCGAGCACCAGCTTGAAGCCGAGCCCCAGGGCCAGCGCTCCCGCCCGCGCCCGCAAGCCGCCGAGCTGAAGCTGGAAGCCGACCGAGAAGAGAGCAAGCGGGGTGAGCGTCGAGCCCAACCGCTCCAGCAGCGTGTCCACCCCCTGAGGGAAGGACAGCGGGCGCAGCGCCAGCGCGACAACGAGGGCGATGAACGGGGGGAACGTCACCACCTTGCGCAGCAGCACGGCTGGCCGCAGGACCTCGTCCTCGGCGGCGGCCCGTGCGGCGAAGAGCGTGGCCAGCGTGGCGAGCACGAGGAAGGTGCCGAGCTGATCCACCACCACCGCCACGGCAAGCCCCTCGGGGCCCAGCAGCGCCTCGGCCATGGGAAGGCCCACGAAGGCGGTATTGCTCAGCCCCGCGGTGAGCACGAGCGCGGCCCCGGACTCCCGCTTCAGCCCCAGGCGCGGACCCAGCAGGCGGAAGAACACCACCGCCACCAGGAAGACGGCCCACGGCGACGCGGCGGCGGCCAGCAGCCCGGGACGGAACTCCAGCGAGTGCACCACCCGCAGCACGAGCGGAGGCAGGGCCACCGTGATGATGAAGGCGTTGAGCGCCAGGGCCGTCTGCGGCGGGAAGCGCCCACTGCGCCGGGCGATCACCCCGAGCGCCAGGCACACGGCCAGCAGGCTGAGGACTGGAATCATTCGCTGCGCATCCTCGGCTCTCGCGCTGCTGCTGGAGGCCGGGATGGAGCGGCGGGCGCCGGCATGGGCCCCAGGAGCCCCTCGCAGGCAATGAGCGAGCGCGAGCGCTGGATGAGCTCGGCAAGGAGGTGGAGCACGGCACGCACACGCGCGTTGTGCTGCAAGTCGCGGTGAACCACCAGCCAGATCTCTCGGCGCAAGGAGGGAACGGGGGGCATCCACCGGCGCAGCCCCGGCTCCCTGTTACCCATGAAACACAGCATCAGCCCTGGCCCAACCAGGCGCTGGGCCGCCCTCAGGCCTGGCTGCCCCCTTGACCCGCCAGGCCTGGGGGCTCAACGCCCTCTTGGAGAGCGCCGTCCTCTGACGCATGCTGGGCGCCAGCATGCCCTCGCTCTCCCCGACGACACTCCGTGCCCGGTTCGTGGAGCAGGTGCGTGTCACTGCCGGTGGGCTCCCCTCGACGTACTGGCTCCTGTGGGTGGGCACCCTGGTGAACCGGCTGGGCAGCTTCGTGGTGCCCTTCATGGCGCTCTACCTGACGCGCGAGCGGGGCTTCACCGAGGTGCAGGCGGGCCTCGTGATCGCCCTGTATGGCGCGGGCTCGGTGATCTCCGGGCCCCTGGGCGGAACCCTGGCGGACCGGTTCGGGCGACGCATCGCGCTGGGCCTGGGGCTGTGGCTGGGCGCAGCGTCGATGCTCTTCCTTGGCTTCTCCCACGAGCCCATGTGGATCCGCATTGCCGCCTTCACGGTTGGGCTCCTGGGGGACCTCTACCGGCCTGCCGTCGCCGCGGCCATCTCGGACGTGGTGCCCCCCAACGATCGGACCCGGGCCTTCAGCCTGCTCTACTGGGTGGTGAACCTCGGCTACGCCATCGCCGTGCCACTGGGAGGCATCGTGGCCCAGGGCGGCTTCCTGATCCTCTTCGTGGCGGATGCGATCACCACCTTCATCTACGGCTGCGTCGTCTGGATCAAGGTCCCGGAGACGCTGACGCAGCGCTCCCCCTCCCGGTCGCTGCTGCCCTCGCCAGTCCCCTTCAAGGACACGATCTTCCTGGCCTTCTGGCTGCCCAACTTCCTGGTGGCACTCATCTTCTTCCAGGGAATCGCAGTGCTCTCCCTGGACCTGACCGCGCACGGACTGGGAACAGCTGAGTACGGCTTGGTGATGGGCGTCAACGGCGTGCTGATCGTGCTGGCGCAGCCCTTTGCCGCGCGCATCACCTCCCGGTGGCGCCGCTCCACCGTGATGGCGATGGGTGCGGCGCTCACTGGACTGGGCTTCGGGATGCATGCGCTGCCCGCCACGGTGCTGCTGGCCATGCTCGCCGTGGCGGTGTGGACGCTGGGAGAGATTCTCGGTGCGACAGTCAATCCCTCGGTGGTGGCGGACCTGGCTCCTCCTCACCTGCGCGGAAGCTATCAGGGCGCCTTCGCCATGAGCTGGGGGCTGGCCTCCTGCCTCGCGCCCGTGATCGGCGGGTGGGTGCTGGGGCGGTTCGGCGGGCCCACCCTCTGGGGCGGGTGCTTGCTGGTAGGCCTGCTTGCGGCCGCCTGGAGCCTGGCCGCCGCCGAGTCCCGGCGCCGACACCTCGAGCAGATGCGGGCCCAACACGTGGGCGTGAGCGCAAGCGTGGACTGACGCGGAGAGCCGTGGACCGGCCGTGCAAGCCATGGCGCACGAGCGACGCCGCTTGGGCTAACGTCTCCGGGCCATGCACCTGACGCGCGCCTCCACTGCCCTGCTCTCCCTGTGGCTCCTCCTCTCGAGCTGCACCCGCGGCACGTCGAGTGAGCCCACCTCTCCCACACAGCCGCCCCCCACGCAGCCCACGCGCCCCACGGCGTCCGCCCCCAAGGAAGAGGTGGAGCGCTTCAAGAAGGCAGGGCTGGCAGCGCCCGCGGCGGTGCTGGGCGAGGCGGACACGGGCGAGGTGGACATCGCGGAGCTGAGGGACTCCGTGGCGGATCCGCAGGTGATCACCGAGCAGCAGGTCGCGGCGCTCGAGCAGGCGGCACGCCCTCCGCCAGAGGACAGCTCGGAACCCGCACAGGGCGAACTGCAGGAAGAGCGCGAGGAGGATGGCGTCGAGGGCGGTGTCGTCGGCGGTGTCGTCGGCGGTGTCTTGGGAGGAGTCATCGGCGGCCAGGTGGCACCCTCTCCGGGTGCCGCCCCCCGCACCCCTCCCCCGCCCCCCCCTCCTCCTCCGCGCGCTGAGGCACCGGCGGAGGCAAAGATGGAGGCTGCCCCAGCGAAGAATGGCGTAGACAAGGAGAAGTCCAAGGGCAGTGGGGGTGACAAGTCCCCCACGCCGGTGCTGCCAAAGGTGGAGGCCGCACCCCGGGCCGCCAAGGTGCTGGTGGCAAACGAGTCCGGCCGCTACCAGCCGCTGAAGCTGCGCGCGGTGCGGGTGGTGACGTACCTCCAGGGCCCCCGGGCGCGCACGGTGGTGGATCACCTCTTCGAGAACGACACGGACCGCAACCTGGAAGGGACCTTCTACTACCCACTGCCTGGCGGGGCGACGGTGGCGGGCTTCGCGCTCTACTCGGGCTCGGTGGCGGTGGACTCGCCCTCGCTCTTCCAGTCGTCGGAGCTGCTGCCGCCGCTGGGAGACAGCTCGGGGAAGGTGGAGGAGCTGGGGGCCGCGGCACCGCCGAGCCCCCCGGGCTCGAAGCGCTCCTGGGGTGAGCGCCAGGAGGCCCGTATCGTCGAGCAGAAGCGAGCCCGCCAGGTCTACGAGGACGTGGTGCGGCGCAACGTGGATCCGGCGCTGCTGGAGTGGGCGGGGGCCTCGACCTTCAGCGCGCGGGTGTTCCCGCTGCCGCCCAAGTCGCTCAAGCGAGTCGTCATCGCCTACGAGCAGACGCTGCTCTTCGATGGCCAACGCCTGCGCTACACGTGGCCGCTGCCGGCGGGAGCAGGGCAAGGGCTGCAGGTCTCCGCGCGCGTGCACGTGGACCCGCGCCACGTGGGCGAGGTGTCGCTCCAGCCAGCGCCGGGTGCCAAGCCCCGCGCGCTGGGTGAGTGGCAGATGCATGATCTCCCCAAGCTCCAGGGAGACGGTGCACTGTCGGTGGCGCTGGCCCCCCGGAGCGCGGACGCGGACGTGCTGGTGGGCAAGGACGCGGCGGGACTGCCGGGCCAGGCCTTCTACGCGCGGGTGCGGCTGCCAGCGCGGCTGACCTCGGGCGCGGAGGGGCCACCCACAGGACGCGCGGTGCTGGTGGTAGACACCTCGCTCTCGGCGGAGGACGGCAATGCGTGGGCGCTCCAGGCCGCCACGCTGCGAGCGCTGCTGGAGAAGGACGAGTCGCTGAAGGAGTACGCGGTGCTGCTGTTCGACGTGCGCCCGCGCTGGCTCCACGGCCCAGGCTGGCGGACCAACGACGCCGCGCAGCGCCAGCAGACGTTCTCCGAGCTGGAGAACATCTTCCTGGAGGGGGCCTCTCACGTGGACGGGGTGCTGGAGGAGTTGGACGGGGCCGGACGCGACTGGCTCAAGCCGGCCAAGGCGGGCGAGCGGGTGACGGCGTTCCTGCTCTCGGACGGCAACGCCACCTGGGGACAGGGGCGGGTGGAAGCGCTGGTGGCCAACCACCCAAGCGTGGAGACGCTGAGGTGGATGAGCTACCGCTTCGGCGAGACGGCCGTAAACCAGGAGCTGTTCGACGCGCTGGCGCGGGCCAGCGACGGCCGCGTGGTGAACGTGCTGTCCGGCTCGGAGGTGGATGCGGCAGCTAGGGCGCACCGGGCAGCCTCGGTCGTTCTGGCGCGCGTGGAGGTAAAGGGCACGGAGGCGAAGGAGCTGGTGGTGGCGGGCCGGCCACGCCTCGTCTTCCCGGGCCAGGACCTGCAGGTGGCAGGGAGGCTGCCGGCAGAGGGCGCGGCAGAGCTGGAGGTCGTCACACGCGCGGGTGAGGAAGAGCGCGTCCTGCGCGTGCCTCTGCCGCGAGACACGGACAGCGCCTTTGCCCCCCGGGCCTGGGCGGAGCTCTTCGTGTCGCGGCTCGTCTCCCTGGATGACGAGCGGCTGGACCGGATGGTGGTAGCGCTCAGCCAGCACTATCGGCTGGCCAATGCGCGCGCCTCCATGCTCGTCCTGGAGTCCGAGGGCGACTACACGCGCTACTCGGTGAAGAACGAGCAGGTGGACCTGCAGGACCTGGAGGGGTTGCGAAGGAAGGAAGAGGACCAGCGGCGAGACAAGCTGCTGGGCATCGCCTTGGATGACGTGCCGGACTCGGGTCGTCAGGTGGTGCGCAAGCTGGGCGAGCTGAAGGGCCAGGTGAGCCCGCTGCTGAGGCGCCAGCCGCTGAAGGACGAGCCGTATGCGGGCGGAGACGAGCGCCTCCAGGCGGAGCTCCGGTACCGGACTGCGCGGCGCGAGAACCGGGATGATGTGCTGGTGTACGAGGCCATCGCGCGCAAGCGGGCCTTCGCGGGGGACACGTGGGGCGCGGTCCGCGCGCTCTCCTCCCCCGTGGAGCTGCGCCCGAAGGACGCGGAGGCACTGCGGCTGGTGGGCTACGGCATGCTGGCGCTGGGGCAGTACCCGGCGGCGGCGGAGCTCTTCGAGCACGTGCGGCTGAACCGGCCCTTCGAGGCCCAGGCCTTCCTCGAGGAGGCTCTGGCACTGGACGCGACGGGCCGCTACGCGGAGGCAGCACGCAACTACGAGATCGTCTTGGCGCGCACGTGGCCACGACACCCCTCGGAGCTGAAGACGGCCGCGGCCTACCACTACGCGCGCCTGCTCACGGCGCTGGCGCGTCACCCGCGCGCGGAGGCAGTGGCTTCCGTGCTGCGGGCCCGGCACGCCGAGCTGACCAAGCTCCAGCACGACGGGACGGCCATGGACTTCCGGCCGATCGACTACCAGCTCACCACACACTGGAACTCGGACAACACGGACATCGATCTGTGGGTCATCGAGCCGAACGGCGAGCGCTGCTTCTACTCCCACCGGGAGACGCAGCTGGGTGGCAAGCTCTTCTGGGACATCACGGACGGGCTGGGGCCGGAGCTGTACCACGCTCGCAAGGCAGCACCGGGGCCGTATCACGTGGTGGTCCATTACTACGGCAACCACTCGCAGCGTTACGTGGTGCCCACGGCGCTGCTGCTGGTGAGTGACCGGGGCGTCTTCACGCCGGAGGATGAGTACCGCCGGCGCTTCCAGGTGCGCATCCTGCCGAACAACAACGCCCTCCTCCTCCTGCGTCGCGAAGAGATGGTGCCCGTGGCCAAGGCCCCGTGAAGCCCAGGGCTCAGGCCGTGACCGAGACGAGGAACGCGGCCATGAGCGCCAGGTATGCGGCGATGACGAAGAACATTGCGGCGTAGTTGAGATCCATCTCGTGAGTCATTGCGTGGTTCATTGTGGTCTCCTTCGAGCCCCTCATCTGGCTCTACGGCACCACCGCTGGGTGATTGCGCCCGGCCTCCTCGCCACCCCATTGCCAAGAGACCCTGGTTGCTCTCCAAGCAGCCGGATCTGGGCGGGACTACTGGAGGGCCTCCGGGTCGCCGATGCGGACGCGCCGCATGGGCTCTAGCTCCTCCGGCTGGAACTCCAGGCGAGTGCCTCCCTCGGCCAGGTAGCGCATGGCTGCGGCGAGCCAGCGCACGCACTCCCTCCAGCCTTCGATGCGAGGAGAGTCGCCCTGGAACATGTCATGCGCGTGCGAGAGGCCATCCTCGAAGGAGCTCCCTGAGGTGAACGGGAGCTCGAGGTACACGGACTCGTGGAGCTGCTCATCGATGGGAGCGTGGATCCACACGGCCCACTGATGCTGGGGAGGCGGAGACTCGACGACGTAGATCTCGGTGACTTCTCGCGAGGCAAAGCCTCTCAGGGTGACCGCGAGCTCCGCCTCTGGGGGCACGAGGAGGAGCAGGGAGGGCACGGGGAGCTGTGGCTTCGGCCAGGGCCCTTCGAGGGGCTGCATCCGGCGCAGCAGCTGGGCGAGCTTGGGGGTGATCTCATAGATGTGGCGCCCCCCCATGTCGTGCGCCACGAAGTGCCAATGGCGCAGGGAGTTCCAGGTGAACGACTCCACAGCCCGGGTGTACCGCTCCTGGGGGAAGGGCCCTTGGCGCTGCTGTTCGTGGGAGACGCTCTCGGCCTGCAGGGCCAGGTACTCCGGATCCTTGAGCACGGCGCTAAAGCGCGTGAAGCCCACGCGCCGGACGATGTACTCGATGAAGAGGTAGTGCATGTGCCCGAGCACCTGCTGGGCCTTCTCCCAAGACAGGCGCCCCTCGTTCATGTCCTCGATGATGGCACCCACTCCCCGCGCCAGCCCGAACGCCTGGATGTAGCGGCGCCCGATGTCCAGCTGCGCTCGCTGGTGGAGGACAAACCGCTCGAACATGGTGGTGACGGGAAGTGAGTTCGTTGTCACTCGGTAGGACCTCCACGGCCCTACCTAACACGTCGGTTTTTTCCTAGGGAGAAGATTCGACGTGGCTCGGTCCCACGCGTCACGTCTGACGCGGCCAGGCGCCCGAGGCTGCCGGTACGGCCCCGGCGCCAAGGCCACCACGCCAGGCGCTCACTTGTTGAAGAGAGACTCGGGGCGCTGCAGGCCACGCGCCTGCGTCACGGGCAGGAGGATGTCCGCCGGAGGCTTGTCCGCGGTCAGCAGCAGCACCCGCACCGCCGTCTCCACCACGTCCTCGGCACCGGGCCGCACCATGCCGCGCCGCGCATCCTCCACCCTCCTCTGGCGGTACGCATCAAAGCGCTCCATCACGCGCCGGGCCAGGTCCGCCATCGCCTTGTCCCCGACCTCCACGCGCAGCTCCAGCTCGTTGCGCAGCTGCACCGGGTCCGACAGCACGCCATAGCGGTCGTAGCCCTTGTTGCTGGAGTCCTCGTGTGACACGTCATAGTCCTGCGTCACCGGTGCCGGCGGGGCCTGGGCCGACAGCAGATCCCTCAGCACCGAGGTGACAGTGGCCTTCACGGTCAGTCGGTGCAGGTCCACGTCGTAGACGAAGTCCGAGTACATCGGTTCCTCCACTGTGACGGGCTCGCGGAAGACCGTGTCCCTGCCGCGCTGGACCTCACGCCGCTGCGTCTCCTTCTGCTCCAGGGTCGTGTCCAGCAGCTTCTCGAGCTGCTGCACCACGACGGAGTTCTGCGCCAGCAGCTGCTCTTCCTGCCCGCACTGCCTCTGCGCGCATCCCGCCGGGTTGCACTCCTCAGGCACCTCGCCGGGCTGCTCCATCTGACTGATCGCCTCGCTGCACCGCTGGATGATCTCCAGGCACAGCTTGCGCTCGCGCTCGCGGCAGCGCTCGGCCGTCTGCCGCACCGTGTTCAGCTCGGCCTGCCGGCGCAGGTAGTCACGCAGCGCCGTAGCCTGCTTGCGCTCCACCTCCTCGAGTGTGCGCTCGGCGCCGAGCAGCCTGTCCTCGTACTGCCTGCGGCGCGGGTTGGGCACGGAGCGATTGCCGGCCAGGTAGCGCTGGGTCCGCTGGTACGGCTCCACGGCCTTGAGCGGCAGCACTCGCTCCAGCGTCAGGTCCAGCCTCACGCCGACTTTAGACTCGGGCGCCTCCGTCACCACGCGGATGGGCACCTCCTTGGGGAGCATCGAGGCCAGCCGCCCGGCTGCCAGCCGCTGGGCCACGTCCGGCGCCTGCGCCTTGTCCTCCACGGGCGTGGTGACGACCAGGAAGGCCACCTCGTCGCGCAGCTTCTGGCGCACGGCCTCGGCGCGCTCGCGGGCTGCGGTGGCCCCCACCCGCTCCTGGTCCGCGCGCAGGTAGGCCAGCAGCGCATTGCCCAGCTTGCCGCCCTCCTCGAGCTGCTGCCCCGTCTTGAACCAGCGCTTGGCCCACGCCACCTGCACGGCGTCCACGCCCTTGCGAGCCGCAGGGTGGTCCGGCACGACGGAGAGCACCGCGTCGAACTCGGCGCGCGCATCCTGCAGCCGCTCTTCCTTGAGCGCCTTCTGCGCTGCCTCCACGCGTGCATCCAGCGTCCGGGTCAGCAGCGCCCGCGCCGGCTCGTTCTCCCCATCCAGCTCCAGGGAGCGGATCAGCAGCTTCTGGGCGCCAGGAAGATCGCCGGTGGCGTGGACACGCTCGGCCTCCTGGTACACCTCCTCGCTCCAGTTCTTGCGCACGGCACGCAGCTTCACGGTCACTTCGGAGGCATCGGGATCCGCGGCCAGGGCGCGCAGGTAGGCGGCCTCGGCTTCTGCCCACTTGTGCTGGGTGGTGAACTGGTCGCCCTCCTTCACGGCGCGGCCAAAGGCGGTACAGCCGCTCACGGCGAACAGGGCGCACAGCGCGAGCGCCGCGAGCCGGCGCGAGGGAACATGGGAAGGGTGTGCGGGCGTGAACACAGGCGCATCTTCGAGGAAAGTGCGGGCCGGGTGAAGGATTGAAAGTCTCGCCCGGCCGATCTGCGAGCGGGGCTGGCAACGCCCGCGTGACAAAGGTAAGAGGCAACCTGCCAAGGAGGGCACCATGGCCACCCCTATTCGACTGTATTCAGACTTCGTCTGACCGTTCTGCTTCATCGCGGAGCAGAGCAGCCTGGTCAGGCTGCAAGCGGAGTACGACGTGGAAGTGGACTGGCGGGGCTTCGAGCTCCACCCGGAGACGCCCCGGGGAGGACTCCCCCTGGAGAAGCTCTTCCCGGGCCGCGCCTCGGCCATGAGGGCGCATGTGGAGCAGGTCGCCCGGAACTTCGGCGTCACCGGCATGCGGGTGCCCGAGCGGCTGAACAACACGCGGCGGGCGCTCGCGGTGGCCGAGTGGGCACGCACTCACGGCAAGCTGCCGGCGTTCCGCGACGCGGCCATGGAGGCGTACTGGCAGCGGGGCGAGGACCTGGAGGATCCCGAGGTTCTGACGAGGCTGGCGGAGCACGCGGGGCTGCCGGCCGAGCAGGCGCGCGCCGCCATGGACGCTCCCGAGTACCAGGCCCGGGTGGACGCCCTGCACGCCGAGGGCAGGGCGGCGGGCGTGAGCGGCATCCCCACCGTCTACATCGGCAACATCCGGGTGGTGGGCTGCCAGCCCTACGAGGTCTTCGCAGAGGCCGCGAGGCGAGCAGGAGCCAGGCGCCGCCCGTGAGCGCCTCCCCTCTGGAAGGATGGGCGGCGCTGGTCGGTTGAAGAAGACATCCCCTCCTCGGGAATGACGCGACGCACCAGCCGTTGGTCCGTGTGAAACGAGGGGGCCCAACCGAACCGCGAGTCTACCAACCATGCCCTGCGCACAGCCGCGACCCACCGCGTTCCGCCTGCCCCTGCGGGCGGACCAGTTCCGCATCGAGGAGCACCGAAACGTCTACTGCCGCCACTACAGCGCGTGCGTGGACGTCGCCGTGAAAGAGGACTGGGACAGCTTCACCTGCGCCAAGTGCCCCCTGTTCCAACAGGACAAGGCGCCTGGCGCGGACGCCTATGCGTTCAATCAGCCGCCGGACACAGGCCGGCCCTGATCCAGCCCTCGAGGAAGCTCCCCCCACAGCGGGAGGGGACAGGCGAGCAACCACGGCGCCTGAGCTGAGGGGACGCGGGCCAGCGATCCGGGGGTTGTTCTGCTTCGGCAGGCACGAACGTCGGACGCCAGTCCTGCCCGTCTCCCCAGCGTCCGTGGATCAGGTAAGCCCCCGCATGCCGCAGCCCGTTGTCGTCCTGGCCGAAGATGATGGCGACCTGCGCGAGGTGATGCAGGCGCTGCTGGAGCAGGAGGGCTACCGCGCCGTGCCCTGTCCAGATGCCTTCACGGCCCTGCGGGCTTTCTTCACCGAGCCACGCGTGGACGTGCTGGTGCTGGACTGGGTGTTGCCCGACATGGAGGGCCGGGATCTCATCCGACTGCTCCACAGCCGGCGCGAGCTGGCGGAGCTGCCCATCGTGCTGACCACGGGCGTCACCCTGGAGCTGCCGAGCTTCGAAGGAGCGGTGTGCCTGCTGCGCAAGCCTTTCTCCCGGACGGAGCTGGTTCGCATCCTGCACGCGTTGACCCACCACGGGAGGCCGGCGTCCGCCGGAGCGGGTTGCTTCCAGGTGGCCTGAGGCCCCCTGAGGACAGATACTGGAGGGTGTGAAAGAGCATCGCGTCCATAACTGGCTCGAGCTGCAGGAGGCGCTCTTCGCGGGCTCGTGGAACGAGGGGCTGAGGCGGTTCCGCCCGAGCTTCGCCTTCCGGGGAGTGCCCGACGCGCGGCATGACCTCTCCACCTCGCTCAACCGGCGCAAGGGAGACTTCGCGGATCACGAGAGAGACTTGCTGCGAGCGTTCCGCAAGTACGCGCGCGGGGGCTCACAGCCGTGCGAGTCGGTCTGGGACTGGCTGGCGCTGGCGCAGCACCACGGACTGCCCACGCGGCTGCTGGACTGGACATTCAGCCCCTACGTCGCGCTCCACTTCCTGACGGAGGATCCGGAGCTGTACGAGATGGACGGGGCGGTGTGGTGCGTGGACTACCACGAGACGAACCGGCTGCTGCCCAAGCCGCTGCAGTCCCAGCTGCGTGAGGAGGGCGCGGACGTCTTCACCGCGGAGATGCTCGCGGCGGTCGCCGGGGATCTGGGCACGTTCGATCGGTCAGCGAAGCACCCCTTCGTGCTCTTCTTCGAGCCGCCGTCGCTGGATGACCGCATCGTTAACCAGTTCGCGCTCTTCTCAGTGATGAACGGCCCGCTGCTGCGGCTGGACACGTTCCTCTCGAGCCAGAAGCGGGGTGTGCGACGGCTCATCGTCCCGGCGTCCCTCAAGTGGGAGGTGCGGGACAAGCTGGACCAGGCCAACGTGACGGAGCGAGTGCTCTTCCCAGGCCTGGATGGCCTCAGCCGCTGGCTGCGGCGCTACTACAGCTCGCGCCAGCGGTGAGGCGGCGCACCGCCACGGCGTCAGGCCTCGATGTAGCGACGATGGATGGGGTGGGACGGATCGGAGGTGACGTCGCCCGTGAGCCCTGCCTCCCGCTCTGCCTCGGTGCGCCTCAAGGCCTCCCGCTCTGCCTTGTTCGCCGCGGCGCCAAACAGGAGGGTGAGCAGCACGATGCCCAGGAAGAAGAGGACGCCAAACAGTGCGGACCAGACGATGAGCATGACCTGACCTCACGCGAGAGAACGAAGGACCCACCGCAGGGCCCTGACCCTCGAAGAATGGGGACGCTCTGGACCGTTGGCTGCCCTCAGGCCTCCGCCCCATCGCCGGCCTGGCGACCAGGGGAGCATGCGCCACTCCAGGCGTGCCCGCCTGGCGAGCATGCGGGCTCTCTCCTTGAAAGGTGCCAGGAATGAGCCATCCCTACTTTTGCCGCACTCAAACGGAGGTGGTTCATGCCTGAGGTCAATCTGCCCATTGCGCGCGACGTGCGCTCCCTGCTTCCTCCCACCCTGCAGCGCACGGTGCGCCGCTCTCTGGCTCGCGGTCCGGAGGCGGGGACTCCCGCGAGGCCATTGTTCGGGGTGCTCCCCATCAAACGGTTCGTCCCGCAGGACGTCCACTCCCTGCTGGACTACGCCAACGCCTTCACCGTGGCGGGCATAGGGCTCAGCGCGAAGAACCCGGCCTGCATGGCGGGGCTGGCCTTGGGCCTGTCCGTAGCGGGCGTGTCCCTGCTCACCGACTACCGGCTGAGCGTGGCCAAGCTCATTCCCATCGAGGTGCATGAAGCCATCGACTACGCCTGGGGCCTCTCGGCCATCGCCGCGCCCTTCGTGTTCGGCTACGCGCGCCGCTCACCGCTGGCGGCCATCGTCCACATCGTGGCGGGAGTGAGCACCATCCTTGGCTCGCTCTTCACGGACTACCGGGCGCAGGTGGGAGTGAAGTGGGGAAAGGGCCGTCTGTCCGAGGCGCTGCCTCCGGCGGGGGCCACTGTCGGGGCTTAGCGGCAGGTTCAGCGGGACGCGCGGGCCGTCTGCTTCAGTGGGCGGTCCGCACGACGTGGCAGGTAGGATCTTCCATCAGGACTCACAACGTGCTAGGTTGTCTGCTATGAGTGACGACTCGGCGAAGATGATGTCCTTTGGCCAGCCTGCGACGGAGCCCGAGAAGAACCGGTGGGTGTTCGGCATGCGGTTGCGCATCGAGCCGTACCACAAGGTTCCGGCAGACAATCGGAGCGTCACGAAGAAGCCTGGGAGACCGGATCCGTTCTCAGTGGTCATCAGCACTCCAAAGTTCGAGCCTTGAAGCCAGGATCCGCCGCTACTCTTCCAACAGGTTGATGTCGAGCCGGGTGGTCTTCCCGGCTGAGATGAAGATCTCCCGCTCCACCTTCTTGTTCAGCTTGCGGTTGATGAGCTTCAACTTGTACTTCCCCGGGTCGAGCGGGAAACGGGTCCTGCGGTGCAGCCCCATCTGATACTTATTCAGGAATAATTCGGCCTCGGGCACGACCAACAGATCCAAGGTACCCAGAGCTGGCGTGCGCTCAACGGGTGCAATGACCGAGGCATCTGGCTTGATGGGCAGTGCTGGCCCCCCCGCATCCAGGCTGCCCTCCACCTCGGCCACAGGAGGCGGCGTCTCTGGCAGGCCCTGCGGGACCAGGCCCCCATCACGCGTACCCGCATCCTGCCCAGAATGAACAACGCTGACTGGGGGAGGTCCCTGGGTGAGCCAATAGATCAGAAATCCGCCCCCCATGAGCACCAAGAGAATACCGACGCCTGCCGCCCAGACCGTGTCCTTCTCGCGAGGCCGGGGTCCCGTGGGTGAAGGGCACTCTACCACGGGCTCAGGGTGCGGATTGGAAACCGGGGGAGTTCGATGGAGAGCTCGCAGCATGAGCCTCGAGGGACGCTCGGCGGAGGTCCGCTCACCTTTGAACTCTCTGCCCTCGAGCTGGCGCCCTTCCAGCACAGGAGCCGAGTCGGCAGCAGGCCTGGCTAGAGCGGCTGGAGCGGGCTCGCTCAGTCGCTGGGACTGCGAGAACCTAGGTTGGCTTTGAGGTGCACTCGACGTCTTCTGGATGAGCGGACTCGAGGCCTCTCCCCCCTCCTTCAGCATGGAGCTGAGCAGCGCCAGCTGCGAGGCGCCCATGGGCTTCCCGGTGGACACGATAAACTCGTCCAACTCCGCCTGGAAGGAGGCGCAGTCCGGGTAGCGCCGCTCACGGTCCTTGGCGGTGGCCTGCGCGAGGATGCGCTGGAGGACCTCGGGCACCTCGGGCCGGCGCTGGGCGACGGGAACCTGGAGCTCGAAGAGGATGGCCTGGACCATCCCGGCCTCCGAGGTCGCCATGAAGGGCTTGAGGCCGGTGAGCAGCTCGTAGAGGACAATCCCCAGCGCATACACATCGGCCCGCCGATCGAGGGGCTCATTGCGAAGCTGCTCGGGCGGCATGTACGCCAGCTTGCCCTTGAGGACACCTGTCTGGGTATGGGGGCTCATCCCTGCGGCCTTGGCGATGCCGAAGTCCACCACCTTCACGGCGCCCTGACGGGACAACAGGATGTTGTCCGGGCTGATGTCGCGGTGGATGATGTCCATGGGCAGGTTCGTCGCCGGCTCTCGCAAGTCATGGGCGAAGGCCAGCCCCTCGCAGGCGGCGGAGACGACGCGGGCGCAGAACGCGAGGGGCAGCGAGAGGCTCACCCCGCTAGCGCGTCGGATGATCTCTCTCAGGTTGCTCCCGTCGATGTACTCCATGGCGATGAAGTAGGTGCCCTCCGACTCTCCAAAGTCGAAGATCTGGACGATGTTCGGATGATTGAGCTGAGCGACCAGGCGTGCTTCGGACAGGAACATCTCCACGAAGGCGGGCTCGGTGGCCAGGTGCGGGAGGATGCGCTTGACCACGAGCATTTTCTCGAAACCCATGGGGCCCGCGGCCTTGGCAAGGAACACCTCGGCCATGCCGCCAGTCGCGAGCTTATGGATGAGCTGATACTTCCCCATCTGCATGGCGGCCTCTCTCGCGAGCCAGGCCGGCTCAACGTCGGCGCCTGCGCGAGCTCAAGACCGCACCAGCGACGAACCCCAGCAGCGCGAGCCACGGCTCCGCGGTGGCCGTGGAGCATCCCAACCCTCCCCCGATCGCCTGGGCCTGTGCCTTGGGCGCCACCACAATGAAGGAGATCGACTTCGAGGGGACACTCGTGTTGCGCGCAAGATTGGTCACCACAGCCGTTAGCTCATGGGTGGTCTGTTCCAGCGGCTCTGGGAACCTGAAGGTAAAGTTTCCTTCCGCATCTGCCCCAGCCAACCCGGCCTTCATGCCTCCGAGGAAGAACTCCACGGTACCGCGTGAGACTGTCTTCCCGGTAACGGTCGGTGTCAGATCATACACAGTCTCGTCAGGACTGGGGGAGATGATCTCTGGCGCACCCGGCTCATCGACGATGACAAGCCACTTGTAGGACGTGGGTGTTGGATCCAGGTTCCCTGCCTCGTCTCTGGCCGCCACACTGAGCGTGTATTCTCCATCCACACTCCTCAAATCTGGGAGCTCGAAGAAGGCGGTAAGATTGAAGGACTGTGTTCTGGTGCAGCGGACCTCCTTCTCTTTGTTATAGCGGTGCGCCACGAGCTTGCACTCGAACGTCGTCAGCAACGCCGGGTCTTCTCCAGGCGCGTCGAACACGAACGTCGCGGTGGTGGAATCGGAAACCGGTTCGGGGGCATCATCGATGTCAGTGTCTGGAGCAGCCGTATCCACGATGAACTCGAG
>NZ_DASPHO010000645.1:0-7700 GCF_035629615.1 Hyalangium sp. | reverse complement strand
CGCTGCTGAGCACGGAGCTGGCCATGCAGGTGGCGCTCTCGGTGGAGCTCAACCGCGATCTCATGTCCCGGGCGGATCTGGCCCCCTACTTCGAGCACCTGGCCCGCATGGATCCGGTGGTCTTCGTCCGGACGCTGGACTCGATGGCGAACCACACCGCGTGGGATCACCTGCCCCACGTGGACGTGCCGACCCTGATCGTCGCGGGCGAGCGGGACAAGTTCACCCCGGCCCGGCTGTCCCGGAAGATGGCCGAGCGCATTCCGGGCGCGGAGCTGATGCTCATGCCCTTGGGGACGCACACCGCTCCCTTGGAGTACAGGGAGCTGGTGGAGCTCCGGATCGAGCGCTTCCTGCGCGACCGGCTGGACATCCACCTCCCTTCGCCCGCCCGCCTGCCCTCTGGGGAGGGCACCTCACAGCCATGAGCTGGGCCACCCCACCTCCCCCCCGAGGGTTCGCCAGTTCCGCTCCGGGCAGATCTGAGGAGCACAAAGGTACCGGCGTTCATTGCGGAGAGAGGGGCAGGGGCATATAAGCCCCCGCCTCGTGCGTTCCGGTGGGATTCAGGGTGAACCTGTTCCACGGAAGGCCCTGCCCTTCAGCTTCGACTCTTCGTCCGTATGATTGCTCGCGAAAATATCCGTAACGTCGCCATCGTCGCCCACGTTGACCATGGCAAGACCACCCTCGTCGACCACATGCTCCGCCAGGCGGGCATCTTCCGCACCAACGAGGCCCTCGTTGAACGCGTGATGGACTCGAACGACCTTGAGCGCGAGAAGGGCATCACCATTCTCGCGAAGAACACGGCCGTCACCTACCAGGGCAAGCAGATCAACATCATCGACACGCCGGGCCACGCGGACTTCGGCGGCGAGGTGGAGCGCGGCCTGCGCCTGGTGGATGGCGTCATCCTCCTGGTGGACGCCGCGGAGGGCCCCCTGCCCCAGACGCGCTTCGTGCTCAGCAAGGCGCTGGCCATGGGCCTGAAGACGGTGCTCGTCATCAACAAGATCGACCGCCAGGACGCCCGCGCCAAGGAAGTGCTGGATCACGTCTACGCGCTCTATATCGATCTGGGCGCGGACGATCAGCAGCTCGAGATGCCGGTGCTCTATACCGTCGCGCGGCAGGGCCAGGCGTCGACGCAGCTGGAGGTGCCGGGCAAGACGCTGGAGCCGCTCTTCTCGGCGATCCTCAGCCACATCCCTCCGCCGCCCGCGAGCGACCTGACCGTGCCGCAGTTGCTGGTGGCGAACCTGGACTATGACGACTACGTCGGCCGTCTCGCGGTGGGCCGCGTCCAGGCGGGCCGGCTCACCCCCAACATGCCCGTGGCCGTGGTGCGGGAGGGGGGCAAGATCGAGAAGGGCAAGATCGTGAAGCTGTACGGCTTCCAGGGCCTCAAGCGGACCGAGATTGCGGACGCCGGCCCGGGAGAGATCGTCTCCATCGCGGGCATCGAGGACATCTCCATTGGCGACACCTTGTCGGATCCGGAGAACCCGGTAGCCCTGCCCCGCATCACCGTGGAAGAGCCCACGATGATGATGATCTTCCGGGTGAACGACGGGCCGCTGGCGGGCAAGGAGGGCAAGTACGTCACCTCCCGCAACCTGCGCGAGCGCCTGTACCGTGAGTCCTACCGCAACGTGGCCATCCGCGTAGAGGACACGGCGACGCCGGACGCCTTCCGGGTGGTGGGCCGCGGCGAGCTCCAGCTGGCGGTGATCATCGAGACGATGCGCCGCGAGGGCTACGAGCTGACGGCCTCGAACCCCGAGCCGCTGACGAAGACGATCGACGGCCAGGTCCACGAGCCGATGGAGCTGCTGGTGTGCGACGTGCCCGAGAACAGCGTGGGCACCGTCACCGAGCGACTGGGGCCTCGCAAGGGCCGCATGGCGGACATGACGCCGCTGGGCTCGGGCCGCACGCGGCTCCAGTTCCGGATTCCGGCACGAGGGCTCATCGGCTTCCGTTCCGAGTTCCTCACCATCACCCGGGGTGAGGGCATCATGAGCAGCCAGTTCGACGGCTACGAGCCGTGGTTCGGCTACATCCCCAAGCGCAGCAACGGCGCGATGGTCTCGGACCGCCTGGGCGAGACGGTGCCGTACGCGCTGTTCAGCATCCAGGAGCGCGGGTACCTGTTCGTGGGCGCGGGCGTGACGGTGTACGAGGGGATGATCATCGGCGAGCACGCCCATCCCTCGGAGCTGAACGTCAACTGCTGCCGCGAGAAGAAGCTCACGAACATCCGTGCGGCGGGCCGCGACGAGAACGTCATCCTCACCCCGCCTCGGGAGATGGGGCTGGAGAAGGCGCTGGAGTGGATCGCCGACGACGAGCTGGTGGAGGTGACGCCCAAGTCGGTGCGCCTGCGCAAGAAGGCGCTCGCGGTGGGAGAGCGCTACCGCGCCGAGCGCGATCGCAAGCGCGAGGAGCGCGAGGAGGCGTAACCGAGAAGGCCGAGCAGCCTCTCTACTTCCCCCAGAGCAAGGCCAGCTCCAGCTCGAGCGCCTCGAAAGGCTCAGCGCGCACGAGCCCCCCCGGTTCGTGCTGGCCCAGCAACGCGTAGCGTCCTCCCTCCAGCCGGAACACCTCCAGCGTGCGCGCCTCGGGGTCCACCAGCCATACATGGTGGACTTCCTCGCGCGCGTACACGGGGAGCTTGACGTTCCGATCCAGCCAGGCCGTAGAGGGAGACAGCACCTCACACGCCCAATCTGGCGCCAGATGAAACGCCCCAGTGTCTGGGAACACGGGCATCCGCTCGCGCCTCCATCCAGCCAGATCCGGCACCAGCACGTCTTCTCGAAGACGAAGCTCCGGCTCGTCGAGGATGACCCAGCCACCTGGGCCCCCTTCTCCCAGGTGGAAAGGACCTCCCAGCTTCACTCCCAACAGGGAGGAAACCAGGGCGTGGCGAGACGCCGGCCGAGGACTGCTGTACAGCTCCCCCGCGACGAGCTCCCCCACCACGTTCGCGGGCAGTGCTTCCAGATCCGCGTATGTGGCCGGTTTGCGCCCCATTCCTGCCCCATGTTCCCCAACGCCCATCCCCATTTCCATGAGGAAGGGTCTACTACCTCGGTCTGACGTCCAACGTCTCTTACGGCGACCCTACCTCACAGGTTGCCTATGAACCCAGAGAAGCGCAAGAGGCGGCCTTCCAGAACCTGTCTGCTTGTCTGACAGGTTTGCGCCAAGCGCCGCCGGACGGAGGCCCCTGGCTGAGTCTCCGTCTACCAGTGCCGACCCCACCCGATGCCTGGTGTAACCCCTACGACGAGGTGCCGGCAGGCACGAATCCTGCGGTGGTCTCCCGCCCAGGGCACTACGCTGCGGGCATGTCGCCTCCTCGCTTCGTGCCACTGCTGCTCTGTCTGCTGCTCCCCCTTCCGGGACTCGCCCAGAGCCCGGTTCCTCACGAGCAGCCCGTGCCCCCCGTGACGCCCCCTCCGCTCGTCCCAGCGCCTTCTGAGCCTTCTGACAGTCCGCTGGCGAGCCCCGAGGAAGCCGACCCGGAGGACACTCCTCGCGGCGAGATCATCCACCGCGAGTGGCACCCCGACACAGACCCGAGTCCCACCTTTCCCCGGCTGCTCCTCGAGGTCCTCGGTGGCACCGTCGGTGCAACCGTGGGCTTCATCCCCGGCGGGCTCGTCATTCTCAGCGCCTTCTGCATCGAGAGCTGCGATGACGGCGCGGAGTCCCGGGCCATCCTCGGCCTGGGCCTGGCCCTCGCTGGCATCGCCGGAGGGACCGCCATCGGCATCACAGGCGCTGGGAGCCTGCTGCAAGGTGAGGGCGAGTACTGGCCCACGGCCGGCGGCGCAGCCATCGGCACACTGGTCGGCTCCATCGTCGGCCTAGCACTCGCATCCTCGGCGGACGAGGCGGCGCTCATCCCCGTGCTCGTCGGCCCCATCATGGGGGGCATGATTGCCTACGAGCTGTCCCACTCGAACGCAGTCGCTCGGAGGCAGCTGCGCCGCACTTCACAGCCCCAGGTCGTGCCCATGGCCACGGTGACTCCTCGCGGCGGGTTCATCGGTGGGCTCGCCGGACGCTTCTGATTCCCCATGCCCCGTCTGCTCTGGAGTCTCATCCTCCTGGTGGCCTGCACCCCGAGGACCGAGCGCACTGCCCCGCGCCCTCAAGCCACCGATGCGGGCCCATCCTCCATGACCCGAGTCCTCTTCATTGGGAACAGCTACACGTATCAGAACAGCCTCCCCGAGATGCTCGAGGCGTTCGCGCACACCCTTGTCCCCGAGACACCGCTCCAGACGGAGTCTGTCCTTGCCGGAGGAGCGACGCTGCAGTCGCACCACACGCAGGGCCTGGCGCCCCGGCGCATCCGCGAGGGCGGCTGGAGCCATGTGGTGCTCCAGGAGCAGAGCATGCTCGGGGGGATGCGCATCGACGGCGTCGCCTACCTGGGCGATCCCGAGGCGCTGTTCTTCCCAGGAGCGCGCCTGCTCGCCGCGCAGGCCTCTGCCGTGGGCGCGCGGACGCTCTTCTACATGACGTGGTCGCGCAAGACGAACCTGGCCGCCCAGAGCTACCTCACCTATGTCTACGCGCGCATCGCGAACGAGCTGGGTGCAGGGCTCTCGCCTGTGGGCGTCGCGTGGGAGCGCGTGCGCCGCGAGCGCCCCGAGCTCGAGCTGTACGCCGAGGATGGCCATCACCCAGGCCCTGCCGGCAGCTACCTGTCGGCCTGCGTCCTGTTCGCCTCGATCTTCCACCGCCCCTGCACGGGGGCGCCGAGCACCCTCACCGGTGCCCCCTGGACAGGCTCAGGCTTCGACTCCTCCCGCACGGGGACGCTCGTCTCGCTTCCGGAGGCCACCGCGCGCTACCTCCAGCAAGTCGGCTCCGAAGTGGCGCTCGCAGAGCGGCCGCTTCCGGACGCGCCCACCTACCACCCACCTCTCCCCAGCCTGCCGCAGGGCGAGCCCCTCCAGCTCGCCAGGCTCGCAGGTGAATGGAGCGGCTCACTGGCCTTCTACCCCTCCGAGACGGGCATGACTCCCGCCGCCCTGCAGCTCTCGCTCGAAGTGCGAGGGGCGGAGCTGGCGGGAAGCGCCCGCCTCACCTTCGCCCACGGCAGCTCGGCCGAGGCCTCCCTCACCCCGCTCGTGCAGGGGGAAGAGCTCTCCTTCTCCCTCCCCGGTCCCTCCTTCCTGGAGAGCACCGTGAAGTTCCGCGCGGTCCTGAAGAGCGGAGCACTCCAGGGCGTGGCCTTCGCCGAGGATCCGCAGGGAGGACGCTGGCACGGCTCCTGGACAGTGCGCCGCTGAGCCTGCGCGGCCGTGCGAGGGGGCAACCCTGGGGACGCTTGGTACTACCGGGCGGACCGCCAGGGGCTCGCTGCGATCATGGCGCGCGCATGTCCACCCTGAGGCAGAGCCCCTCTTGCCTCGCCCGTGGCGAGCGGAGGAACGAACCCGCGCCAGGAAGCCTGCACGCGGGAAGGGAGGACACCATGAATGCGCTCGCACCCCTCGGCCGACTGCTCTTCTCGGCCCTCTTCATCTTCAGCGGAGTGAACCACTTCATCCAGGTCGACACGATGACGCCGTATGCCCAGAGCGTGGGGCTCCCGGCGGCGCGGCTCGCCATCCTGGGCTCGGGCGCCCTGCTGGTCGTCTGCGGCATCTGCGTGCTGCTGGGCGCCATCACCCGGCTGAGCGCGGCGCTCATCGCCCTCTTCCTGGTGGCCGCTGCCCTCACGATGCATCGCTTCTGGGGCCTCGGGGATCCTCAGGCCGCCCAGGCGCAGCTCGGCCACTTCATGACGAACATCTCCTTGGCGGGCGGGGCCCTGCTCATCACCTACTTCGGCCCTGGGCCCTACAGCCTCCATGCTCGGAGGGGGGGGGAGGCGCCACGTCCGGGCTACGCCTTCCGCCTCCGCCACCGCGCGCAGGAGTAGCTGCGCGCCACGGCTCGGCCCGCTACGCGGGGAGCGGAACCGGGGACGGGGGGCTGGAGGGCTCGGTGCGCGGAGCCTCCGGAGCCGCGGGGGCCACGGCTGTCTCGCCCACCGTCTCTCCGTGCTGGCTCAGGTCGAGCCCCTGCTCCTCCTGCTCACGCGTGACGCGCAGCGGGACGATGCGGTCCACCAGCTTGTAGAGCAGGTAGGAGCCGATGAAGGAGAAGGTGGAGACCACCCCCAGCGCCAGCAGGTGCATGAGGAAGGTGCGCGTCTGGCCATGGAGGAGCCCCACGTCCTTGGCCAGCACGCCCGTGAGCACCATGCCCACCGCGCCCCCCAGCCCGTGGCAGGGAAACACGTCCAGCGTGTCGTCCAGGGCCGTGCGGCTCTTAAAGTGCGCCGCGGCGTTGCTGACCAGGCTCGCCACCAGCCCCACCACGATGCTCTGGCCCACGGTGATGAAGCCGGCCGCCGGCGTCACCGCCACCAGGCCCACCACCGCGCCCACGCAGGCGCCCATGGCGCTCGGCTGACGGCCGCGCAGCCAGTCAAACGCGAGCCACCCCAGCATCGCGGCCGCGGAGGCCGTGTTGGTGGTGGCGAACGCGAGCGTCGCCAGGGACGAGGCGGACAGCGCCGAGCCTGCGTTGAAGCCGAACCAGCCGAACCACAGCATCCCCGTCCCCAGGAGGACGAAAGGGAGGTTGGCCGGGGTGTGGATGGCGTTCGCCAGGTGCACCTGCCGCCGCCCCAGCACCAGCGCGCCGGCCAGCGCCGCGAAGCCCGCGGACATGTGCACCACCGTGCCGCCCGCGAAGTCCAGCACGCCCCACTTGCGCAGGAAGCCCTCCGGGTGCCACGTCCAGTGTGCCAGCGGTGCGTAGATGACCAGGCTGAAGAGCACCATGAACAGCACGTACGCCTTGAATCGCACGCGCTCGGCGAACGCGCCGGTAATGAGGGCCGGGGTGATGATGGCGAACTTCAGCTGGAACAGCGCGAAGAGCATCAGCGGGATGGTGGGCGCCAGATCCGGGTGGGTCTCACCGCCGACGCCGCTGAACATGAAGAAGGTGCGCGGATCGCCAATGAGCCCGTAGAAGCTGTCCCCGAAGCAGAGGCTGAAGCCCACCACCACCCAGAGCAGGCTGATCACCGCCATGGCCATGTAGCTCTGCAGGAGCGTGGACACCACGTTCCTCAGCCGGACCATGCCGCCGTAGAAGAACGACAGGCCCGGAGTCATCAGCAGCACCAGCGCCGTCGCCGTGAGGAGCCAGGCCGTATCGGCCACGTTGATGGGGCCCCCTTGCTTCGCCTGGGCCGCCGGCTCCACCAGCAGCCCCGCCACCCCCAACCCCGCCAGGACCGCGACCGCCAACCCCTTCTTCATGGTACCTCCGCGCCTGAGTCGACGCGTCGCATCATGGAGATTCAGGTGGTTATTTTCAAGTCTGTTGGTCTTAATATCTAAAAATTAAGACTAAAGATCATTCTTATTGAGTCATATAGAAGGTCCCCAGACACATCTCGTCGCTCGTGCCCTCCCCCCAGCTCACGTCCTTCGCGCCGGGCTGGCTGTTGTCCCAGTGGCACTCGACCGCCATGCGGTCTCCCGGCTTGAGCACCTTGGGCTGAGCGAATGGGTAGCTGCCCTTTGCGCTCGATCTCCATCCGCCCCCAGGTGCCCAGCGTGTGCATGTGCAGCGCGGCCCCATGCACCGTGACGGGCTCGTTGTCGCGGAAG
>NZ_DASPHO010000644.1:0-4842 GCF_035629615.1 Hyalangium sp. | reverse complement strand
GCGCGGGCGCAGCTCCCCGGCCGCCATCTTCGCCGCCGAGTCCATCACCGCCCGCAGATCCACCGGCCCCCGCGTGTCCTCGTCCTGGCGGGAGAACGTCTTCAAGTCCCGCACGATGCGCCGCACCCGATCCGCCCCCATCAGCGCCTCGCGCAGCACCTGGTGCATGTCCCGCAGCCGCTCGCGCAGCGGCTCCGCGTCCTCCGCCAGCTTCGCCAGCGTCTCCGTCTCCTCGCAGGAGTGCTCCAGGTTGGACACGATGTAGGAGAGCGGGTTGTTGATCTCGTGCCCCACACCGGCGGCGAGCGTGCCCACCGCCGCCATCTTCCCCGCCTGCACCAGCTGGGCCTGGGTGGCGCGCAGCTCGCGGAGGTTGGCATCCAGCTCCTCGTTGGCCCGGGCCAGCTCCTGGGTGCGCTCCTCCACGCGCGCCTGCAGCCAGCGCTCGCGCCCCTTGAGCCTCCCGACACGCCAGGCGTAGGCGCTCGCCGCCACCCCGCCCACGGCCACCGCGCACAGCACGTAGAACCACGCCGCCTGGTAGAACCACGGCTGCAACTCCACCTCCAGCACGGCCCCGGGCTCCACCCAGTGGCCTGCCCGATCCAGCGCCTGCACCTGGAAGCGGTAGGAGCCCGGCGGCAGGCGCGTATAGGTGGCGATCCGCCGGCCCTCGGCCTCCACCCAGTTGAGGTCATGCCCCTCCAGCCGGTAGCGGAACTGCACCCGCGGGGCGCCCCGCGCCACGAAGGCGGTGAAGCGCAGGTCCAGGTCCTGCTGCCCGGGCGCCAGCTCCAGCCTTTCTGTCAGCGGCACGGGCCGGCCCTGGACTCGGACTTCCTCGATCCGCGCCTGGGGCGGGTGGTGACGGAGCCGGACGTCCTTCGGATCCACCATCACCGCGCCGCGCAGGTTGGCGAACCACATCCTGCCATCCCGCGTCTTCCACCCGGAGGGCTGGGAGCCGCCATTGCACTCGCCCGCACGCATCCCATCCCGGTCATCGAAGAAGTCGCCATTCACCCGCTGGCGCCGGCCGTCCGCCACCTCCTCCAGCTCGCGCCGGCTCACCCGCGAGACGCCCTTGTTGCTGCTCATCCAGAAGTAGCCCTCCGAGTCCGGCAGGAGGTTGAAGACCGTCTCATCCGGCAGCCCCTGCGCGGCGGTGATGGAGGTGAAGCGCCCGTCCTTCAGGCGCGACAGGCCAGTGCTGGTCCCCACCCACAGCGTGCCGTGCGCATCCGGGTACAGGCTCAAGACGGAGTCCCCGACGAGCCCCTCCTTCATGGTGAAGCGGGTGAAGGTGCCGTGGGAGAAGCGGAGCAGGCCCTTGTGCGTGCCGAGCCAGATCGTCCCCGAGTCCTCCCGCACCATGGGCATGACATAGCCGGGGGTGTCCCCCTTCTCCGAGGCGGCGTACAGGGTGACACGTCCGCCGTGCAGCCATGCCAGGCCTGCCGAGGTGGCGAACCACATGCCGCCGTCCGGCTCCGGTGCCATGGCCCAGATGGCGGCGCCGGAGGGCATGCCCTGCTCGGGCCCCAGGAGGACGAAGCGCTCGCCGTCCTGGCGATAGGCACCGCCCACCGTCCCTACCCAGAGCGCTCCGTCCGAGCCTTCCGCGAGCGTGCGGATGCGCTCGTCCAACCCTTGCGCCGCCCCCACGTAGGTGATGACGCCCGCCTTCATCCGCGCCAGGCCATCCCTCTGCGAGGCCGCCCACAGCGTGCCGTCCTGGGTCTCCAGCAGAAACCGGGTGACGTCGAGGACCAGGCCCTCTGGCTCCCCCACTGTGAGAAAGGGGCCATTGCTCAGGCGATGCAGGCCATCATTCTGCGTACCGATCCACAGGTTCCCGTCCCGGTCCTCGAGCAGGCTGGACACCGCGCCTTCGGCGAGCTCCTTGGGGGTAGAGAGCGCGCTGAAGCCCGCCGCATTGCGCCGCAGCAACCCCCGCCCAGTGCCCACCCACAGGTTGCCATCGCGATCCTCGAGCAGCTCCCCTACCCTGACTCTGACATTCGGCCTTCCCTGCTCCGGGCCATGCCGGGTGAACTGCCCCTCCCGCAGGGAGAGGAGCCCCTGGCCCGTGCCGATCCACAGGGTGCCGTCTCGCGACAGCCAGAGGCTCTCCACCTGGAGCGGCTTCGCTGGAGACTCACCCGGAGGCAGGAACAGGACCTCCACCGAGTCCCCGGACACCCTGGCCACGGCCTGGCCAGCTCCCACCCACGCACCGCCCGCGCCATCCGCCACGATGGGCCCCGTGCCTTTGACTGGCAGCCCGTCCTCGGGCGTATACCGCCGCCAGGGGGCTTCACCGGAGACGGGTGCTCGCGTCACCCCCAGGGACGAGCTGATCCACATGGACTTGCTGTCCGCCGCCAGCCCCACGATGTAGGCCTCGGCCAGCGCTCCCGCCTCCGGAGGGCGGCGGAGCTGCCCCTCCTGGTAACGGAGGACGCCCTGCCTCGTTCCCACCCAGAGCACGCCGGAGACATCCTCCGCCAGCGCGTGGACATCGCTCTCCCCCAGCTCCGGCGAGTTCCGTCGATCGAAGACGGTGAACCGCGTGCCATCGAAGCGGGCGAGCCCCTCGTACGTGCCAAACCACAGGTAGCCGTCGGCCGTCTGCGCGCTGGCGAGGATCGAGTTCTGCGGCAGGCCGTTCTCGCTGCGCCAGATCTCGTGGTTGTACTGGGAGGGGCGCCGCCCCGGCTCGAGCGCAAGGCTGGGTGTGCTGAGACCCAGCGCCAGGATGACGCAGAGCCCCAGGAACCCTGTCCCTGCCTGCCGCGCCTGTCTCCGTGTTCCCATGGAGCGCATAGTGTCCAGCACAGAGGCCCCCCACCGCAAAGCGGTGACATGACAGCCCCCCCTGCCACCCTATTCCCCAAGGGAGCGAGATCTTCGGAGCCTGGGGTGCTGTTCGGGCCCGAGCCCCCGAGGCTAGACTTGCCCCAGGTCGAGGAGCACCCCATGAGCCAAGCCGTCGCCATCGTGAAGGACCCGGACCCGCCGAGTGACAGCGCCGCCCTCTCGAGGGGCCGGACCACGCTCATCGGGTTCTCGACGCCGCGCTCCTTCAACCCCGTGTCGTGGCTCGTCCGCAACTTCACGAAGAGCGAGGCCAGCCACTGCTTCTTCCTCTATTGGGATGAGGACTTCGAGTGCGACATGGTGCTCGAGTCCCACGAGCTGGGCTTCCGGCTCATCACCTGGAAGCGCTTCGTGAAGAAGAACCGCATCGTCGCGCTCGTCGAGCCCGCGCACTCGCTCGACAAGGGCTTCCTGCGGCTGGGCGAGTGGGTGGGCAGCGTGTACGACTTTGGCGGGCTGATCGGCCAGTCCGTCGTCCAGTTCGGGCGCTTCCTGCAGCGCAAGTGGCGCAATCCGTTCCGCTCCTCGCGCGCCATGTTCTGCAGCGAGTCCATTGCCCGCTGCATGCAGTGGGCCGAGCACCCGGAGGCCAAGAGCTTCTCGCCCAAGGAGACGGCGCCGCAGGATCTGCTCCGCTTCTACCGAGAGCCGGGCCGGGCGACGATCCTCGACATCCAGCGGTGGAAGTGAGCGGGGAGACCGCCTTGTTCCTCCCTTCGATCCCATTCTTCACGGCAACTTGGGTCTGAGTTGGAGCCAGTTCTCCAACTCGGGATGCTTCAGCACCACCCCTGTTCCAGAGATGAGGGACACGACATTGAGCGCACTCTTGATGTAGCGCAGCTTGAGAAGCGTCTCAATCGGGAGAGTGTGCCAGCTCTCCGAGGACGCCAGTCTGGCTGCCTCCTCAATGGGCACGGTAGCGAGACTCCGGAACCACGCCACAATGGTTTCAGGGTCTAAAACCGCGTCACCGTCCCGTGGACCGAGTTCCACGATCAACCATCCGCGCAGGTTCATGGCTGAGAGCATGAGGGAGTGCTTCTCATCACCGGGCGCGCGCTGCGCGAGCACTGCGTACACCACCAGTGCGATTTGTGCCCATGGCAGGCTCCTCTCTTCTCTGGCCCGTGAAGCGGCGGTGGAGGCGAAAAGCTCCCAGTTGAAGAACTCCCCTCCCACCGGCTCACCGATGGCCAGCCCATCCAGCCATGAGGCCACCTGTTCAAGAGGCCATCTCAGAACGGTTCGCAGAAGGGTGATCTTCGTAGCCATGGTTCCGTGTCACCGAGGGAAGGTAATTCCGAAGCGGGCGAACGCCTGCTTCCCCATTTCCAGCACCCTGTCGTTCACGGCCCTGGAAGCCCCATTCAGGTAGTGGCCGCTGTGCGAGGTGATGCGGATGCCGAAGCGCGTGGATCCACGGACAGCGATCTCCGCTTCACCGGCAGCGAGCACGGGGCGACCGCCACTGGCGACGGAGTGCATGATTTCCGTGCCGCGCCAAGTGTGCGGCACGATCAGCAGCTCGCCCTCTGGAGTGACAATCCATTTGAGCCGCTCCCCATTCGCATAGCGCAGGAAGTCAGGGTGGGACGGGCTTACGGGGTGGACCCCGAGCCGCTGGGCGGTTGCCAGTTCCGAAGAGAGTTGCTCCGGCACCTGGTTCTCGAAGAGTTCGCCTTGAGATGAGCTGACTGTCCGAAGCTCCCCTTGCCCACCGATGCCCGAAGCCGCCATGGCAACCGCCGTGGCAGGCAGGGAGATGACGACGGTGCTTCCTACGACGGCCACCGCGCTCACCTGTCCCACGTTCGCCAGATTGATTCCCACCCGTGAGGCCCCCGCCGCCGCGGCCTCCGAGAAGCTGGGCAGCATCGACAGCCGCGAGGACAGCAACGCAGCGCCCCCAGTCATTCCATGGCTCACCACCACCGTCACCGCGAGGACGAAGACGCGGGC
>NZ_DASPHO010000643.1:0-6396 GCF_035629615.1 Hyalangium sp. | reverse complement strand
GCGTTGTCCACGATGGGGACGACGCCGCAGTCCTCGTCCTTCATGAGCTGCGCCACCTCGCGCACCGGGCTGTCGCGGCGCACCGTCTTCACGCCGCGGGTCATGATCTCCCGCGCGGTGAGCGGCTCACGCTGCCAGCGGCGGCGCAGCAGCCCGCCCAGGACGCCCGTACGTCCCGAGCGCGAGGTCTCGGTGTCGGAGCTCCGGGCCTTGAACGACTCGGTCCGGCCGATGTTCACCCCCATGCCCGGCTGCCCGGGGCTCGCCTGGCCCATGCCCAGCAGCGGGTCATACCGCTCGCCGCTCTGCGCGCCCTGGTGGCCGTGCTGGACCTGATGGGTCATGCCGTGCTGACCCTGGCTGCCGAACGAACCTGGATTGCCGTGCTGGCCCTGGGTGCTGTACGGGCCCTGGTTCCCATACGGGGCCTGGGTGCCGTACTGGCCGCGCTCCTCACGGAGCTGGGGCGCGTCGACGCCGTAGCCGGTGCGCTCCCACGGGCGGTAGTTCTCTCCGCCGGTGTCGCGACGCATCTCGAGCGAGTGACGGGTGTCCTGCTCGCCCATGCGCAGCTGCCCGCCGCCCATGCCGGTGGCAGAGCGGTCATCCCGGTCATCCCGCCCGTAGGGGCCCGGGAGGGTGCCGCCCTGGCCGCGCCCGCTCATGCTGGATTCGCCCTGGGACTCCCAGCCGCTGCGCGCGTTGAGCCCGGCTCCCGTGCCCATGCCGCTCATGCCCATGCCGGTGCCCGTGCCCATGCCCGTGGCCATGTCCGTGCTGGTGCGCGGCTGGGCCAGGCGCAGCGCAGCGGCGCGGTGGTAGCGGCCCTGGCGGACGCTGGGATCCTCATCGCGCTCGGGGCTGTAGCCGGTGATGTCGGACTCGGAGCGCTCGCGAGAGCCGGGCGGGGACACGTCCGCGGCGCGCTTCGACACCTCCGTGCCGCGCACGGGCACCTCCGTGCCGCCCAGGATTCCCGGCGTCCCGTTCTCGGGAACCGGGGAGCGCTGACCGTTGCGGGCGTCGTCCCTGCCGTTATCCATTCTTCTGTCGGCCATTCTGATGAACCTCCAACTGCGCAGTGGTAGTGCCGCGCTCTGCCCTCAGGAGGAGAGCGCGGGCGGCGAAGGCTGGGGATGGCCCTGGCTGCTACCAAGGGGAGGCTGAACGTCTCCGCGTCATCTGTCCGCGGGAAGGCACGTTGACTCAGCCGGGCGCTCGGAGCTGGACACCCCGGCCGCCCGCTGCTCAACGGAATGCATCCTGCAACGTCAGTGGACGGGCCAGAGCGCGCCGATCTCCTCGCACGCGAGCTCCACGTCATGGAGCCGGCGGGTGTTCGCCTTGGGCGCCTCGAAGAGGGTGCCCGCGAACACATCCACCACGCGGATCAGCCGCTGCTCCACGGGGCCCAGGTGCCGCAGGTGCTGCTCGGCGAAGCTCTGCAGGAGCGTGGCGATGTACTGCCCCGAGCGCTCGTCCAGCGGGTGCCACTTGGCGAAGTAGAGCTTGAGCAGCCCCACCTTGTTCTCCCCGCGCCGGTCCATCATCTGCAGCACCACCTCGGGCCGCACGCTGATGGTGACGCCGGCCACCTCCAGCACGGGCGGCTCCTGCCCCACCGCGCTGATGATGGTGTCCTCCAGCTCCAGCTTCGGCACTGCCTCCGCGAAGCGATCCAGCGCCTCGATGCACAGGTGCAAGCGCTGGGCCTCGAACTCCGACTGCGGCACGGTGTTGAAGAAGCGCGCCTGGTGGTCTCGGAGGATGGCGCCGTTCATTCCGTTGCAGAGGAAGTCGGTGATGGCGTGCGAGGCCTCCGGGTAGCGCAGGTACTGCGGATCACACGGGTGCTTCTGATCATGGATGATGCGCTTGCGACGGGCCGGTGTAGCGGTGAGGTACTCCCCCAGCTTGTTCACCGAGACGCGTGGCGACTCACGGGTTTCCGCCATGGGTACGACCCCTTCGTGTGTCGTTGATGCGATGACACTACAGAAGGGGTCTGACACTGCATTCCCTGGGAGTTTCGCGGGCTTGGAGTGTTGGCCGAGCGCACCCGCCGGAAGGTGACCCGGGGGATTGGGTGCGCCCGAGCGTCAGCGCGCCGCCACGCGTTCGATCATCGGGCGGGCCTTCGCGAGCAGCTCGAGGAACTCCTTGCGCTCCGCGTTGCCGGGAGGCGTGGCCTCGCGGGCGATCTTCTCCACCACCTCGAAGCTCCAGCGCCGCGCGTGAGGGCTGCTTCGGAAGAGCTCGGCCGCGCCCATCACCGCGGTAGCGAAGCGCAGGTCCCGGTTCGCCGCGGCGAAGGAGGACGCGAGGGACTTCCCGGAGAAGGGGAACGCGCGCTCGGAGGCCTTCTCTCCGCGCGGCTGCTTGGCGCGCACGCGCACGGTGGCCAGGCCCTCGCCAGCGCCCGGCTTGAGCTCCAGCTCGTACAGCGCGGTGACGGTGTGGCCTGCGCCCAGCTCGCCGGCATCCACCTTGTCATCCCGGAAGTGGATGTCCGCGATGGCGCGGTTCTCGTAGCCCACCAGCCGGTAGCGCGCCACCTGCTCCGGGTTGAACTCCACCTGCAGCTTCACGTCCTGGGCAATCACCTCCAGCGTGCCGCCGATCTGCTCCTGGAAGATGCGGCGCGCGGCCATCAGCGAGTCCACGTAGTAGTGGTTGCCGTTCCCCTGGTTGGCGAACTGCTCCATCATCGAGTCCTTGTAGTTGCCCATGCCGAAGCCCACGGTGGTGACGGTGATGCCCTCCTTTACGTAGCCGCGGATCAGCTTGAGGATCTCCTCGGGGGAGGTGGCGCCCACGTTGGCGTCCCCGTCCGAGAGGATGAGGACGCGCGAGAGGGACTGCTCGTCCACGGTCTTCAGGGCCTGCTGGTAGGCCAGCTCGATGCCAGAGGCCATGGCGGTGGAGCCGCCGGCCTGCAGCTCCGCGATGGCCTGGTGGATGACGGCCTTGTGCTCCAGGCCGGTGGGGGGCAGCGCCACCTTCACGTTCCCCGCATAGGTGACCAGCGCCACGGTGTCCCCATCGCGCAGGTTGTCCACGAGCATGCGCAGGGCGCGCTGGGCCAGCGGCAGCTTGTCCGGAGACTGCATGGAGCCGGAGACGTCCACCAGGAAGGTGAGGTGCGCGGGCTTGCGCTCGGAGATGCTGAGCTGCTTGCCCTGCACGCCCACGCGCAGCAGGTGGCGGCCAGGCGTGTAGGGCGAGGGCGCTGCGTCCATGTGGACGGCCAGCGGCGAGCCGTCCGTGGGGCCCGCGTAGTCATAGCGGAAGTAGTTGAGGAACTCCTCCACTCGCACGCCCTCTTGCGAGGGCAGTGAGCCCTCGTGGATCTTCCGGCGGGCCAGGGTGTACGCGCCGGTGTCCACGTCGATGGCGAAGGTGGAGAGCCGATCCTCGCTCGTGGTGACAAAGGGGTTGATGCCCGCGTCGCGGTACTGCTCGGTGCTGCTCACCGTGTCGGCGGGAGCCGGGCTCCTGTTTGAGGAGCCCGCCGTGATCATCCTGGACTTGATTCCGGCCTTGCCGTTGAGGCTGCCGCTGCCATGGCCGTAGGCGACTCCCTGGCCCCTGCCGCCGGCTCCGAGGGTGACTGAGCCCGAGGCCCCGCTGAGGGTTCCCAGGCCGCCTCCGCCCGAGCCAGTGCCTTGGAGCCCGAGTGCCCCGACGCCTCCTGTCGGAGGACTCCGAGAGGAGGGGGCGGCGGAGGGCGGTGCCTTTATCTTGGCGGTCTCGAGCCGCGGCGCGCTCGGGGAAGCCTGGGGGCCCGGGTCCTTACCACCCTGGGGAGCGATGAAGCTGACGGCCTGCGGATCCTGCTTCGTCTCCTCCGTCTTCTTCACGGACTTCTCCGCCAACTTCTCCACGAGCGGCGGGGTCTCTTCCTCCCGTGAGCGGCATCCTGCGAACAGCGTGCTTCCGATGAACAGCGCGCAGACGATCCCGCTGACGGCCACACGGCTCCGCCTCATGAACAGCCTCCCTCGTGCTTTTGGGTTTCGGGAGACTTGGACACCGTCGCGCGCGGGAAGTTCCCAGACAGTGCTCACCTCATGCCTTGCGGTCCGCCTTGGCGGGTGAGGAACTGTTCGGAAATGTCGGGGGTTTTAGGCGCGAAAAGTCCCGACATTTCCGAACAGTCATGCACGCGCGCTGACCAATTTCTGGAGGGCTGTGCAGCACGCCCCCGGAGAGGTGGCTCGGCACGCGGACGCGCCAGTCAACGAAGCGGACCTCCACGCGTGGCATAGGTGGCTCGTCAATGGGCCGCCGGACGAGGGCGCCGCCCTCCGTTTTGCGACGGCGAGAGCGCTCGAGGCGCTGCATGCCGGCCATGCGGAGCTCGCCCGGGACATTCTGGATGGGGCGCTCACTGAGAGCCGGCGACCGCTGGGCCCGGCGTTCCGCGCACGCATGCGCTCAGACCCGGAGTACTTCGACACGGAGGTAGCCGGGCGTTGGGTCTGGGGCATCAGCCAGTGGATCGGCTCGGGGTGGTGCTCCTCTCCCGAGTGGGAGGGGCGAGCTCACGCGGGAGCTCCAGCTCGAGGCATCCACGGCACCAAGCGGCTGAGAGACCTCAGCAACACGCACGAGCATGGGAAGCGCCCGCGGCTCGGCAAGGGCGGGAGCGGCGTCCACCGCACCACGGAGGTCTGGGAGCAGAAGCCGGACACGAGCGGGTCCCGCGGTGCTGCCGGTAGGGGCGTGCACGCAGGAGGGGCGCGCGCCGAGGGGCTGCGGCAGTGGATGGAAGCCCTGGCGGCGCGGCTTCGGTACGTCCGGGCGTGCTGTGGAGACTGGCGCCGGATCCTCACCCCAGCCACCACGACGCAGATAGGCGTGACGGGAGTGCTGCTGGACCCGCCGTACGACCCTGACGCAGGGCCAGGGCGAGACCCGTCGCTGTACGCGCACGAGTCCAAGGAGGTGAGCCGCGAGGTGCGCGAATGGTGCCTCGCCAATGGCGACAACCCCCAGCTCCGGATAGCGCTGTGCGGTTACGAGGGGGAGCACGACATGCCGCCCACCTGGCGCTGCGTGCCGTGGGTGGCACAGGGCGGGTACGCCCGGGACAACAAGACCAACTCCCGGAGAGAGCGCGTGTGGCTCTCTCCGCACTGCCTGAAGGCCGTGCAGGCGGACCTCTTCTCGGTGCTGCCGGCGAGGGCTGCGCCGTGACGGGGGGGTGAGGCAGCCAGGCTGCGCAAGCGCCTCGGGTACACGCAGGCGCATCTGGCGCAGCTGCTGGGTATCTCGACTCCCACCGTGAGCAGGAGCGAGGTCGCGAAGCGGGTGCCGGCAGAGCACGCGGCAGTGCTCCGGCAGCTCCCGCCGGCACCCAGGGCCGAGGGAGTGCGCGGTGCGTACCGGCAGCAGAAGCCGCCCCCGCTGCCGCGCAAGGCGCCAGGGCAGCAGACGCCCAGGGCTCGCCAGGCGCTGCCGCGCGAGGTGGAGGCCCCTGCACACCGGGCCGCGCCACCCTCCGCGCCAGCACCGGACGAGCGAGTGTGGGAGGTGGAGGAGATCGGCGCGCACTTGCTCGAGGTGCCTGAGCCGGACTCCAGCCTCGCCAGCTACTGGGTGCGCGTGGTGGCGTGTCGCGAGCTGCTGCTGTGGCGGGCGCGCTCGAGGGGGCGGCCATGCCTCTGACAGCTGCCCTCCGCTTCGAGGTGCTGCAGGGCCTGGAGAAGGCCCGGCAGAAGGTGGCGCGTGGGCACCCCTCACTCCATGCAGCGCTGCACTACCTGCGCCTCACCGCGCGGGCCTGGACGGAGGTGGGCCGGGCGGTTGACGACGTCCTCTTTGAGGTGCCCGCCGAGCACCTGGAGCCGGCCGCCCTGAGCGAGGGAGGCCAGAGCGCCGAGGGGCTGCGCCTGCGAGACGACCTGAAGGCCGCCCAGCACAACGCGGGCCTGCCCTGGGAGAGCCCCGAAGAAGAACCGGAGGCGTTACTGATCGGTGGCGCCCAACGGTGGTCCGCCTTATATTAGCGGATGCGCGGCAGCCACCGTGCGACCCCTGCTCACCAGCCCATGCCTGGTGACCAACGTTGGAGGGGCAAAGGGGAGAAGATCTCCTCGGGCTGAAGGACCTCGTCAACCCTGGGAGCCAGGCGTGAGGGGCATGGGCAGTCTTACGCTGTGGCTCGAAGGGAACAGACGATGACTGCGAAAAAAGACTTCAAGAAACTGGTACGTGCGCGGATGGCACGGACAGGGGAATCGTACATGGTGGCGGCCCGCCACGTGCGCGCGCGCGAGGCAGCCGGCACGGAGAGCAGTGGACCATCCCCCTCCGTTAGTAGGAGCCGCGGCAACACCTACGCGCCGCTAGCGGACGCGTTGAGCCGGGGGTCCACCTCGTTGCTCGGAGACG
>NZ_DASPHO010000642.1:0-3296 GCF_035629615.1 Hyalangium sp. | reverse complement strand
GCTGGAGCTTCACGAAGAACATGAAGGGGAACAGCTGCCCGCCGTGCGTGTGCCCGGACAGCTGTAGATCCACGCCCAGCCCGCGCGCCAGGAAGGCCGTGCGCGGCTGATGCGCCAGGAGCAGGCGCGGCACCCCCTCCGGCGCGCCCGCCAGCGCCAGGTCCGGCCGGCACGCATGCGCCGGATCCATCCGCCCCCCCTCGTGGTCCGTCACCCCCGCCACGACGAGCCGGGCCTCCGAGCGCTCCACGATGCGGTGCTCGTTGTGCAGCACGGTGAGGCCCAGCCGCGACACCTCCGCGGCCCAGGCGGCGCCCCCGTGGTAGTACTCGTGGTTGCCGGTGACGAAGTAGACGCCGAGCGGCGCGCGCAGCTCGGACAGCGGCTTCACCTCCTCGCGCAGCGTGCGCACGCTGCCGTCCACCAGATCCCCCGTCACTGCGATGATGTCCGGCTGCAGGGCGTTCACCTGCTCCACGACGCGCCGCAGGAAGTGCCGATCCAGCGTGGGGCCGATGTGGATGTCCGAGATCTGCACCACGCGCACGCCGTGCAGCCCCGCGTCCAGCTTCGCCATGGGGATCTTCAGCCGCTCCACCCGAGCCCGGCCGCGCGCCGTGACGAACGCGAAGGCGAGCGCCGGCACCACCACCGCGAGCACGCCCACCGCCTTGCCGCGCGCGAGCGCCTGGGCCTCGGGCGCCGTGCCTGACAGGCCCCACACCGCGCTGACAAGATCCGCCACCAGCACAGCGGTGAGCAGCAGGCCGAACGTGCCCAGCCACAGCATGGACGTCCAGTAGAGCGCCTGGTTCAGCAGGGTGGGCCGGCGGCGCGAGGCCATGAACCCGAGCGGGATGGAGCAGAAGAGGAGCGCCAGCGCCACCCACCCCAGCGCCGTCCACGGCTGCCCGAGGCTCGGATCGGACACCAGCCGCAGCCCGAGGTAGCCGTGCAGGCCTCCCACGAGGCCCACCGCGAAGAGCATGGCCGCCAGCCCTCGGATGATGAGGCCGATGGGGACCTGGCTCAGGGGGACACCGTCTTGCTGCGACTCTCGCGCCGTGCCCTGGGAGAACTCCGCCATCCGTCGCTCCGCTCGCGGCGCCGACCCTTCGCCGATTCCGAGAATCCCACCATAACGAGGTGCCCTGGGAAGCGCCCGACATCCGGCAGGCGGCCCTGGCGCCAGCCTCCCCCCTGTGGTGGGCCTCGCCCGCCAGGCGGCAGGGCCCCCTGCGGCTTGAGCGGAGACGCCCAGGCCGTGGCGACACTGGGGCTCCTGCTCGACACACCCTGAGCCTCCGTGCGGGTTATGGTTCGCGCCGCTCAACCCTCTCACGGAGTAGCGGCATGGCACAGATGCATGAGGTGGACTTCGAGATTCACGGCGGCGACATGCAGTTCGTCGAGGTGGAGCTGGACCCGAACGAGGCGGCGGTCGGTGAGGCCGGCGCGATGATGTACATGGACGACGACATCGAGATGGAGACCATCTTCGGTGACGGCGCGGAGAAGAAGGGCGGCTTCTTCGGCTCGCTGCTGGGCGCGGGCAAGCGGCTGCTGACGGGCGAGTCGCTCTTCACCACGGTGTTCTTCAACCGGGGGAGCGGCAAGCGCAAGGTGGCCTTCGCCGCGCCGTACCCTGGGCGCATCCTCCCGGTGGAGCTAGGCAAGCTGGGTGGCGAGCTGATCGCCCAGAAGGACAGCTTCCTGGCGGCGGCCAAGGGCGTGTCGCTGGGCATCGCCTTCCAGAAGAAGCTGGGCGTGGGCCTGTTCGGCGGCGAGGGCTTCATCATGCAGCGCCTGCAGGGGGACGGGCTGGCCTTCCTACACGCGGGCGGCTCGCTGCTCGAGCGGACGCTCGCACCGGGCCAGACGCTGCGCGTAGACACGGGCTGCATCGTCGCCTTCCAGCCGAGCGTCGAGTACGACATCCAGATGGTGGGCGGCATCAAGACGGCCTTCTTCGGAGGCGAGGGCCTCTTCTTCGCCACGCTGCGGGGGCCGGGCACGGTGTGGCTGCAGTCGCTCCCGCTCAGCCGGCTCTCGGGACGCATCCTCGCGGCCGCGGGGCCGACCGGCTCCCGGGGTGAGGGCAGCGTGCTCGGCAGCGTGGGGCTCGGCGGGCTGCTCGGCAGCGATGACGATTAGCCGCTACGCCCGTCTGCGGAGGCGCGCGGCGCCCAGGCCCAGCAGCACCACCACGGCTCCGAGCCCCACTCCGGGCGAGGAGCCGCACCCGCAGCCCACCTCGAGCGCTCCGGGCGACTTCACCTCGAAGCGCGTCACCGGCGAGGCGAGGCCGGCCTTGCCTGCCTCGTCCCACGCACGGGCCATGACGCTGTGAGCTCCCAGGGCCAGCTGCTGCTCGGCGGTGAGCACGTAGCGGAAGCGCCGCTGCTCATCCAAGGGCACGCGCACTACCTCCACCCCATCCACCTCGAGGCCCACCGAGACGCCGCCCCGGCTCGTCCCGGCGAACAGGGGCGTGGGGTTCACTGCCTCGCCCTCCGCAGGGTGCACGAGCACCGGCGCGTCTCCGGTCATGCCTCCATCCCCTGGCGTCGCCACGTCGAAGCGGCTCGGCGCGGACAGCGGGCTGTGGGAGCCCACCTCCTCCGCCGAGGCCCGCAGCTCGTGCGCGCCCACCGTGAGATCCGCGGGCACGTTGTACGAGAAGGCCCCGGTGCTGTCCGGCACCACCGAGACGTACGCCACCCCCTCCAAGAACAGGTGGACGATGACTCCCGGATCCGCGGTGCCCTGGATGCGGGGCCTCGACGCCACACCCGTGGAGCCGTCCACCGGCGAGGTCAGCACAGGCGTAGCAGGCACCCGGAATGGCGCCAGGTACGTCTTCTCGGAGCCGTAGGAGGCACCTGAGTCAATCAGGCTCGGGCCTGCGCCAAAGCTGTCCCCCGCCGCCGTCGACTGGCCTGGGAACCCGGCCACCACCGAGACGGGACACTCGATGGACTCGCCCTGGAGGAAGACGACGCCACCCCCACCCCCGCCCCCGGGACCGGACTCACTCGTCGTGTGCCGGGTATCTCCGCCCGCGCCACCCGAGGCCTGCGCGACACCACACTTCAGCGCTCGCGCGGAACGGACGGAGACGGTACCGCCCGCACCGCCGCCACCCGCACCATCATCGGTCGCGGAGACAACGAAGTCCGCGGAGGCGCCCTTGGCGCTGAACTTGCCCGTGCCCACCACCTCCCCCGCGCGGAGGATCACCACCCCGCCGCCGGCCGCGCCTGCTGTGCCCAGATCCACGTGACCGCCACCTGCGC
>NZ_DASPHO010000641.1:0-15960 GCF_035629615.1 Hyalangium sp. | reverse complement strand
CTGCGGCACCCCGGCGGCCTGCGCCTTCTCCGCCATCGCCATCGATACCGACGAGGAGGCCTCGCCGATGATCACCGCCACCTTGTCCTGGGCGATGAGCCGCGTGACGGCCTGCGCCGCCTCCTCGGGCTTGCCCTGGCTGTCATACACCCGCACCGCCAGCTTCCTGCCCTTCACCCCACCGGCCCCGTTCGCCTCCTGGATTGCCAGCTCGATGCCGTTGCGAGCCGAGATGCCGAAGGTGGCTTCGCTGCCCGTGAGGCTGCCCACGCCTCCAATGAGGAGGGGCTCTGAGTCTGCGGGGGGGTTGGCCCTGGCCTCCGTGGGCGGAGTGCTCGTCGAGGGAGCAGGCGGGGGCTGCGTCTTCTTCTCGCAGGCCACCACGGCCAGAGCGAGCGCGACGAGGAGCATCGTGGCAGGACGGCGCATGGGCAGGCTTCCTCCAAGGAGCTGAAGTTGACTCTATCTCCTCACACGGGCCCTCCCCTCACTTGGAGTGATGGAGGAAGTTGTGGAGGAGCTGCAGGCCGCTCCGCGTCCCAATGGACTCCGGGTGGAACTGCACGCCGACGATCGGGTGTTCCTTGTGCGCCACGCCCATGATGAGGCCTTCCTCGCTGGTGGCCGTCACGCGGAGCGAGGCCGGCAGCGTACCCGGATCGATCATGAGCGAGTGGTAGCGCATCACCTCCAGCGGGCTCTCCAGGCCCGCGAAGAGGCCCTCCCCATCGTGGCGGATGAGGCTCGTCTTGCCGTGCATCACCTTGGGCGCGCGCACCACCCTGGCTCCGAAGGCCGCGCCGATGCCCTGGTGTCCCAGACATACGCCGAGCAGCGGGACTGTCCGGCCCAGCGTGAGGATGACCTCACGGCAGATCCCGAACCACGCGGGATCCTCCGGGTTGCCCGGCCCGGGAGAGATGATGAGGTGCGTGGGCTGCTCGGCGGCGATGGCCTCGACGCGGATCCGATCGTTGCGCACCACCTTGGCGTCTACGCCCGTCAGCTCCCCGAGTGCCTGGTAGAGGTTGTAGACGAACGAGTCGTAGTTATCGATGAGGACGATGCGAGGTGCTGGCTCAGCGCTCACGGGCAAGCTCCAGGGCCAGCACGAGTCCATGCGCCTTGTCGAGCGTCTCCTGGTACTCCTCCTCGGGGATCGAGTCCGTGACGATGGCTCCACCGGTGTGGAAGCGGATGCGATCACCCTGCTTGAGCAGCGTGCGGATCACGATGCTGAGATCCATGCCCCCATCGAAGTCGAAGTAGCCGATGCTCCCGGAGTACACGCCTCGCCGGGAGGGCTCCAGCCGGGAGATGACCTTCATCGCCTCGATCTTCGGTGCCCCCGTCATGGAGCCCCCGGGGAACGCCGCGCGCAGCAGATCCACCGCGTCGAAGCCGGCACGCAGGCGCCCGCGTACCGTGGAGACGAGCTGGTGCGTCATCGGGTACGTCTCCACCTCGCAGAGGCGCGGCACCCGGACGGTGCCGAACTCGCAGACGCGGCCCAGGTCATTCCGCGCGAGATCGACGATCATCAGGTTCTCGGCGCGATCCTTCTCGCTCGTCTCCAGCTCGCGATGGAGGACGGCGTCCTCCTCGGGCGTCCTGCCGCGGGGCCTCGTGCCCTTGATGGGGCGCGTCTCCGCCCAGCGCTCTCGATCCAGTGAGAGAAAGCGCTCGGGCGAGGCGGAGAGGAGCTCTCCCTCGGGGAAGCGCAGGTAGGCGGCCATGGGCGCCTCGTGGACCGTGCGCAGGATGCGGTACAGCGCCTCGCCAGAGCCCGTGTGCTCGGCGTCGAAGCGCTGCGTCAGGCAGACCTCGAAGAGATCCCCGGCGGCGATGTGCTCCAACGCCTGGTGGATTGCCTCCAAGTAGCGGGCCTGGGGGATGAACGGGCGGATGCCACTCTCGGCGAGATGGTTCTCCAGCAGCCGAGGGCGGAGGGCCAGCCGGGCCTTGCGCCGCTGGACGTACTCGGCCGCGCCTGGCCGGGGCTCCGAGGGAGGCAGCGACGCCAGACGCCGCAGCACGTCCTTCAGCTCTGCATCCGCCCGCCGCGAGGCCTCTTCGGGGCTTTCGCCGAACCCGTTGGCGAGCACCCAGCTCGTTCCCTCCAGGTGGTCTGTGGCCAGCACAGCGCCGCAGAACAGCAGGTAGGCGTCAGGCATCTCCAGGCTGTCTGCACCCGGGGATGGGATGGACTCGAGCGCGTGGAGCAGCTCGTAGCCGAGGTAACCCACAGCGCCCCCGAGAAATGGGGGAAGGCCCTCGGCCTCTCGAGGCGAGTCGGAGCGGTAGCGTGCCAGGAGCTTCTTCAGCTCCTCGGAGGGATCTCCAGGCAATGGGCGGAGATCTCCCGGTGGGCCCACCTGGCACGTGGTGCCGTGAGCCTGGAACACCAGGAACGGATTGGCGCACAGGAACGAGTACCGGCCCTGCGCGGAAGGCTGGCCTGGGTTCTCCAATAGGCAGAGGTATGACTGATCGGTAAAGCAGGACAGCGCCTGGTATGGCGTGACGGCCGTGGCGAGCCTCTGCACCCGCAGGCTGCGGTGGAGCGGGACGTGCGGGCTCATCCCTGCTTCCCTGAGTGCGACACAGCGGTGATGCGCTGGCGATAGAGGTCGAGCAGGCGCTGGTACACGGGCCCCGGCCTGCCCGCCCCAATCCGGATCTGGTCGATGCGAACCACGGGCACCAGCTCCGCCAGTGAGCTGGTAATGAAGACCTCCTCCGCCTCCGCGAGCGAGCGAGCCGGGAGCGGTTCTTCCACGGTGCGCAGACCGGACGCTCGGGAGATGGCGAGGACCGCCGCTCGGGTGATGCCGGGGAGACAGACATTCCCCGGTGGAGTCATGAGGGCTCCGTCCGTCACCGCGAACACGTTGGACACGGTTCCCTCGGTGAGGTGGCCTGACTCGTCGACGAAGAAGCCCTCTTGGACGCCGCGACGGGTGAGCGCCAGGCGCGCCATGACCGTGTGCTGGTAGCTGGTGGACTTGAGCGTAGGCGGAGGGTGGACCTGGGTGGGGCGGGCCCAGAGCACAGTGGCGGCGATGCCGTCCGTGTAGTGAGTCGCGGGATAGGTACGCAGCGGCAGCGCCGCGATCAGCACCGTAGGCGTGTCACAGCCCGCGGGATCCAGGCCACGACTGCTCACACCCCGAGTGACGGTGATGCGGAGGTAGGCCTCGGGCAGCTGCGCACGGGCGAGCGTCTCCAGCACCGTGGCTCGCAGCTCGCGCGCCGGAGGAGCGCCGTGGATGGCCAGCTCCGACAGCCCTGCTTCCAGCCGCGCGAGGTGCTCGTCCAGGTGGAGAGGCACACCTCCATAGGTCCGCAGGGTCTCGAAGAGCCCATCGCCGTAGAGGTAGCCGTGATCGAACGCCGGCACGGTGGCCTGGGCCGGCGGGACGAAGGCTCCATTCACGTAGACACAGCCTTCCGTCAATCCCATGGCGCTCCCAGAGCCCACCTCCGATCCTCTCCAGGCGGCAGGCTCCTTCGGGAGTCACCATAGGACAAAACGGGCGAGCGCTGCTCTGGTCACGGGAAGGCGGACTGCGTTGCTGTCCGCGCCTGCCCCTCATCCCCGACGATGCCCACCACGAGCCGCTCGGCACAGGCGGCGAACTGCTTCTGCAGCTCTGCCGAAGTGACCGCCTGCAGGAGCGCGGGCCGCCGGGTGACGGCCTCCGCGTCCCAGCCCAGCACCCGCGCGTTCAGCAGCGCCGACACCCAGTCCCTGGACGACGTCAGCGCCACAGCCTGCTCCCCGAGGAGCCGGCTCCGTGCGCTCTCCACCTCCGCCGCCGGCACTCCCTCCATGGCATAGGCCATCAGCGCCGCGCGCGCCGCCGCCATGGACGGCCCGAGCTGCGCGGCGTCCACCACTCCCTCCATCAACAGGTGGGCAGCACCGCCGCGCGCCATCGACACCTGCGTGTAGAAACCGTACGTGGCCCCCATCTGCTCGCGAACCTGGTGCCACATGCGCGCCCGCAGCACCGCCGCCATCAGCGCGTAGCGCGCCGCCGCCTCGGGCGTCGCCTCTTGCAGCCGGCAGGCCAGCTGCACGTGCCCCTGCGTCGCGCCGGGGCGTGGAGTGACGAGCACCTCCGGCCGTGCGGAGGGACTCGGCAGCGCAGGTGCCGCGGGAGCCTCCATCGCCGCGCCCTTTCCACCCCAGCCCCCCAGGTACTGGTGCACCAGCGGCATCACCTGCTGCGGATCGAACTCGCCGGCGATCACCACCACCGCGTTGGAGGGGCGATGCACCTGGGAGAGCCACCCCTCCACCTCCGACTGCGTCGCCTGCCCCACTTCCTCGGCCGTCACCACATGGCCATAAGCATGCTCGCCATAGAGCGCCCGCAGCAGCGCCCGCTGCGCCCGCACCTCGGGATAGGCATCCACCGCCTTGCGCCAGGGGAGCACGTTCTCGGCGAAGATGCGCAGGATGTCGTACTCGGTGCCCATGCTGGACAGCTCCTCCCCGAGGATCGCCAGCATGTTGCCCACGTTGCCCGCCGCGCCCGCCATCCCGTAGCGCAGGTGATCGCGGTAGAGCTGACGCGAGCTGCGCAGGCCAAAGTCGCCGGGCTGCCCCTGGAAGTCGGACCTGCGGAAGGACACCCACTCGGCCAGCTCCGCCACGCCCCGCTTGCCGCTCACCTCACCGCCGCCCAGCGCGACCCCCACGCTCACCAGCGGCAGTCCCGGCCGAGGCGCCAGCACCACCTCCACGCCATTGCCCAGGCGCACCGAGGTGATCGGCGCGGAGCCCGTGAGCGCCGCGGGCAGGGGCCCCTGAGGCCCTGCCACCACCGCCTCGTCCGGCGGCAGGCCCGTGGAGGAGGTCAACGCCGGCACCCCGTTCTCCCCAGGCTTCACCAGGAGGACACGGGCCCGGTCGCGCTGCAGCCACTGGTAGGCGAAGTCCGTCACCTTGGAGCCGTCCAATGCCGCCAGCGCCGTCTGGGTGCGGCCATAGGCTCGCGCGTCCAGCGAGAAGTGGGTCAGCTCGGCCCGGCGCACCGCACGCGCCAGGAGATCCTCACTCTCCAGCGCCATGCCGATGACGACGCTGCGCTGCATCCTCTGGAAGGCGAGCTGGCGCTCCAGCACATTCCCCGCCCCTCCGCCCGAGTCCCAGATCTGGAACACCTGATCCAGCACCTTCTCGGCTGACTTCTCCGGATGGGCTCCCGTGTTGAGCGGTACCCGGACCAGCAGCAGCGAGGCCCGCGTGCCGGGGATGAGCTCCGTGGACATGCCCGCGATGTCACCATCGGTCATCATCGCGCGGAAGAGCACCGAGGAGAGGCTGGCTTGCACGAAGTCGTGCACCGCGCTCGCCTCATCGAAGCCGCGCGGCAGCACCCATGTCAGGTACAGCTCGGGCGACGGAACCGCGGCCTCGTGCGTCACCAGCTTCGCGGCCTTCGGCGCGAGCGGCGGCTCGGGGGCCGGCTGCGGCAGCCGTGGGCTCACCGCCAACGGCAGGCCCTCGCCATGCCACGTCTCGGGCAGGCTCTCCTTCAGCAGCGCCTCCATGGCCACCAGATCCACGTCGCCGGTGATGACCATCGTCACATTCTCCGGCTGGTAGTTCTTGCGCACGAAGCGCTGGGCGTCCGCCAGGGTGAGCTGCGTGAGCGAGTCATGGCTGCCGATGACGGGCCGCGCGTAGGGGTGCCCGGCGGGGAAGGACGTCTCCTGCACCCAGTGGAAGATCTGGCCGATGAAGCCCGTCTCGTTGCGCTGGCGCAGCTCGTTGCGCACCACCTCGCGCTCCACCGCGAACACCTGCTCGGTAATGCCCGCGAGCGGTGCGGCCAGCCGCTGTGACTCGAGCTTCAGCAGCGCCGGCAGCGCCTCGCGCGGCACGAGCGTCTCGTAGGCGGTGTGATCCAGGCTCGTGAAGGCGTTGAAGCGGCCGGCCCCCACCTGCTCCAGCCGCGTCCACACCGACGGGCCGCCCGAGTGCCGCGCGCGGAAGGCCAGGTGCTCCACCACGTGCGCCAGGCCCTCCTTGCCCACGGGATCATGCGAGCCACCCACGCCCACCACCGCCACCACAGCCACCACCGGTGAGCGCCGGTCCTCCTCCACCACCACCCGCAGCCCCGACGGGAGACGGAAGTCCCTGAGGGGGAAGCTCACATCGCGCATCACCACCTTGCCCCGCTCGGGCAGCGCGGTGGCACATGCGGACAACGCCAGAGCACACAGGAGCATCAGCGCCACGGTGGCGTGGAGACGCTGACGGCGACAGGAGTTCAGGACGGGAGCAGGCATGGGGCGGGACTTTCCACACCCGTCCGCGCCTCACAAGTCCGGAGTGGCGGCTCCCTCGGCCCGGCCCTCCTGCGCCCGGTTCGTGACAGTGCCATCGCACCGCGGGGAGCCCTCGGGCCCTGGCGGCGCGGTGCTCAGAACGACGCAGTCAATCCCCAGCGCACGTCGATGTGCTGCTCCGAGGCCACCCCGCCCTGCTCCCAGCCGAACCGAGCGCCGCTGCCGGTGAAGGTGTCCTTCACCGACGTGTACCGGGCGCGCACCGAGTACCCCAGCGGGCCCCACACCTCGCCCGCCAGGCCCAGCTCACCGAACCAGCCGAAGCTGGACACCTCCGCGCCCAGATCCCTCACCTCCAGCTCCAGCTCGCCCTGATCGGCGGTGAGGCTCGTGCCCGCCTTGGGGCCGATGAAGAACTGCCCTCCGCCCTCCACGCGCAGCCAGTGCCGCAGCGGCACGGAGAACTCCAGCCCCGCCGCGGGGTGCAGCCGGTGCGAGCCCGTCAGCGGGGCCCGGGCCTGCTGATCCACCTCGAACTCCCGGCTCAGCAGGCCCCCTCGGAAGCCCGCGTACCCGAGCCGCGGCCGAGAGTCCGTCCCCAGGTTGAAGTAGTAGCGGTACAAGAGCATGGCGGTGAGGACCGAGTCGGTGGCCACCACGCTGCGCGTCGGCGTCTCGCCCGTCTGCGTCGTCACCTTCACCCGCGTCTCCGAGTAGCCCCGCTGGTAGCCCACCAGCAGGCCCACGCCGCGCCACGGCTTCTCCGTGCGCGCCAGCGGCAACACCTCGACCTGCCCCACCAGCCCCAGGTAGGGCACCCCGGACTTGAAGTCGATCGTGTCCCCGGTCCGCTCCTCCTCGGGCCGACGATCGAACTCGCCGCACGAGGAGACGCCCGGCCGCGCGCAGTAGCTGCGCCAGGTCGTGCTGCCTCCCAGGAAGAGGGAGACCATGGGCGGGTGCCGGTACCGATCCTTGGCCTCCAGCTCGGCGCGCGTGGCGTACTCGTCGAACACCTTCGTGGAGGTGTGCGACTCGTCTTCCAGAGACGTGGGAAGCTCCAGCGGCTCCGCAGGCGGCTTCGGAGCGGCGGAGACACCCGGAGTCTCGGCCGGAGGGGGCGTGGCAGGCGGCGGCGTTCCTTCAGCCGGGGGCGGCTTCCCCGTCTCCGGGGGCGTCGCGGTGGCAGGTGGGGAGGGCTCTGGCGGGGAAGGCTGCGCGGGCGGCTCGGGCGGGGGCGGATCGACTGGAGGCACCACCGGCGGAGGAGGCGTCGCGGCCGTGGTCGCAATTCCCGCAGCTAGCTTCCGCACCTCGCTTGCTGGCAGCTTCCCGCGCTGGAGCTTCACGCTCTTCGTCCATAGCTCCTGGCCGCTGGCGCCCAGGATCTGCAGGGACAGGGTGCGCCCCGCCTTGCCTGTCACCACCGCGTCGAGCCCGAGCCCGGCGGCCACCTGCGCCACCCCCTCGGGTGAACGGGAGGCCGCACCCTTCAGGCCCGCCTTGCTGGCGGCGCTCGTGTACTGCTTGAGCGGAACCACCTCTACCTGCTTGTTCTTCTTGAGGGCATTCTCCAGCTGCGTACGCACCGCGTCACGGCGGTCCCCCTCGAAGTCGAGGAGCACCACCCGCGGCTGCGTCGCCTTCTGGGCCAGCGCCACCTGCGCGGTCAGCACCAGTGGCAGGGCGAGCAGTACGCCCCACCGACTCATCCATCGTCCCGAAGACCTCATCCAGGTGGGGAGGTTCACCCACCGTCCGCACGATGTCCACAACCACAGGCATCACGTCTCCGCGGAGGACGCGGACAAGGTGGGCTGGACCTCGAGGACGGAGGGCGTCGCCGGCGCGGGCGGCTCGACCGGGGGCTCGACGAGCACCGGCTGGGTGATGCCCAGGAAGTCACGCCGGTAGATGCGCACCATGGCCATGAAGAGCGAGGCGATCAGCGGCCCCACCAGCATCCCCATCATCCCGAACACCGCCACCCCTCCGAACATGGAGAGGAAGACGAGCAGCGGGTGCAGCGCCATGCGAGAGCCGCACAGCCGGGGCCGGATGAAGTTGTCGGCAGTGCCCACCACCAGCGCACCCCAACCCGCCAGGAAGAGCCCCTCACCTACCTTGCCCGACAGGGCCAACAGGATGCTGATGGGGACCCAGACCAGGCCCGTGCCCACCACGGGCACCAGCGCGGCGATCACCATGGCAGCCCCCCACACGCCCGCGTGGGGCACGTCGGCAATGAGCAGCCCGACCAGGCCGACGGCGCCCTGGATGAGGGCGGTGACGGTGTTGCCGTAAACGATGGCATAGGCCACGTCCACGAAGTCGCGCGAGAAGCCCTGGATGTAGCGCTTGTCCAGGGGGACCAGGCGGATGGCCTCCGCGTACAGGCGGCGCCCGTCCAGGAAGAAGTAGTACATGGCCACGGTCATGAGGAACAGGTTGACCACGAAGGCCGAGCCCACGCCTACCGCGTGCCGCAGCACCGTGGCGCTCGCGGTGGCGCCCGACACCAGCGCCCGCTCCAGCTCCGAGCCCACCGTCTCCGTGCTCACATAGCGGCTCAGCCCGGCCGGAAGGTTGGAGAGGAGCTCCTGGCGCACGTCCACGCGCTCAAGGACGGAGGGCAGGTTCGTCGCCAGCTGGAGCAGCTCACGCCCCACCAGCCACCCCACCCCGGCCAGCGGCAGCAGGATGAGGAGGAAGACGGCCAGGGTGGACAGGGCGGCGCACAGCGCCCCGTGTCCCTTCAGCCGCCGACGCAGGAAGTCCTGGATCGGTAAGAAGAGGACGACCAGGAAGCCGCCCAGCAGCACCGGCATCACGAACGGCAGCAAGATGCGGGAGAAGAGAATGATTGCGAGGGCAAACAACCCCGCAAAGACGAAATTGGACCACCGCTTCGAGTCCGCCGCCGACACTCCCCACCACCCTTGGGCCCACGGCCCCCACGCGCCGAGATCAACGTAGGAATGGCCCCTATCTCGGGGAAGTCCCGACACCCCCTCAGAGGAGACGAACAATGACTTCTGGACGCCAGCCCGGCCGCAATGTGCAATGATGGATTCAAGAGCCGTTTCCTCGACAAAGCCACTTTCCGCGACAAAGCTGCTCTGGAGGACCCATGATGAAGTGTACGAAGTATATCTTGGGTCTGGCGATGGTCTGCGGTCTGTGTGGCGCGGGCCCCAATTGGGTCCATGGCTTCGTAACGCCCAGGAAGTTTGAGTTTAGACAGATTGTTCCTGTGGATGTTGATGGAGGCTGGCGAGCAGTATGTCTGCGTGCTGCGTTCACGCACGGAAACACGGATATCACCATCCGGTGTACATTCACGGTAGGCACGCCGCTCCGGCTTCGCCCAGAGGCCCCTCCGCCGCGCTACATCACCCTTGAACATGCGCAGGCAGCAGGAGCTACAGCAGCCAATCAAGCTGCCTATTCTGTGCTCTCGAAGGCCTCACCCGATTCGATGTCCGCCGTCCTATGTGACACCTTTGTGGGAGAGTACAATCGCCTACTCAAGGCCGGCATTCCTGGCTCCCGCGTGAACAGCACCTGTATTCATGACATACCAGTCAATCCCGTGTCGCCGGACGGCCAATGACAATCCCTTCTCTTGCCTCTCTGATTGCGACCGCGCAGCAATTTTATCCTTTGGGCATCGGCCCGTGGGATGAACGTTATACCGAGACCCCTGAATATGGCCGTGCCCGCGAGGCGTGGCGACACGCACTGCAGAACAAGGAGCCATGGCAACGAGTTTTGGCACTTCTGCGAGAACGTGCCTCCCCGCCCTACCGGGTCCGTGAATTGACCGTGCCTTACATGCATCAATCCTGGAGAGTGGCACTGCTGCGCGAAGGAACGCCATATATTGCCGTAGGGTGCGTGAGTGTGCTCGCCCCGGTTTACTTTTGCTATGGGCTAAACGGATTGGGGCACGATCCCGAGGTATTGTTACAGCAGCAGCCTCAAGAGGTGGCAGAGGGGGCCGCAACAATTGAGAGCATCATCCAAGAGGTGTTCAGATACGAGCCGCTCTCGGTTGATGTAGCCCTGGCGATTGTACCGGGAGTGGAGATCGAGCGCTGTCCACCCCATGGAGCAACCCTGCTTGCGGCCCTGATTTCCAATGATCTGAATCACTACGTGTAAGAGAGCTTGCGAGACGCGCCGCATCAGAGGAGCGCGGAGCGAAGCTCTGTCGGCAGCCCCGCGGGCATGAGGAGACGAACAATGACTTCTGGACGCTTCTGGATGATCGCCGCCACGCTCGCGAGCACCACCGCGGCCCTTGCCGCCGGGTGCGGCGACAACGGCTCGCCCTGCAGCACCTGCCCCTCCATGGAGGGCCGCTACGCGCTGGAGTTCGCGGAAGGTGCGATACCGGCCGACTGCGCCTCGCTGGGGGTGACGCTGCCGCAAGGCCCGCTGGACATCCAGCGCGCGGGAGCAGGGCTCACCGCCACCCTGGAGGGGGTGGAGCTGCAGGGGACTGTGTACCAGACCTTCGACTTCAGCCTGCTGGGGACGCAGGCGGCGCTGGACGGGGGCAGCACCCAGTACAGCGTGAGCGGGCGCTACACCCCGGCACGCACGGACGGCGGCACGGGAGGGATCTCCGGCTCGTTCACGGGCACCTACGCCCGGGGCTCGGCCCAGGGGACGCGCCGCTGCTCCATCCTCCGGGCCTACACGGCCGCCCAGCAGCGGCAGCCGTGAGCCAGGAGGCAAGGCCTACTTCTTCTTGGTGCCTTCCTTGGCGGCGGCCTTCTGCTTCTTCATGCGCTTTCTCCACGCCTGACGGTTCTTCATCTGCACGCGGCGGTGCTTGCTCTTGCTACGGGCCATTCAAGTGACTCCTGGGTGAGGTGAGGAAAAGGGAGCGCTACGTATCAGAAGACCCCCCGGGAGAGGAACCCTCTGCTTCATCCGGGGCGGGCCGTGTCGGATAGGGGATGCCCTCGGCCCCCCGGACGTCGGTGGGCAGGGCCTCGGCCAGGCGCACCTCGCCCTCCTTGTCAGCGTCCTGGGGCTTCTCGCGGGAGGCCGGGGCGCTGCTCTGCTGGGGGCGCTTCTTCACCGAGGCGAAGATGGGGCGGCACGCGTCCACGAAGCGCCGCACCTCGTCCAGCGGCAGCGCCGGGCAGTAGTTGTCGTTCACGCCCTTCATGGGCTCGGCCATGCACATGGAGTTGAGGATGGCCTCCTCGGTGGCCTCCATGACGGCCTCGTAGAGCGGGTCCAGCCGCTGATCCAGGAGGATCTTCAGCTTGTAGACCATCTTCTGGGTGCGCCGGGGGATGATGTTGGCGGTGGAGAAGCCGACGATGATCTCCCCGGAGCCGTGCGCCGCGTAGCTGCCCACCCGGCCGATGCCCAGTGACACGCGCTTGCACAGGCGGTTGATCTGGTGGCTGAGCAGGGGGGCGTCCGTGGCCACCACGGCGATGATGGAGCCGTAGGTCTGCCCGCGCTTGCGCACCTCCTTGAACTTCTCGGCCAGCACCTCGCCTACCGGCAGGCCGCCCACCCTCAGGTTGTGCATCTTCCCGAAGTTGGACATCACCAGCACACCCAGGGTGTAGCCCCCCAGGGCCTCGGGCAGCTTGCGCGAGGAGGTGCCGATGCCGCCCTTGAAGTCGCACGTCACCATGCCGGTGCCGCCGCCCACGTTGCCCTCGGCCACCGGGCCGGACTTCGCGTTCTGGATGGCCTCCAGCACGTGCTGATCGCGCACGTGCCGGCCGGAGATGTCATTGAGCCAGCTGTCGTCGCACTCGCCGACGATGGGGATGATGACGTCGTGCTCGTCGCCGATGCCGGGGTAGCGATCCACCAGGTAGCGGGCCACCCCGTCCGACACGGCGCCCACCGCCATGGTGTTGGTGAGCATGAGGGGCGTCTCCATCAGGCCCCACTCCATGAGCTGCGTCATGCCGGACACCTCGCCGGCGCCGTTGAGCACGAAGCCGCCGCCGTTCATCCGCTCCATGAAGATGTTGCCGTTGTTGGGCAGGATGGCGGTGACGCCGGTGCGCACGGGGCCGTGGCCGGGCCTCAGCGGGCCCTCTCCCCGGATGAGGGTACAGTGGCCGACGAGCACGCCCTCCACGTCGGTGATGGCGTTGTACCTGCCGGGCTTGAAGCGGCCCAGGGGCAGCCCCAGCTCCCGGGCGCGGACGCGCGGCACGGTCAGTTCCAGTTGGCGCTGAGACATAGCGGACAGGACCGTAGTCCAGCCCCGTGCCCGGTCAACCGTTCTGAGCAGGGAGAAGGAGCCCTTCGACCAGCAGCCGGGTCTGGAAGAGGGCAAGTTCCTCCGGGCTCATGGTCGAGTTTCCGGCCCGCTGGAGCACCCCATCCACCAGCAGCGAGGCCAGGCCGTGCACGAGGGACCAGGCGGCCAGTCCCAGGGGCAAGGGGTCTCCCCCGCGCAGCAGGCCTGCCTGCTGGCCCTGGACGAGGCACTGCATGAGCAGCCCGAAGGAATGGCCGCCCTCGGTGGCCAGCCCCTGGTGCTCGCCCTTCCGGGTGAAGTGCGGCCCGAACATGACTCGGAAGTGCGAGGGGTTCTGGACGGCGAACAGGACGTAGGCCACCCCACAGGCGTGCAAGCGCTCGACGGGGCTGCTCTCCTCGTCCATGCGCTGGCGCATCTGCTCGGCCATGGTGCGAAAGCCCTCCTCTGCCACGGCCGCCAGCAGGGCCTCCTTGTCCGCGAAGTGACGGTAGGGCGCGGCGTGCGTGACGCCGGCCCGCTTGGCCACCTCCCGCAGGGAGAGCGCGCTGAACCCCTCCTCGGCGATCAGGCCCAGGGATGCATCGATAAGGGCGCGGCGCAGATCTCCATGGTGGTAGCTGGGCTTGGGCTGCGAGCTCGTCTTCTTCCGGGCGGCCATGGAGTGGTTCTCCTCTCGGGGAAACTAGCACTGGCGCGCCCGAAAGTAACCACTGTCTACTTGGGACATGGATTCGGCCAGATCCTTTGGCCGAATCCATGGTTAGCACTTCTGCAAGCCTGACAGCGCCTCACCAGGGGCAGTCCACCACCTCCACAGTCCGGGTGACAGACGGAGCGCTGTTGCCTCCGCTGTCCGTCAGCAGGTACCGCACGGCGTACACGCCCTGCACCCAGCCATTCACATAGTCCCCTGCTTGCACCACCGTGGGCGACACGTCGCCGTAGCACGCATCCGTTGCCTCCACCCCTGGGTCCACCCACACGCTGCCGCACTGATGCGCCATGTGATCAGGCCCCTTCAAGCTCAGTGTCGGAGCGGTCCGGTCGTCTACGTGCACCGTCCGGAGGGCGCTCACCGTCTGCCCCGTGGTACTCCAGGCGATGTACTGGACCGAGTAGGTCCCCTCGGCGCGCACGTTGGGGCCCGGCCCATACGAATCCTGTCCCGAATTGTACCGGTGCACCTCGAGAGCTCCGCACGCGTCCCACGCCTGTGCGCCAGGATCACTCCAGGTGTCCACACCGCACTCGAGCGTCATCTCGCTGTCCCCGTTGAGCGCCAGCGTGAGCGGCCCCCACTCCTTCACTGTCACCGTCGCCTCGCACGAGGACGACAGGCCTGCGGCGTCCGTGCAAGTCAGCGTCACCCGCCGCGATCCCGTCGAGTCAGGCTCCCCGGAGGTCCGCACACACCTGAAGGTATCCCCCACGTCTGGATCGTACGAGCCGTCATCCACGGAGTCCGTCGCCCCGCACACCGGATCCGCCGGCACCGTCACATCATGGCATCGCGCCACTGGCGGCCGGTTCGTGCGCCCACGGGCCACCTCGACCTGGGTCTTAACGACAGCCATATTCCCCTCCGGATCGACTACCCTCACTCCGACTGTCCGGAGCCCAGCGGGATCCTGGATTGACGTCGTGAACGGCACCGACTGTCCCGAGCTCTCGAAACTCCCATCGGCATCGAGATCCCACGTGTAGCTGAGCGGATCTCCCTCTGGATCGATCCCCGTCGCCGTCAGCTGCAGGGTCTCACCGGCATTGACGCGGAACGGACCTTCGAGGAACACGGCCGGTGTCCCAAGCGTGGGGGCAAAGCTGAGATACGAGTAGGCCTGCGTCGTATGGGCCAGCGCGATCTCCTGGCTCAGCAGCGGAGCATGCCGCTCATCCAGGAGCCGCACGTTCCGGAGGGTGTAGGGCCCGTCCGCCCTCGACCGGTAGATCTCCTCCGCGCGGAAGCGCAACTCGACCTGGTTGACGCCCACGTGAGCTGGCGCGGAGCTCACGGTCCTCGAGACGACGCTCCCATCCGCGGCTGTCAGCTCGGCGAAGACACCGAGATTGCCATCCCCATAGTCGGACTGAACCTCCAGAGTGACCGCCAGTGCGCTGTTCAGCGACGGGACATCCTCACGCGGGATGGCGCGATCCGTGTGCTCGTGGCCCAGGTGCACCGCCGTGGAGTGGATCTGGAAGAGCTTCCGTCCACCCCGTTCGAAGGCGACTCCGTCCGAGCGCTGACCCGTGACGGACCAATCGAAGGCGGCGTATCCGGACGCATCGGGAATCCTGTAGCGGCCCGTGTACTCGGTGGCGCTGGTCTGCTGTAGCAACACGCTCTCCGAAGCACCCCCGGTGAGACGCACCGTCACCTGGACCTCCGCCGCCTGAATTGGCTGGGAGAGGCTCATGCTCAGCTGAGCCTCGCCACCGGGATCATAGGAGGAACGATCGCTGGAGAACCCGGTCACGAGGGGACTGTCGAACGAGGCTGCGCCCTTGAAGGAAGTGCCCTCCTCGGGAACGTCGCTGTCTCCCTCGAGCACGAGCTGCCAGGTCCCCGGGCGCGCCGCGGGGAAGTAGTACGCCGCGCTCGTCGGAGCAGCGGAGTAGACGACGATGTCCGGATCCAGCTCCGCCACCTCTTCGCTGTCGGGATCGTTGGGGTCGCCTTGGATTGAAGCAGCATAGGCAGGGTCGATCACCTTGCCTGTGGGATCGATCAGCGTGACGTGGACCTTGCCCTGCTCCCACGAGGCGAAGAACGTGGTCGCGCCCCCTTCAATGAAGATCAGCCGCTCCCTGCGCTCCCCGGCGTGAAGGATCCCCTCATCCATGCGCGAGGACTGATTGAGCTCCGGCGGAGACGCCTGCTCGAAGGAGGATTGCAGTCCCTTCGGGTTCGACGTCTTGCGCGCGGCGGACACCTCGTACCCACTGAGCCAGCCGCACGCCACCGCGTTGCGATCAATGAGGATGCGCTTCGAGCACTCGCCGAACCCTTCCTGCGAAAGGCCGCTATCCCAGTGGTGATAATCGCGATTTCCCAGCGCTGTCGTATGCACCTCGCGCGTGACGTATTTGTCAATCATGGGCCCTGGAATTCCCATGGCGCTGCCCGTGGTGATGAGGCCATCGTTCGGGGCGAAGATTACGGCGCCCAGGGCCCAGCCCGCGGCGTTGCGGAAGGTCAGATCTGGCCAGGGGATGGAGGGCGGACAGATATTCCTGCCAGCGATCTTGAAGCACACCTTCGTCGTCGTCCACATGGGAGCGTTGCCGGCAATCAGGTGGTAGGTGACCCCACTGCGCTGGAAGTGGGTGAGGTTGAAGAGCGCCATGCCCGCCTCGGTCATCTGGCAGACGGCATCGGGGCCCAGGTTCGTCAGGCAGGC
>NZ_DASPHO010000640.1:0-8594 GCF_035629615.1 Hyalangium sp. | reverse complement strand
AGTGCGGCGCCGCGCTGCACCTTCCACTGCCGACACGGCGCCGCTCTACAGGGTCCGTCAACCCACTGCGGTCGCCTCAGCCACCTCCTGGAAGGAATAGACGCGGTTCATGAGGATCTCTGCGAGTCCGTCCAGCTGGGCCAAGGGGATGTCCTTGAAGGTGATGAGCACCATGCCCTTGTGATTGCGCGCCTCCACGTGGACGGGAGCCTCCTCCGGGAAGCGATCGATCACGGCCTCGCGGTAATCCTCCACCTCGGCCAGCACCTCGGGGGGAAGGGGCTTGCTGGAGGTCGGCTTGCGCTTGCGCTGGATGGCATGGCGCAGCTCCTCCACGGTGCACTCCCGGAACAGCTTCGGCGCCGCGGTGCCGTCGCTGGCCGGCACCTCAATGGAGGTGACGCCCGGCTCGGCGTTGTTCACCGGGATGTCGGCCACCTCCTTATAGGTGAGCAGCAGGTTCAACCGGGTGACGCCGAACTCGGCCGTCACGTTCTCGCTGAACGCTCGGGCCACTGCGCCGTACATGAGCAGGGTCGAGCGCGACACGGCCTTGATGTTCTTGGCGAAGTAGTCCAGCGCATTCTTGTAGTTGGCCTTCTCCGCCAGCTTCTGCTTCACCACATGGTTGTAGAGCAACCCCATGCGGTAGTGGTTGGAGTTTTCGTTGAGGAGGAGCTGGCAGAACTCGTCATGCACCTCCATCAACGTCATGGTCTCGGAAATGTCTCGGAACTTGGTTTCATGCAGCATGGTTGATTTCTCCTGTGCGCCAGGTACGGGCCGCACGGGGAGGGAATGCAGACTGCGCGCCAACCCGGGGCGCCGAGAGAACCGGCGGTTGCACGAGTGCGAAGGCGGGCCTTCAGTCCGTGGGCGTGGACGGACCGTCCACGGGCGGAGACTGCCGTAGACCCAGCCAACCCGAGCCCAACGAAGGGCCGGCGAGGAACTCAGGATTTACGGGCTCGGAGGAGATCGGCGATTTCCCGCTGCGTGGTTTCTCGCTCCCGTGCAGCGCCCAGGCGCTCGAAGACGGGAAGCACCTGTTGCTGAAGCATGCCCAGGGCCTCGTCGAGTTTGCCCTGAGCCTGGAAGATCCTCGCCACCTTGAACAAGGTGACCGCGCGCGAGCGCACGTCGCCCAGGCGCTCGTAGACGGGAAGCTCTTCCTCTTGGCGAATGCGAAGGGCCTCGTCCAGCTGACCGCGGTCCTGGAGGATGTCGGCCACCTGCCCCAGGGTGACCGCGCGCGAGCGCACGTCGCCCAGGCGCTCGAAGACGGGAAGCTGCTCCTGCTGGCGAATGCGAAGGGCCTCGTCCAGCTGACCGCGGGCCTGGAGGATGTCGGCACGCAGCCCCGCTGCCAGAGCCGCCTCGCGTGGCTCCTGGCGCACTTGGTCGAGCGTACCTTTTTCCCCCGCCACCGCGAGCGCTCGATCCAGCGCTCCCGAACGCATGGCCACGTTGCCGAGCGTCCAGAGGAAGTTAGATCGCTCCGTGGAGGTAAGTGAACCCTTCAACGCGCGCTCGCAGAAATCCACCCAAGCAGGGAACGGACCTTGATTGATGGCGAATCTCACCCCTGCACGCTCTACCCGGGCACGATCCTTCTCCGGGACTTGCAGCAACCAATCCACCAGGGCATTGCTTTCACGATGAATTTCCTTCCACTTTTCGCCCTGCTTCTGCTCCTCGCCAGAAGGCAGCCCGGGGAGCCGCTCAACGAACCACTGGGTCACCCTTTCCAGGCCCGGGGCGGCTCCGGGGTGGGTGCGTAGCAGCTCCGCGAGGAGCGGGTGGACACGCCAGGCATCGTCCTTCCGCTCCTGAAGCGGAACCCGGCTGAGGAGCGAGAGGGAAGTCGCGGCGGCGGCCAGCTCCCGGAACTCCTGCTCGGTGAGCCCTGCGATCGTGGCACCGAGGCTCTGGCCAAAGCCGGACAAGGGGGCATGGCCGAGAGCAGGGAGTCCCGCGAACAACCGCTCGGCCTCGTCGCTGACGCCGAGCTGGCGCCGCAGCAACTCCAGGGACAGCTCGAAGGTGTGACGGATGATGGCTCTTGCCTGGTTCTCCATGAACAACGGGTCGTTGCGGTGGGCCGGCTCCAGCGCGAGACCCTTCTTCCTCAAGAGCGCGAGGAAGCTCTCCGCGGAGTGCGAGGTGCGGAGGTGGCCTGTCGCCAAGTGTAATGCCAGCGGGAGGTACCCCAGCGCACGCACCAGTGTCTGGGCGTGTGCTTGCTCGAGCCTGGATGCCTCGGGGCCCAACTCCTGCTGGAGCAACTGGAGGGCGGTGGGCTCATCGAGCGTCCGCACCTCGACCCGTGTCCACCCTCCTGCCTCGGAGAATCCCTGGTACCGGCCCGTGACGAGGATGGGGCACCCCTGGAGCAACGTGGCGAGTCGCACTGCCACATCCGTGGCCTCACGCGAATCCACGTTCTCCACGATGAGCAGCGAGAGCGGGCGCAGAAGCCGCTCCCGACAACGCTCCGCCAACCGTGCTCCAGCAGGCAACTCGAGCCGAGTCCCCAGCTCGCCCAGAAGCACCTCCACGCTGGGAAGCGCGAGCGGGTTGAGCACCAATCGTGCGCATCCTCCCGGGAAGTCCTTCTCGTAGAGCTGCGCGAAGCGGGCCGCCAGGTAGGACTTGCCAACACCCGGCATGCCGTTGACCGCGCAGATGGCCACAGGACGCCGCTCCGCGGGCAAGAGCGCCGCTTGCAACTGGTCCAGCTCCGCCTCACGACCGACGAAGAGAGCAGTAGGCGGGAGTGAGGGCGGGAGCGCGGGCTGGCGGATCCACCACCCGAGCCTGCCGTCCCTTGTCCCCTGATAGAGGCTGTTGTCGTCGTGCCAGTGGCCGCGGCGTGACCAGCTCCGGAATCGCAGCTCGTGGCGGAGCGGACGTCCCTGAGCGTCGAGCGTAGCCGTGATCACATGACAGGCATTGGGCCACTCGTCGGCCTGATGTCCTTCATAGAGGCAGCCTGCAGCGAGCTGGCGCGAGGTCCGGTTCGGATCTTCCCAGGTGTCCACCGCCTCGTCATGGAGGTGGCCACGCAGGAGCAGGTCCACGTTGTCCGCGAGCAGCCGCTGGCAGTCGTCCCTGTCGGCGAGCTCAAACAGCGGGTGGTGGACGAGGGCCAGGCGAAAGCCCGGAAGGGGCTCGCCCTTGTCCGTGGTCAGCCGCCCGACCTGATCCGTGGTGAGGAGCAGCTTCCCACTGTCGTTGTCATCCCCAGCGAGCCACGCGGAGTCCAGCCCCACGAGGTGGATGTCGAAGGGATGGCCGGGCAGCCGAAGCGTCTGGCGGTAGCCGAGGAACGGGTGGGGTGCCTTCTCGGCCGGAACCAGCTCCTTGCGCCCAAGCCGCGTGCTCACCCACTCCCGGTATGCACTCTGCCGGGAGAGGAGCTCCTCTCGCGACACACCCTCCAGTCCCAGCGGAGGCCCCCCTCCGGCCATCCATCGCGACAGGTCGAGCCGAGGCACACGGGAGAGCTTTCCCTTCCGCTCCTTGCCCTCAGAGTCCTTGCCTCCTCGCAGCTCCGCCCAGGCTGTCTCGCCCTTCTTCCGGTCGATGTCGTGATTGCCCGGGACGAGGAAGAGGCGCTCGAGAGGCAGGGAGAGCCGCTGGAGCAAGGACTCGATGAAGTCGGTGGCCGGCCCGTACTCTTCCGGCTTGCCCCAGTCGGCCACGTCGCCGGTGAAGCACACCAGGTCGATGCCTCCGTCTTCGAGCAGATCGTCCAGGTTGCGCTTCCACGCCTCCCCGAGGACGCGCCGCCTGCGAAACGGCTCGTTCTCGCGCGGGCCGCGCTCGTGCAGGTCGGAGATGTGCAGGACCCGCACCTTCCACTCGTCCATGGAACTCCCGCTCACGGAGGGAGTCTACCGGGATTTCTTTTGCGGGGGACTCCGGGTGCTCGGCTTCGACTTGCCGGCCTTGAGCAGCGCTCTCGCCTCGTTCTCTGCGATGCGCGCCTTGACGAGCTTCTTCACGAGGGCGACGGGCAGAGGCTTGTCGGCCGGGAAGCGGACCGTCCCCTTGGAGGTGTCGTAAGCGCTCAGCTCGTCCTTGTACGACTCCAACGCGGTTCCGCTCATGACGTAGAGGGCGCAGTGCTTCGCGGCCGCGCCAAAGCTCACGAGCGGTCCAAGATAGAGGAAGGCCGGAACCTGGTAGCTGAGCCCTTCGGTGGCCTTGGGTGCGGCGGCCCTGATGGTCGTGCGCAGCTTTTCAAGCGTGGTCCGCGCCGGTTCCGGCACCTTGGCGAGGAACTCGTCGATCTCATTTGCCGGAGCGCTCTTCTTCTTCACAGAAACGGAAGGACTGCGCTTGGGTGTGGAGCGTTTCATGGATTCGTTCCTCTGGGTGTCTGGGTCAGATCGTGCGCCTCAGGGCTTGTACACGGGACTGGAGGTGGGGCTGCGTCCAGGAGGGATGATGGGCACGTAGCAGAGTCCCTTGAACAGCTGTCCGCTGAGGTGATCGCAAGCTTCGCGCTCTTGAGAGAACCTCACCCAGCACCCCCCATTGAGGGAGATCTGCCACTTGAGAGGGCAACGCCCCTTCTCATTGGGCCGCGTTTGTCCAGGCAGTGGCTTGGGAGGGACATCCTCTGCGATCGTCTCCCGGTGTGAGCGAGAGGGCGCTTGCTCCATGGAGACGGCCGCTGCCACTTCTCCAAGTCCCCGGGTCCCAGCATCGTTCTCGCCCACCTCTGAGGCTGAAACGCATGCGAGGGAGAGCTCTGCCAGAGCTTCGCCAGGAACCTCCGGCCACGCCCACACGGCCAGCGCCAGACCCGCTGCTGCCAAGGCGAGCCAGGGCCACCCACGCCAAGCAGGGACTCGAGACCTGAAGGACTCTGCGGAGCTCGTCGCCACGGAAGACTGCACAGTGAGCGGTTCCCGAACCTCCTGCAACGGGACTCGCGCGTAGGGCTTGGGAGCGGGTGCTTCAGCGGACTCCTTTGGTGGACGTGGCACGAGCGGAGGGGCCTGCCTGGCAACGCTCGGCAGAGGGCTCTCCGGGACGAAGAAGGGTGTCTCCTGCGCCAGCTCCTCGGCCAGCTGCGCCGCGGTGCCGCGTTGCTCGGGGTGCACCGAGAACAGGCGCAGAATGAGGGCGCGCAGAGCGGGCTCCACCTGGGGGCTGCTCAGGAGCGCGGGAGGAGGAATCATGGCATTCAGGTGCCAGAGGCCGTCCTCATCCTGGGAGGGGTCGGCCAGCTCCGGGTACTCGCCGGTGAGGAGCCTGCAAGCGGTGACCCCCAGGGCGTAGAGATCATCGGCCGGAGAGGGGAGGTAGCGAGCGGTGGCGTCTCTGTAGAACCGCAGCTCGAAGAGCCAGGACTCCGGGGAGCGATAGGCCGGAGTGCCCGGAAACCACATGGGAGGCGTGAGGGTGGCGGCACCTGGGTAGATGCCCGAGCCGAAGTCCATGAGCATGGCTCGGCCATCGGAGCGGCGCACCAGCACGTTGTCGCCTTTCACGTCTCGATGGACGAGCCCTTGCGCATGGAGCGCCGCGAGGGCGTGAGCGAGCTGGGCCAGCCAGCGCCGCACCTGAGCGGGAGAGGGCGGGTGGCGCCGGGCCCCGTCGTACAGAGGCACGCCGTCCACCCACTGCATGACGAGGAAGGGGTGGCGCGTGCCGGAAGGAGAGGGCCAGGAGCCATGGTCCAGCAGGCGAGGGATGCTGGGGTCGTCAAGGCGGGAGAGCAGCTCCACCTCGCGGGGGAAGCGAGGGTCCTCAGGCAGCAGGGCCAGCTTGAGGGCCACAAGGGAGGCCTGCTCGTCCTGCAGGGGGACGGCGCGGTAGACGGCGCCATAGACGCCACGTCCGGCCCAGCCCTCGATGCGCCAGGCACCGACCTCCGTGCCCGGAGACAGTATGGCCGGGTGGAGGGTGAGCGGAGACGAGCTGTCCATGGCGTGCCTCGGAGAGGTGAGAGGGACCGCTGCGGTCACCTCATCACAGCCTACCTCACGCGTAGGAGCCCGTCAGTGCTTCAGCGCTCAACTCCACACCCTCGGGCAACAGCTGGCGCTGGCGCAGCCGCATGAGGGACCCGGAGACGCCGACCTCCGTGCTGTCCAGCTGCTTCGCCAGTCCTGCGCGCAACCCAGGGTTGCCTCTCAACCTAGGGGCAGTGCTGCGAGCTGAGCCGGCCTCCGCCCACGCGCGCCAGAATGTCGTAGTACGCGAAGGGGCTGCGGTTCGTGTAGCAGGAGTAGTGCCGGTAGTTGTAGGGCTCCATGTGGATGTGCGGCCCGGTCGAGCACCGCCCATCGAAGTTCCAGGAGGCGGTGGCGAACGAGAAGGCGTTGCTGATGACGGCGCCGTTGTTCACGTTGATGTTGTCCACGTGGGCGTACTTGACCCAGCCGATGGGCGTCCAGCTGCCGTTGTGGAGGGCCTGCACCTCCACCTGCACGACATACCCGCCCGAGGACGGGTTGCCGTTGGCGCAGGCCGGTTTGCGCGCGTTGGCGCCCCCCGAGAGGATCACCCCGCGGATGCCGGTGGCCGGGCTGACGGGCCGCACGTCGAACCAGACCTTCTGCCCGCCTGTCGACATGCCCTGGATCGCCACATCGAAGGACGTGTCCCCGCCATAGACGACGTGGTGGTACGGCGCGGGCGAGGTGACGACCCCCGTGAAGTCGAACGGGCTGACGACGTTCGCCTCCAGGTGGTACGGGTTCGTGCCATCCGCGAGCGCGCTGCCGCTGACTCCCAGCAGCGTGGCGACCGAGACGAGAAGCGCTGCGTGGAAACGCCGTACCGTGTTCATAGGCTCTCTCCTGAGCAAGGGGCCGATTGCTTCGCGCAGTGAGCCAGGAGTCAGAAGAGGTTGTCCAGTTATTTCTAGTTTAGCTCGTTTTACTGGTAGAGATGGGAGCAGTGTCCACGGGTGGATGCTCGCTTCGTCCCGCAGTCCCATGGCCGGAGCGCTCCCCCGTGCAGAGCATGGCACCCTCCGGAGGCAGGGAAGTAAGGGCCTCTCTGCCGCTCCGGAACAGGGCTGAAAGCCCGGGGGGCTTCGTTCCATGGTGAACCTTCTCGACCTGCCACGGCAGGCGCTGTTCGATCTGCAGTCGCGGCTGCGCAACCACCCCGTCGTCAACACGCTGCGGCAGGTGCTGCCCAACAGCCTGACGCTGTCGAGCCCCGCGCCGCATGACCCGGCGCTCGCGGACTTCGAGCGGGTGGAGGTCTACCGCCAGGCCATCGGGCGGTACGTGCGGCCCGGGCAGGTGGTCATGGATGTGGGGACGGGAACCGGGCTGAGGACGCTCCTGGCGGCTCACCGGGCCCCCCGCAAGCTGTACGCGGTGGATCCCTCGCGCCACCTGGACACGGCGCGGTGGGTGGCCCGCCGCCACGGCTTGTCCGACATCATCGACTTCGTGCGGGAGGAGCCCCGGCGCTTCACGCCCGCCGAGAAGAAGGTGGATGTGCTGCTCCACGAGCAGATGGGGCCCGCACTCTTCGACAGGGGCCTGGTGTCAACGCTGGTGGATCTGCGGACGCGGCTCTTGCGGCCCGGTGGGCGCATCCTCCCGCACCGCTTCGAGCTGTTCATCGAGCCCGTCCAGCTCCGGGACGAGGCCTGCCTTCCCTTCATCTGGAGCCAGCGCCTGCCCAGCGTGGACTTCAGCTGCCTCCAGACGCTGCGCGAGGCCATGAGCCCCTCGTACTTCACGCGGCTCATCCGCTCCTACGAGGTGTCCCACCTGCTGTGCGAGCCCGAGCCCGTGTTCACCTTCAATCTGGAGACGGTGAAGCTCGGAGAGCTGCCACGCTACGTCCAGTACTCGCGGCCCGTGCAGCGGGAGGGGCGGCTCGATGGCTTCTGTGTCTTCTACCGGGCGGCCTTCGACGAGGACACGTCCTTCTCCGTCTCGCCCCTGCGGGGGCAGAACCCCGCCCCGCTGATGTTGCTGCGCGTGGACTCCCGCGGCTTCACCCAGAACCAGGCGCTCCGCCTCGAGCTGGAGCTGCCGGCGCTGGAGGATGTCACCTCCTGGCGTTGGCGCTTCAACTGACGAGGATTAGCTTGCTCGGGTGTCACGCGCGCTCTTCGTCCTCATGATGCTGGGCTGGGTGGCCTCCGCCTCGGCCCAGGCCGTTGCCAGCAAGCCGCGCACCCTGGGCGGTGGGGTGTGCGGAACGACCAACTGGGTCTGTGTCGCCGAGTGCATCGACTCGAGCTGCATGGAGCAGTGCCTGCGCAAGGGGTGCGAAGAGGCGCTCAACCGGCTTCGGGTGTGTACCGCGCGAGCGGGCTGTGCACCGGATGACACCACCTGCTCGGCGCGTGCGTGTGGGGCGACGTGTCAGCGCGCCTTCGAGCCGGCACCCCGGAGCCCGGAGAAGGAGAAGCCGCAGCCGTGCGAGGGCTTCACGGTGGAAGGCCCTGGCAGCCCTCCGAAGGAGCTGGTGGGGCGATGGGAGCTCTCGGCGGCGACCCTCAAGCCCGAGCCCACGGGGACTCCGGACCGGCTGAACCCGACGCCGCGCCCTGACTACGTGCGGATGCTGGAGGTGACGCCTTCGGGGTGCTTCCTCCTGGGGAC
>NZ_DASPHO010000639.1:0-3756 GCF_035629615.1 Hyalangium sp. | reverse complement strand
CCACATAGGCATAGCCATAGGTGGGGCGGAGCAGGGGCTTGATCACCTTGCCACCGGGAGCCCCAGCGGACTCCAGCGCCGAGACGAACTTCGCATCGTCCAGGCCATCATCGGTGCCCAGGTTCACCCAGAGCTTCACCTCGCCCGGCCCCGCATCGGGCGAAGGAGCGGGCCGCGCGGCGCCCTCGGGACGCTCGGAGCGGGGCTTGCTCTTCTCCACCCGCAGCGTCTTGGTGCCGTGCTGCTTGCCGTTGAGGGCCTCGAAGGCCGCCACGTCCTCCTCGATGACGAAGACGTAGCCGAAGGTGGGGCGCAGCTCCGCGCGCAGCACCTTGCCCACGGGCGCGCCGGCATCCTCCAGCGCGGTGGCGACGCTGCCAGGCCCGAGCCCATCCGCGGTGCCCAGGTTCACCCACAGCTTGGCCTCACCCGGGCCTGCCTCCATGGAGGGGGCGAGGGCGGGGGCGGCGCCGCGCCGGGGCTCATCCCGGCGGGGCGGACGCGGCTGACGCTCCGCATGCTCGGTGCGGGGGGGACGCTCGCGTTCGCGCTCCCGCTCCCGGCGCTCGCCACGGTCTCCGCGCTCGCCACGGTCTCCGCGCTCCTTGCGTCCTTCGCGGCCTTCCCGTCCCTCACGCCGGCCCTCGGGCTTGCGCTCCTGGGGCGGGGGCTGCTTCTCGGTCTCCTGCGCGGCCTGGAGCTTCTCCATGCGCAGGTGGCTGAAGAAGTACTTGAGGAGGAAGGCGATCAGGTCATCGGCGTCCGAGCGCTGCTTGAGCTGCGTCGCCAGCGGGAGCATGCCCTCGAACACGCTGCCCGAGGCCCCGTCGCGGATCTCCCGCAGGTGGCGCTCGGTCCACAGGTGCATGGCCTCCTCGGGCGCGGGCATCTCGCGCATCTCGAACTTGATGCCGTACTTCTTCTCCAGCACGGTGTAGGTGGCCAGCTCGCGGCCGGAGAAGAGGTTGATGGCGGTGCCCTTGTTGCCGATGCGGCCGGTGCGGCCCACGCGGTGGAGGTACACCGCCGGATCCTCGGGCAGCGAGTAGTTGATGACGTACTCCAGCCCGGAGATGTCAATGCCGCGCGCCGCGATGTCCGTGGCCACCATGAAGGCCACCTCGCCGCGCTTCACCTTGCCCATCACCCGCTCGCGCTCCTTCTGCGGCAGGTCTCCGTTGAGCAGGTCCGCGTCGAAGCCGTTGCGGTTGAGCACCGCCGTCACCAGCGCCGTGTCATCCCGGGTGTTGCAGAAGATGATGGCGTTGACGGGCTCTTCCTTCTCCAGCACGTAGATGAGGTTGCGCGGCTTGGGGAAGGCGTCCGACACGTCGTAGCGGATGTGGTGGATGTGCTCCACCGTGAAGACGTCGCCGGACAGCAGCAGCGTCTCCGCGTTGGTGGTGTAGCGCGCGATCAGGTTCAGGATGTCGGTGGGGACCGTGGCGCTGAAGAGCAGCACCTGCCGGTTCTTCGGGAGCCTGTCGAGGATGCGCGTCACCTCCTCGTAGAAGCCCTGGTTGAGCATCTCGTCGGCCTCGTCCAGCACCGCATGGTCGCAGCCCTCGAGCTTGAGGTTGCCTCGGCCGATGTGGTCGAACACGCGGCCGGGCGTGCCGACGATGATGGGCGTGCCCTCCTCGAGCGCATCCTCCTGCTGCTTCATGGAGGCGCCGCCGTAGATGGCCGCCACCTTGATGCCCTTGTGCTTGCCCAGCTCCCGCAGCTCCTCGGCCACCTGGAGGGCCAGCTCGCGCGTGGGGCAGAGGATGAGGGCCCGGACCCGCCGGTCCTCCGGGGAGATCTTCTCCAGCAGGGGCAGGCCGAAGGCGGCCGTCTTTCCAGTGCCCGTCTTGCTGCGGACAATGAGATCCCGGCCTTCCATGGCTGGCTTGAAGGCCTTGGCCTGGACGGGGGTGGGGTGGGTGTAGCCGCGCTCGGCGATGGCGCGCCGGAGGGGCTCCGAGAGGTTCATGTCCTCGAAGCTGATGTCCGCGACGTACTCATCGGGACGACTCGGCGCGTCGATGTCAGGGGTGACCGAAGTAGGGGTTGGGTCTTGGGGAATGTCGCTCATCAGGCAGGGGCATAGCCCCTGCATTACCCTCTGGCAACAAGAGCCGTACTTTGCTGTATGGAGATCCCATGGCGAATGGGAGGAAGAGAACCAAAAGTCCGGCCTCCCGGCCCCGGGCGAAGCGCTCGGAGGCTCCGTCCCCCGAGGCGGAGGCCCCCGAGGTTGAGGCGGAGGCCGAGCCGGCCCTGGAGCCGGAGGCGCTGGAGCCCGAGCCGGAGGAGCTGGCCGAGGTCGACGCCGAGCTCGAGGGCTCGGGGGGCCCTGCTGTGCCCACGGTGGCCCTGGCTCCGGCGGTAGATGTCGGGCTCACGCGTCGGGATCCCCTCCAGGCCTACATGGCGGAGGTGACGCGGCACCCCCTGTTGACGCGGGAGGAGGAGCACACGCTCGCCAAGAAGTACCAGCAGACGGGGGACGTGCAGGCGGCCTACCGGCTGGTGGCGTCCAACCTGCGGCTGGTGGTGAAGCTGGCCCACGAGTACCACCGCAACCCGCTCGCCCTGCTGGACCTGGTGCAGGAGGGGAACATCGGGCTGATGCAGGCGGTGAAGAAGTACGACCCGGATCGGGGCGTGAAGCTGAGCTCGTACGCCGCGTGGTGGATCCGGGCGTACATCCTCCGCTACATCATGGACAACTGGAAGATGGTGAAGCTGGGGACGACGGAGGCCCAGCGGAAGCTCTTCTTCAAGCTGCGGCAGGAGCAGGACAGGCTGGTGGCCCAGGGCTTCGAGGCCAGCCCCAAGCTGCTGGCCGAGCGGCTCAACGTCACCGAGCAGGACGTGGTGGAGATGGACCAGCGGCTGGGGCACGACGAGCTGTCCATTGACGCGCCGGTGGGGGACGATCCGAAGAACACACGCGCGGACCGGTTCCTGCCCTCGACGGCGGCGGGGGCGGAGGAGAACCTGGGCAACGAGCAGCTCAAGGCGCTGTTCCGAGAGAAGCTGGCCGAGTTCTCCCGGTCGCTGGAGGGCAAGGAGCGCTTCATCTTCGAGAACCGGCTCACGGCGGACGAGCCGCTGACGCTGCAGGACATCGGGGACAAGTACGGGGTGAGCCGCGAGCGGGCGCGGCAGATCGAGGCGGCGCTCATCAACCGCATGCGCGAGTACATGCGCGAGCAGATCCCGGACTTCGACATGGTGGCGGTGCCCAAGGGCTGAGCGGGCAGGCGGCGGGGGGGTGCCAGGGGAGGGCGTATGCTGGGGACGGCGCTGTCTTCACGCCTCTGGAGGGCCGCATGTCGCGTCATGCATTTGCGTGGGGAAGCGCTGTCCTGGCCGCTGTCCTGCTGACTGGGTGCGCCGCTCAGCAGCGGGAGAACTTCCTGAGGGATCGGGCCGCGGAGCACGTGTACGCGCAGCCGCTCGAGGAGATGTGGCCGCGGGTGAAGGCGGTGCTGGAGGACAAGGGGTACTCGTGGCGGGAGATTCCGCACCGCTTCATCCTGGAGACGGAGTGGAAGGAGAACGGGGGCGGCACGCTGGGGCACTCGTACACGCGGTTCCTCATCGAGGGAATGCGGGTGAGGAGCGGGGGGGCCCTCCTGCGGGTGATGCGCAACGACGCCTCCTCGCAGCCCACGGCGGTGAGCTACGCGGGGACGATGGGGCCCACCAACAGCACCAAGGCCATCAATGACGCCATGGTCAACGCCTCCAACAGCAACACCACGG
>NZ_DASPHO010000638.1:0-10414 GCF_035629615.1 Hyalangium sp. | reverse complement strand
ACCCGCGTGGCCTGGTGGTGAACCCGGAGAACATCGATCAGATCGACGCGCTGCTGGAGAACACGCCGTTTCCGGACGTGCAGCTCATCGTCGCCACGGACAACGAGGGCATCCTCGGGATTGGCGATCAGGGCTTCGGCGGCCTGGCCATCTGCATCGGCAAGCTGTCGCTCTACACGGCGGCGGCGGGGATCGACCCGGCGGTGACGCTGCCCGTGGAGCTGGACGTGGGCACGAACCGGAAGGACCTGCTGGAGGATCCGCTCTACCTGGGCGTGAAGCGGCCGCGCATGGAGGGCCAGGAGTACGACGACTTCATCCACCGCTTCGTCACGGCGCTCCAGCGCCGGTTCCCGAACGTGCTGCTGCAGTGGGAGGACTTCAGCAAGCAGAAGGCGTTCGACGTGCTGAGCCGATACCAGGACGTGGTGCCCTCGCTGAATGACGATATCCAGGGCACGGGGGCGGTGGTGCTCGCGGGGCTGCTGGCGGCCTCGCGCCGCAGCCAGCAGGACCTGAAGCAGCAGGCGTTCCTCATCCACGGCGCGGGCGCTGGCGGCGTGGGCGTGGCTCGGCAGATCGCCCGGGGCCTCCAGCTGCAGGGGCTGTCACTGGAGCAGGCGCGGCAGCGCATCTTCCTGATCGACTCCAAGGGCCTCATCCTCAAGGACCGGCGCGGGCTGGAGCCGTACAAGCTGGAGTTCGCCCACGAGCCTTCGCGCGTGGCGGGCTGGAAGCTCGAGAACGGCATCCCGAGCCTGCTGGAGACAGTGAAGGCGGCGAAGGTGACGGTGCTGCTGGGCCTGTCAGGCCAGCGCGGTGCGTTCGGCGAGGAGGTGGTGCGCGCGGTGGCGGAGAACACGCCGTACCCGGTGGTGTTCGCGCTGTCCAACCCCACGGCGAACAGCGAGGCCCTGCCGCAGGACATCTACCGCTGGACGGAGGGCCGGGCGCTGGTGGCCACGGGCAGCCCGTTCGAGGACGTGACGTGGGACGGGGCGACGCACCCGGTAGGACAGGGCAACAACGCGTTCATCTTCCCGGGACTGGGGCTGGGCGTGCTGACGTGCCGGGCACGGAGGGTGTCGGATGGGATGCTGACGGCGGCGGCGCTCACGCTCTCCGAGTTCGTGGACAAGGGGCGGCTGGCGCAGGGTGGCCTGTACCCGCGGATGGACAAGATCCATGTGGCGAGCAAGCAGGTGGCGGTAGCGGTCATCCGGCAGGCCCAGCGGGAGGGCTTGGCCACGGAGAAGCTGCCGGAGGATCTGGAGGCGCACCTCGAGGCGCGCATGTGGCGCCCCGAGTTCCTCCCCCTCCGCAAGACGCGGAGTGGCTGAGCCGCTCAGCTCACGCCGACGCCTGGGTAGGGATTGGACGAGGGTTGCGGCTCGATGATGCGCGGCTCATCGCCTCGGGCCGGCGTCCTCCCGGGGCCCTCAGAGGGCCGCAGCGGCGGCACGCTCGGAGCGCGCTTCTCGTCCTCCGGCTGCGCGGTGCGGCCAGGGTGCGGCGTCTCAGGGATCGGAATGTGCAGCACGTCCTTCTTGCTCATGGCGTCGCCTCCAGGTGCTCAGCTCCAGAGTCAAAGGTGGTGAGCCCTCGACCGGCCGAACACCCCGGCACGCCTCGCACGCATGGCTGCCAGGCCGGCACGAGGCCCTCTCGCCATGCGGGAACAAAAGAGCTCCCGCGCGCCGGCTCCCGAAGGAACCGACGCGCGGGAGTGGCGAGGGGCGCCTAGAACTTCTTCTTGCTGCCCGGATCCATCGTGTTCTTGTCGTCGATGCCCTGGCTCCCCTTGTTCACGCCACCCGCGCCGCCGGTGCCCTTGCCCATGTCGTGGCCCATGCCCGGGTGCATGTCACCGGAGCCGCCCACGCCAGAGCTCGAGCCCGGGCCAATCCGGCCCAGTAGCGTGTAGGCCTGCTGCCGGTGCTGGGTGACAGCCTGGGCGTGCTGCTGGAGCAGCGGGGTCACCGCCGCGTCGGTGACGTTCTGCTGGGCCGCCATCAGCTTGCCGAGCACCTCGTCGTGGTCACCCACCATGCTCGCCAGGAAGCACGAGTCGAACGGCTGACCCTTGAGCACCTGGAGCTTCTCCATGTTGGCCTTGTGGGCGGCCATGGACCTGCGCTCCACGTCGTTCAGCGGCTTGGGCTCGGCCAGCTTGTGGCCCTTCTGCTGCGCGTAGGTCATCAGCTTCTGGTCCGCCGCGGTGTGATCCTTCACCAGCATGTCACCGTAGCTCTTTACGTCCTGGCTCATGCCGTTCTGCTGCGCCAGCCTGCCGAGCTGGATCTCCATCTGGTTGACGTGGTGCAGCCGCTCGAGCATCGCCCTCTCGTCGGCCGGCACCATGAACCCCATGTGCTCGATCATGCCCCCCTTGGCCATGCCCTTGCCGGCCTTGGCGGTGGGGTCCTTCATCGTCTGGCCCTGGGTGCCCCCCTGGGTAGCTCCCTGCGTGGTGCCCTGCGCGAGTGCGGCACCTCCCACCACCAGCGAGCCCGCGAGGAGGAGTCCCTGAATCATGCGCTTCATGTGCTGCTCTCCTTCGTTGAGTGACCGCCCGGGTGAGGCCCCCATCGGCTCTCTGCCTTCGCGGTCGAGAAAACGGGGCGCACCTTGGCGACCTGGAGAGCCGAGATCACCCGACGTATGCTCGAGACGTGTGGCGCCGTACGTTTCAGCTCTCGGGTTTCCTGCAGTGGACTCTGCTTCTGTCCTGCAGGTGAGAGATGCCCACGGCGGCGCCGCGTGCCCTGCTCAGCGGCGGCGCTTGCCGAGCACGTCGATCTGCTTCGCGACGGTATCCCCGGCAATCAGATCAAACGACGCACGGACCTCGCTGCCCTCGCGGATGCGTGTCACGGGGATGCGCCGCTCGCCGCGCCGCGCACGCGTGTCCTCGTCCACGCGCAGGACATAGGGCTCACCTGTCTCGCGGTCGATGACCTCGATGACTCCCTTGGAGACCTTGTTCACGCGGCCCTCGAACACTGCGCTGGCGATGGGCCGCGCCTCGGAGTTCTGCTCCGAGCCCGAGCCGCCCGTGCCACTCCCCTCACCGGCTCTGACGTTGGCGAGCTCCGCGCTGAGCCGATCCACCTCGGCTCGCAGCCGGGCGAGCTCCGCCTGGGCCTCATCTGAGGCGAGCTCCGTGACTTCCCCTGTTCCGCCACCTGCTGCCCCACCCGTGCCTGCCCCACCCGTGCCCGCCCCCTCCGTGCCCGCACCTTCCGTGCCCACCGAGTTACCGGGGCCATAGAAGGTCTGTCCCGGACCCGTGGCGGCCCCAGGCGCCGGGTCTCCCGTCCCCATGAAGTTCGGCCCGGTCCCTGGCGCGCCAAGCCCCTGCTGCCCTGCCCCGCCCACCTGCCCTGTACCCCCGACACCCCCGCTCGGGTCGGTGCCTCCCGTGTTCCCCTGAGGCTGGCTCTGGACCGAGAACGAGCCCGTCGTGGGTGGACCGCCCAGGCCTCCACCCGCGGGCTGACCCGTGTTCGCTCCTCCGCTCCCCTGCTGGGCGTAGCTCGTCTGGGACAGACAGAACGTGGCCGCGAGTGCGGCCGCCAGGATGACTTTTCTCATGGGCTCGGCTCCTCTTCCCTTCCCGCGCAGAGAAGTTGGGTTGCCGACACCCGGACACCAAGGGTCGAGGAGACCTCGCGCCGCACGCCTGCCCGCTGGCGAGAGGCCCCTGCGAGCAGGAACTGACGTTCAAGGGAATTCAGTGTGAGCACATCTTGAACATCGGCGAGCAAGCACCCAGATTGGGCCGGCACTCAACAATGGGATGGACGGCAGGGTGATGGGAATCGAAGTGTGGCCAGGCAAGCCCTACCCTCGTGGGGCGACGTATGACGGGACTGGGGTGAATTTCGCGGTCTACTCGCAGATCGCGTCGCGGGTAGAGGTCTGCCTCTTTGATCCGAGCAACCCCTCACGGGAGATCGCCCGCTTCGATCTGCCCGAGGTAACAGAGTTCGTCTGGCACGGCTTCGTGCCAGGCCTGGAGCCAGGCAGCCTCTACGGCCTGCGCGTGCACGGCCCGTACGAGCCCGGGCGCGGCCACCGCTGCAACCCGCACAAGCTGCTGGTGGATCCCTACGCCAAGGCGCTCCACGGCGAGGTGGACTGGAAGCAGCCCGTCTTCGGCTACACCCTCGGCCACAAGGACCAGGACCTCGCGCGCGACGAGCAGGACAGCGCCGCGGGCATGCCCAAGGGCGTGGTGATCAGCGACTTCTTCGACTGGGGCAATGACCGGCGCCCGGATGTCCCCTGGCGCAAGACGGTCATCTACGAGGCGCACGTGCGCGGCCTCACCATGCGCCACCCCGCCGTGCCCGAGCACCAGCGCGGCACCTACGCGGGGCTGGCCCACCCGGCCGTCATCGAGCACCTGCTCAAGCTCGGCGTCACCGCCGTGGAGCTGCTGCCGGTGCACGAGGCCCCGGACGACTCGTTCCTCAACAACAAGGGCCTGTCCAACTACTGGGGCTACAGCACGCTCAACTACTTCGCCCCCCAGCAGCGCTTCGCCAGCCGCCGCACGCCGGGCTCCCAGGTGGCCGAGTTCAAGTCCATGGTGAAGGCCCTGCACGCGGCCGGCATCGAGGTCCTCCTCGACGTCGTCTACAACCACACGTGCGAGGGCAACCACCTGGGGCCCACCCTCTCGCTCAAGGGCCTGGACAACGCGGCGTACTACTGGCTGATGCCGGACCGGCGCTACTACCTGGACTTCACCGGCTGCGGCAACAGCGTGAACGCCTCGCTGCCGCAGGCCGCGCGGCTCGTCGCGGACTCGCTGCGCTACTGGGTCACGGAGATGCACGTGGACGGGTTCCGCTTCGACCTGGCCACCACCCTGGGCCGCGCGGGCGCGGGCGAGTTCAGCCCCAACGCCCCCCTCTTCCAGATCATCAACCAGGATCCGGTGCTCTCCAAGGTGAAGCTCATCGCCGAGCCGTGGGACGTGGGCATGGGCGGCTACCAGGTGGGACACTTCCCAGCCCCGTGGCGCGAGTGGAACGGCAAGTACCGCGACGCCCTGCGCCGCTACTGGAAGGGAGACGAGAACCTCGCGGGCGAGGTGGGCTACCGGCTGCAGGGCTCCTCGGATCTGTTCCAGGAGGCACGGCGCCGGCCTCAGGCGAGCATCAACTTCGTCACCGCCCATGACGGCTTCACCCTGCACGACCTGGTCACCTACAGCCACAAGCACAACGAGGCCAACGGCGAGCTCAACCGCGACGGCGCGGACGACAACCAGGCGTGGAACTGTGGCGTGGAGGGCGAGACGGAGGATGCCCACGTCATCGGCCTGCGCGAGCGGCAGAAGCGCAACCTGCTGGCCTCGCTCTTCCTCTCCCAGGGCGTGCCCATGCTGGTGGCCGGCGACGAGATGGGGCGCACCCAGGGCGGCAACAACAACGCCTACTGTCAGGACAACGAGCTCTCCTGGGTGGACTGGAACCTGGATGCGCGCCGCAAGGCGCTGCTGGAGTTCACCTCGCGCCTCATCCAGTTCCGCCACCGCCAGCCCGTGCTGCAGCGCCGCCGCTTCTTCAAGGGCGAGCACATCTGGGACTCGCACTTCAAGGATCTGTCGTGGTACCGGCCGGACGGCACGGAGATGAACGAGGCGGACTGGCAGAAACCCTTCGTGCGCTCGCTGGCGTTCCTGCTGGGCGGGGACGCCATCCCCACCCCGGACGAGCGCGGCCAGCGCATCATCGGCTCCGGGCTGCTGGTGCTGCTCAACGCGCACCATGAGCCCGTACGCTTCACCGTGCCCCACGCCCCAGAGGGCAAGCGCTGGGAGCTCGAGTTCTACACGACCGATGACTCGGTGAGCGCGGAGCCGGTGCGGCCCGGCCCCTTCGAGCTCGTGGGCCGCTCGCTCGCCGTGTTCCGCGAAGCCCCGCTCGACGGCGAGTCCTGAGCCCCGCAAAGACCACGGGCCGGCTCCCAGGGGGTAAGAGCCGGCCCGCTTGATGCTTCAGGAGACAACCAGGGTAGGGGCCCTTGCCTGAAGCTAGTTCACGCTGACCGCGGACCAGGCCGCGGCCACCGCGTTGTATTGGGTGCTGCCCGAGCCGTGGAGGTCCCGAGCCGCGTTGAGGGTGGCCGTCCGCGCCGCCTTGAAGTTGGTGGACGACGTCATGTAGACGGTGAGCGCGCGGTACCAGATCTTCTCCGCCGCCGCCCGGCCGATACCACTGACCGTTGAGCCGTTGCACGTGGGGCTGGCCGGGCTGCCGTTGGAGCCCTGCGCCAGCAGGTAGAAGAAGTGGTTGGCCACGCCGCTGGAGTTGTGGACGTTGATCGAGCCGACGCCGCTGTACCAGCAGTCCTTCGACTTGCCGTCCAGCGAGGGCTTGTGCATGTAGCGCAGCGCATCGCCCGCCGTGCCCGGAGTGCGGATCTTCTCGCCGATGAGGTAGTCGCCCGCATCGCTGGCGTTGGCCGCGTAGAACTCCACCATCGAGCCGAAGATGTCGCTGGTGGCCTCGTTGAGGCCGCCGGACTCGCCCGAGTAGATGAGGCCCGCCGTGCGGCTCGTCACACCGTGGGTCATCTCGTGGCCCGCCACGTCCAGTGAGGTGAGCGGGCTGAACGCCACCCCGTCACCATCGCCGTACGTCATGCAGAAGCAGCTGTCGGTCCAGAAGGCGTTGTTGTACCGGCTGCTGTAGTGCACCCGGCTGTAGCCCACGTTGCCCGTCCCGTTGATGCCGTTCCGGCCGTGGACGTTCTTGTAGTAGTCATACGTCACCTTCTGGCCGTAGTGGGCGTCCACGCCCGCCGACGCGGGATCCGAAGTCGTGCCGCTGCCCCAGGTGTTGTCGGCGTCCTTGAAGGTGGTGGTGCCGCTCGTGGCGCCGTTCAGGTTGGCGGTGTAGAAGCCGTTGCCGCGCGTCACGTCGCGCAGCTCGTACCCGCCCGAGGTGATGGTGTTGGTGCCGATGGACACCGTGCCCGAGTAGAGCGACCGGCCGCTGCCCGTGGCCGCCGCGGTGTGGACCATGTCGAAGCTCTCGAGCACCTTGCCCGTGTGGGCATTCACCAGCACGTGCAGCTCGCTCGGGGTGTCGTCCGGCTGGAAGCCCTCCAGGATGACCTCGTAGGCCAGCACCGGCACCTGCTCCCGAGCGGAGATGACGAGCTCCGCCGCGGCGGGGCCCACCCGCTTGCCCGTGAAGGCGCTCTCGGCGAGCACCGCGGCGCCCGCGGCGTCGAGGACCGGCGTCATGCTCAGATCCCGGAGGCTGGCCTTGTTGGAGGCGGAGACCTCGCGCAGCAGGCCGTTCGCGTCATGGTGCGACACGATGTCGCCGCCAATCACCCGCAGGCCCTTGAAGCGCTTGTCGAACCGGACGTGCTCCTCGCCGTTGTCATCCTTGATGACCGAGCGCGCCAGCAGCTCCTCCCCCATCTCCTTCTGGCTCTTCAACGCCTGCTGCGCCCGCGTCACCGCACTCGCTCCCTCCGAGGGATCCACCTCGTGAGAAGAGGTGACTGGGAGCTCTGTGCTGCCACAACCGAAGAGGGTCAGGGTGGCCAAGGCCGTCAGCAGGTTTCGAGTCATGCGTTCGCTCCGGGGGATTAGCGATGCAGACCCTTTCTAGCAATCACTCGTATTCCTGTAAAGCAAGAATTCAGCAGAAGCCAAATTATCCAACGCTGGCAGGACCTTAGCCCGGCTCATTCCGGTGAACGGGGCCCGGTACTCAGAGGTCGAAGAAGTCCACCTCGCCGGTCTCCAGGCTGTACTCCGCGCCGACGACGCGCAGCCCATCCTCGAGCACCATCCGCTCGAGGATGCGCGAGCCGTGCTTCAGGTGGCTCACCGAGGCCCGGACGTTGGCGCGCACCGCCGCCTGCATGAGGCGCTGCCGATCCTCTGCCAGCTCGGTGTGCACCAGGCCTTCGATGGAGGGCCGGATGCGGTCCACGATGGAGAGCAGGTTGGGCGAGCGCGGCGCGCTGGGCTTCTCGATGGCCTCGAGCGTGGCGTCGATGGCACTGCAGAGGGTGTGGCCCATCACCACCACCAGCCGGGGGCCCAAGGCCTCGGCGGCGAACTCGACGCTGCCAATCTGCGAGGGCGCGACGATGTTGCCCGCGACGCGGATGACGAACAGGTCCCCCAGCCCCTGATCGAAGACGATCTCCGCGGGCACCCGCGAGTCCGAGCACCCGAGGACGATGGCGAAGGGCTTCTGGCCCTTCACCAACTCGCCGCGCCGGAGCTGGCTGATCAGCACCTCTGCACTCCGGAGGTGATTCACGAACCTCCGGTTGCCCTCTCTCAACCGCTCCAGCGCCTGCTGGGAATCCGTCATGCCGCCCCTCTACCTCACGGTCAGGCTGGCAGCGAGGAGAACCGTGGCCCCCCCGGCGGTTGCCCACCGTGTCCTCTCCGCCCTCGCTGTCACTGCGCGCTCGCGGTAGCCTGGGGCCGTCTTCCACCAGCCGCCGGCCAGGCCCCTGGGACCGGCGCAGGAGTCCGTCTGATGTCGTCTGCGAATCACTACAAGCCCAACCTGCGCGACCTGTACTTCAACCTCTTCGAGTTCCTCGACATCGGCCGCACCTCGCTGGGCAAGGGGCCCTTTGGAGACATCGACGAGCTGGCGGCCCGGCAGGCGCTCGAGACCTTCGCGCAGGTGTGCCTCGACGAGGTGGCACCCAGCTTCACCGAGTCCGAGCACACCCCCCCCGTGCTGGAGAACGGCGAGGTGAAGCTGCCGCCGCTGCTCAGGCGTGCCATCCAGGCGTACTTCGACTCGGGGATGAACCAGTTCGAGCTGCCCACGCACATGGGCGGCCTGGGCGCGCCGCCCTCGCTGGCCTGGGCCTCCTTCGAGCTGCTGGTGGGCTCCAGCGCCCCCGTGGCCTTCTACACGCTGGGCACGCTCGTCTCTCGCGTCATTGACCGGCTGGGCACCGAGTCCCAGAAGCGGCGCTACCTGCCCCAGATGATCGACAAGCGGTGGATCGGCACCATGGTGCTCACCGAGCCGGACGCCGGCAGCGACGTGGGCGCCGCGCGCGCCAAGGCCCGCCACGTCGGCGGGGACGTGTGGGAGATTGAAGGCGTCAAGCGCTTCATCACCAGCGCGGAGCATGACGCCTCGGAGAACATCGTCCACATGGTGCTGGCGCGGCCGGAGGGCGCAGGCCCGGGCACCAAGGGCCTGTCGCTCTTCATCGTCCCCAAGTTCTGGGTGGAGGAGGACGGGAAGCTGGGCGAGCGCAACGGCGTGGTGTGCACCGGGCTCGAGAAGAAGATGGGCATCAAGGGCTCCGTCACCTGCGAGCTGACGTTCGGGGACGGGAAGCCCGCGCGCGGCCTGCTGGTGGGCGAGGTCCACGAGGGCATCCGGCAGATGTTCCACATCATCGAGCAGGCGCGCATGGCGGTGGGCATGAAGTCCATGGCCACGCTGTCCACCGCGTACCTGAACGCGCTGGCCTTCACCCAGGAGCGCAAGCAGGGCGCGGACCTGCTCGCCGGGCGCGACAAGACGGCGCCGCGCGTGACGATCATCCGCCACCCGGACGTGCGCCGCATGTTGATGGCGCAGAAGGCCCACGCCGAGGGCATGCGCGCCCTGGCCCTCTTCACCGCCTCCCTCCAGGACCAGGTGGAGATCAAAGGCGGCCACCGAGCCCTGGAGGCCGCGGAGCTGGACGCGCTCAACGACTTGCTGCTGCCGCTGGTGAAGGGCTACTGCTCGGAGAAGGCGTACGAGCTGCTGGCCGTCTCGCTCCAGTGCTTCGGCGGCTCGGGGTACCTGATGGACTACCCCGTGGAGCAGTACATCCGGGACCAGAAGATCGACACCCTCTACGAGGGCACCACGCACATCCAGGCGCTGGATCTGCTGCTGCGCAAGATGGCGCGCGATGGAGGGTCGACGATCCAGGGCCTGCTGGGGCAGATCCGGCAGACGGCCGAGTCGGAGCTGGGCGGCAAGGAGCTGGAGGGGGAGCGCGCGGCGCTGGGCAAGGCGCTCGGGGACCTGGAGACGATGCTCGGCACGCTGATGGCGAAGCTGGGCGAGTCGCTCTACCACGCGGGCATGCAGGGCAACCGGGTGCTGATGTCCGTGGCGGAGGTCGTCATCGGCTGGCTGCTGGTGCGGCACGCGGCGGTGGCGCTGGAGCGCACCAAGGTCAACCCGGGCGACAAAGCCTTCTACGCGGGCAAGCTGGCCTCGGCGCGCTGGTTCTGCAGAGAGGTGCTGCCGGGCATTGCCCACAACGCGCGCATGGTGGAGCACAGCACCCTGGACCTCATGGAAGTGCCCGACGAGGCGTTCTGAGCGGCCCGGGTAGGGGCCACTCCTACGGTCCACGTTGACTTGCCCGCCGGTACGACGGTAGAGCCTCCCAC
>NZ_DASPHO010000637.1:0-53344 GCF_035629615.1 Hyalangium sp. | reverse complement strand
CGCATCCGCTCCACCACCAGCCGCGCGGAGATCAGCACCGTGGGCAGCCCCGTGCCCGGCTGCGTAGAGGCCCCCACGAAGAAGAGGTTCTTCACCCGCGCATCCTGATTCGAGGGCCGGAACGGGCCGATCTGGAGGAAGTTCTGCGCCAGCCCGAACGCGCTGCCGTGCATCAGGTTGTACGAGGCCGCCCAGTCATCCGGCGTGAAGACGCGCTCGACGAGGATGTCGCGCTCCAGCTCCGGGAAGCCCAGCTCCGCCAGCCGCTGGAACACCTTGGCCCGGACCTTCGGGCCCTCCACCTTCCAGTCCAGGCCCGGGTGCTGGTGCGGCACCGGCACCAGGATGTAGACCGAGTCCTGCCCCTCCGGCGCCAGGCTCGCGTCCGTGCGCGTGGGCACGTTCACGTAGAAGCTGGGATCCTCCGGCACGCGGAAGCGCTCGAAGATGTCGTCGAACGAGCCCTTGTAGTCCCGCCCGAACACCACGTTGTGGTGGCCCAACCCCGGGTAGCGCTTCCGCAGCCCCAGGTAGAGCATGTAGCCGCTCGAGGTGTAGCGCAGCTTCTCCTTGCGCGGCAGCGAGGTGGGAGCCCCCTCCAGCAGCTTCTCGTACGCGTATGGCAGATCCGCGTTGCACAGCACCACGTCCGCCCTCACCACCCGCCCGCTGGCCAGCCGCACCCCCATCGCCCGGGAGCCCTCCGTGAGGATGCGCTCCACGGGCTGCCCGTAGTGCAGCCGCACTCCCTCCTCGCGCGCCACCCGCTCCAGCGCCAGGGGGATGGAGTACAGGCCTCCCTTCGGGAACCAGATGCCCACGCCCAGCTCGGTGAAGGGCAGCAGCCCATACACCGCCGGCGAGGCGAACGGCGACACGCCCAGGTACATCGTCTGGAACGTCATCGCCGCGCGCAGCCGCTCGTCCTGGAAGAAGCGGCTGACGTCCGCGTACATGCGCCGGTGCGCACGGACCTTGAAGATCTTCGCCAGCACCTTCGGCGAGAAGTAGTCCGAGAGCCCCGCGTAGTTGCGCCCCACCAGGTGATCCAGGCTCGTGCGGTACTGCTCGCGCCCCTGCGCCAGGAAGGCCAGGTAGCGCTGGAAGCTGCCGGGCTCGATGCGCTCCAGCTCGCGCCCCATGGCCGTCAGCTCGGAGGTGAAGGTAATGGCCGAGCCGTCCCGGTAGTGGATGCGGTAGTTGGGCTCGCACCGCTGCAGCGTCAGGGAGTCATCGAGCCGGCGGCCCAGCGCGGTGAAGGTCTCCTCGAAGACCTCCGGCATGAGGACAATGGTGGGGCCGATGTCCCACGTGAAGCCCTCGACCCGGAGCTGGTTGCAGCGACCGCCCGGCCCCTCTGTCTTCTCGAAGAGGTGGACGTCGAAGCCCTGGCGCGCCAGCCGGGCCGCGGCCGCGAGCCCACCCACGCCGGCTCCCACCACCACTGCCTTCGGCCTGCCCTGCTCCATGGCCATGCTCGCTTCCTCAGGCCGCGCGTCGCGCCAGCCGGGTGATGAGGGTGTCCAGCAAGTCCCTCACGCCGCCCTCGTCCGGCAGCGCGTGCAGCGCTCGACGCCCCGCACGCGAGGCGCGCTCCACCAGCCGCTCGCACGCGGCCCGGCCGCCGTATTCCTCCACCAGCGCGCGGGCCCGAGCGAGCGCCTCGGCATCCTTGGCCTCCCGCGGCAGCGACCACAGCCGCTCCAGCTCCTCGCGGATGCCGGCCGGGGCGCGCGTGTACGCCGCCAGCACCGGGACGGTGCGCTTGCCCTCGACAAAGTCTCCGTCCGAGGCCTTGCCCGCCACGCGAACATCCCCGAACAGGCCGATCAGATCGTCCCTCAGCTGGAAGGCCAGCCCCACGTGGCGGCCTACGCACTCCAGCGCCGCGCGCAGCTCCTCGTCCCCGCCCGCCAGCATGGCCCCACACACCAGGGGTGCGCAGAAGCCGTAGCGCGCCGTCTTCAGGTGGGCCACCCTCAGCGCTTGCAAGAGCGTCACCTTCGACAGCGGCGCGCGGGACAGCTCCAGATCCAGGTACTGCCCGGCCGCCGTGTGCCGGCACACCCCGAGGTAGTAGCGCGAGGCCTCCGCCGCGCCCCGCAGTCCCGAGGAGAGCATCGCCTCCAGCGAGCGGGAGAACAGGTGGTCGCCCACCACCACGGCCAGGTCCTCGCCTGCCCGCCCAGGGCCCAGCAGGTGGTGCAGCGCGGGCCCGCCGCGCCGCAGCTTTGCCTGATCGGCCACATCGTCATGGATGAGGAGGAAGGTGTGCAGCAGCTCCAGCCCCGAAGCGAAGCGCCACAGCCCTGCGGGCACCGACAGCGAGCCGCGCGCCAGGGCGTACCCGGCCATCATCAGAGCGGGGCGCACCCGCTTGGCCGGCCGCAGGGTGTACAGGCGCGTGCGCTCCATGGCCCGCGTCCAGCGCGGATCCAGCGAGGCCTCGTCCGGCAGCTCGAACAGCTCGGCGAGCGAAGACTCGACCTGACGCTGCACCGTGCGCAGCCAGACCTCATCGGCCGAGGGCGCTGGCGGCTGGGGCAGGGCCAGCGGCGGGGCAGTCATCACGGAGAAGGGAGAAGCCATCGCATCGTCCTCCAGACTTCCAAGGCACCTTGCTCTACTGGTAGTGCCCGCGTACGTTCTTTGTCAATAGTATGTACAATGTTTGTCAAAACCTTGCCCATTCGAACCCTCTTCAACGGAGCCCTCCCATGAAGACCTGGCTGGCAGGTGCATTGACGGTGACCCTGGCTACGAGCGGGGCCCACGCCGACGGACTGCGGTCCAGTCCCTTGGAGGCGACGCTCAAGAGCTCGGCTGGCGTGCAGACGCCGCTGTCGAAGTGGCGGGGCAAGCCCGTCATCCTCTTCTACGAGGACAAGGACTCCACGCAGCTCAACCTGGCGCTGAAGGAGGAGCTCTTCGAGCGCGGCAAGAAGCACGGCCTGCTGGAGGCGGCCTGGGTGGTGGCGGTGGCCAACCTGGAGAAGTTCAACTTCTTCCCCGCTCGGCAGATTGCCCTCTCGCATGTGAGAGCTGAGGAGAAGAAGGCGGGAGTGCCCATCCTCGTGGATCTGGAGGGAACGCTGGGAGGGCCCCCGTGGGCGCTGCCCAAGAAGACCTCCACGGTGATGCTGCTGGATGCCACGGGGGCGGTCGTCTACAGCTACTCGGGGCGACTGGAGGCGGCCGAGCAAAAGACGTTCTTCGACGCCCTGTCCCGCCTGCTGGGCATGGAGCTGGGAGCGGAGCCGAAGCCGTGAAGGTGGCCCTGACGGGCGCGACTGGCTTCCTGGGGCCAGGCCTTGTCCAGGGTTTGTTGGAGGCAGGGCACCAGGTCCACATCCTGGGACGAAACCTTGAACAAGCGTTGGCGAAGCTGCCAACGGGGGTGACGGGGGCAGTCTTCCGGGCGGGGGAGCCCCTGGCGCCTGAAGCCCTGGGTGGTGCGCAGGCGGTCATCCATCTGGCGGGTGAGCCGGTGAGCCAGCGCTGGAACCACGATGCGAAGCAGCGCATCCGGGACAGCCGGGTGCTGGGCACGCGGGCCGTGGTGGAGGCCATGAGGGCTGCGGGCACGGTACAGCGCTTCGTGTCCGCCTCGGCGGTGGGCTACTACGGCGGCGCGCACGGAGCCGAGCCGCTCACGGAGGAGAGTGCCCCCGGCAAGGACTTCCTGGCAGGGGTGTGCCAGGGCTGGGAGGCGGAGGCGCAGCGCGCGCGGGAGGTGGGCCTCCGCACGGCGGTGGCGCGCATGGGCGTGGTGCTGCACCCGGAGGGAGGTGCGCTCCACACCATGCTGCCACCGTTCCGCATGGGGGCAGGCGGCCGGGTGGGCAGCGGCAAGCAGTACGTGAGCTGGATCCACCGCGCGGACGCAGTAGCGGCGCTGCGCTTCCTCGTGGAGAACCCCGAGCTGGAGGGGCCCATCAACGTCACCGCGCCCGAGCCCGTCTCCAACGCCGAGTTCGCCCACACGCTGGGCACGGTGCTGGGGCGTCCCTCGGTGATGCACGTGCCGGGCTTCGTGCTGAAGGCGGCGCTGGGGGAGATGGCGATGGTGGCGCTCGAGGGACAGCGCGTGCTGCCGCGGCGGCTCACCGAGGCCGGCTTCTCCTTCCGCTTCCCTCGGCTGGAGGAGGCCCTGCGGGAGCTGCTCGCCTGAGGCGCCACCGGGGCCGGCTTTGCCCATCGCCGTCTGCCCCGCTACGGTGCCGGCCTGGCAGGTTCCCATATGTGCCCCGTCTCACGTCGTTCCAGCCAAGAGCCACCCACCCGCCTTGCACTCGGCCGGAGCGCCCTGCGTGTCCTCGTGGCGGGAGTGCTCGTGGGCCTGCTCGCGGGCGCTCCGCCTGCCTTGGCCCTGGATCCCGACAAGTCCCTGCTCCAGTTCCCTCACCAGAGCTGGCAGACAGAGGACGGGCTGCCGCAGAACGCCATCCAGGCCCTGGCACAGACGCCCGATGGCTACCTCTGGGGCGGCACCTGGGAAGGGCTGGTGCGCTTCGACGGCGTGCGCTTCACCGTGTTCGACTTGACCAACACGCCCGCACTCCAGGCCCGCTCCATCCGCTGCCTGGCCACGGACTCGGAGGGAACGCTCTGGATCGGCACCGACGCGGGGCTCACCCGCATGAGCGGAGGAAGCTTCTCCCGCGTCGAGGTGCCCTCCCACCTTCCCCTGCGCAACCTCAAGGCCCTGCTCCCCACGCGGGATGGCGCCCTGTGGATCGCCACTGGCGGCTATGGGCTCGCGCGGCTCTTCAAGGGCCAGCTCCAGATGTGGACCCCCGACAGCGGGCTGGCCAGCACCCAGGTCTATGCGCTCGCCGAGGATGCGGCCGGCACCCTCTGGGTAGGCACCACCGGTGGCCTGCAGCGCTGGGATGGCACGGCGCTGCGCGACAGCCCTCCTTTCGAAAAGGGCCACGTGCCCGTGCTGTCCCTCGCGGTGGACAGGGATGGCATCCTCTGGGTGGGCACCGGAGATGGGACCGTGTACCAGCTGAAGGAAGGGCGCCTGCTGGCGGTGCCCGCGGCGAGCATGCCCGGGGCTCCCATCGAAGCCCTCTTCGTGGACCGGCTGAACACCTTATGGGTGGGGAGCACGGGGCAAGGCATGCTGCGCCTGGCCCACAGCAAGCGCTTCACGATGGATGGCGCCCAGGGGCTGCAGAGCATCGCGGTCATCTCCTTCCTGGAAGACCACGAGGGCAACCTCTGGATCGGCGCGGCGGAGGGCGGGCTGCATCGCTTCAAGGACGCGCCCTTCACCCCCCTGGGCCGCCCCGAGGGGCTGCCGCATGACATGGTCGCCTCCATCTACGAGGCACGGGATGGGAGCTTCTGGTTCGGCAGCATGGAGAGCGGCGTCACCCGCTGGCACAACGGGACGATGAGCACGTGGACGACACGCGAGGGGCTCATCCACGACCGCGCGCGCTCCATCGCCGAGGCTCCCGACGGCAGCATCTGGATCAGCGCGCAGACGGGCGTGAGCCACTGGCAGGAGGGGAAGATCACCGCCTCGCTGGGCTCCGCCGAGGGCCTGCCCCCGGGCCCAGTGCGAGTCCTCCACGTCGACCCGGAGGGGACGCTCTGGGCGGGGACTCCAGAGGGACTGGCGCGGTGGAACGGCGAGCGCTTCGAGCTCTTCACGCGGAACCACGGGCTGCCCGGTAACAACATCACCCTGCTGAAGGAGCGGCCCGCGGGGGGCTTCTGGGTGGGTACCGCCGAGGGAGGACTGGCCTACTTCATCCACGGCCGGCCCGTCCTGGTGGCCGCCGAGGGCCAGCCCATGTTCACGGAGGTGCAGGCCATCCACGAAGAGGCCAACGGCACGCTGTGGCTGGGCACCGACGAGGGGCTCTACCGCTGGAAGGCCGGGCGCTTCCAGCGCTTCACCCGCGAGCAGGGCCTGTTCGATGACCGCATCTTCCAGATCCTCCCGGACGGGCGCGGCCACGTGCTCATCAGCTGCAACAAGGGCATCTTCCGCGTGTCCCTGGAGGAGCTGGAGGCCATCGCCGAGGGCCGGCTCTCCCGCCTCGCCTCCCGCGCGTACGGCATGGAAGACGGGATGCGGACGCATGAGTGCAACGGCATGGCAGCACCTCCAGGAATCGTGGCGCGCGATGGCCGGCTGTGGTTCCCCACCATCCGCGGCGTCGTCAGCTACGATCCGAACAGCCCGGAGGAGCAGCGCGCGCCTCCCCTCCCGCCGGTGCTCTTCGAGGAGATCCTCGTGGACAGCCAGCCAATCCCTCGCGCTCAGTGGGACCACATCCCCGTGGGTGAGGGCCGCGTGGAGCTGCGCTACACCGCCGCGGGCCTGCGCGCCCCGCAGCAGCTGCGCTTCCGCTTCCAGCTCGAGGGAGTGGACTCGGACTGGGTGCAGGCCAGTGGTGAGCGCGTGGCCCACTACACGCACCTGGCGCCGGGGAAGCATCGGTTTCGGGTGAGGGTGGAGTCCCTGGATGGAAGGAGCGAGCCCTCCGAGGCGACACTGACGTTCTTCCTGGCGCCCCGCTTCCACCAGACCTGGTGGTTCCGAGTGGCCTACGGACTGGCCGCCGTGCTGGCGGTGGCCGGCCTGGCGTGGCTGCGCGTGCTCCGGGTGCGCCAGCGCGAGCACCAGCTGCAGGCCCGCGTGGACCAGCGCACCGCCGAGCTGGCCACCGTCAACGGCGATCTCCAAGCACGCCTCCAGGAGCTGCAAGCCACGCGCGAGCGGCTCGTCCACGCGGAGAAGATGGCGGCGGTGGGCACCCTGGCCGCCGGAGTGGGGCACGAGATCAACAACCCGCTGGCCTTCATCATCTCCAACCTGCACTACGCGGCCACCGAGGTGCGCACCGCCCGGCAGGCGGATGCCCAGGAGCGCTGGGGCGAGGTGGAGCTGGCGCTGGACGAGGCGTTGCAGGGCGCGGACCGGGTGCGCCGCATCGTCCAGGATCTCCGGACATTCTCCCGCATGCAGCCCGAGCGCCTGCGGAAGGTGGAGGTCCACACGGTGCTGGAGCTGGCGCTCTCCTTCGCGGACGCGGAGATCCGCCACCGCGCCCGGGTGGTGAAGGACTATGGCGAGCCACTCCAGGTGCTGGGGGACGAGACGCGGCTGGGGCAGGTGTTCCTCAACCTGCTCGTCAACGCCGCCCAGGCCATCCCCGAGGGACATGCGGACCGCAACGAGATCCGCGTCACCACGCGCACGGACGAGCGGGGACAGATCATCGTAGCGGTGAGCGACACCGGCACGGGCATTCCCGCCGAGGTGCTGCCGCGCATCTTCGAGCCCTTCTTCACCACCAAGCCGGTGGGGGTGGGCACGGGGCTCGGGCTGTCCATCTGCCACTCCTACGTGCAGAACATGGGCGGAGACATCCACGTGCGCAGCGAGCAGGGGCGGGGCACCACGTTCGAGGTAGTCCTGCCCCCGGCCCCGGCGCACCCCTCCGGGAGGCAGGCCGCCGTCACGCCCGAGGCCGAAGCCCCCACGCCCCGGGGCCGGCTGCTGGTCATCGATGACGAACCGCTGCTCATCGCGGCCCTCTCTCGCACGCTGGCACCCGAGCACGAGGTGGTGGCCCTCACCCACGCACGCGAGGCGCTGGAGCGGCTGCGGGCCGGAGAGCGCTACGCCCTCATCCTCTGTGACTTGATGATGCCGGAGATGACGGGGATGGAGCTGCACGAGACGCTCGTCCGCGAGGCGCCCGGGCAGGCCGAGCGCATGGTGTTCCTCACCGGCGGCGCCTTCACCGAAGCAGCGCGCGCCTTCCTGGACACCACGCGGCTGCCCTGGCTGGAGAAGCCCTTCGAGCCAGAGACGCTGCGCACCCGCCTCCGGGGGCTGCTCGCGGAGCGCGGCCAGCCCTCCTCGATCCTGGCCTGATCCGGGGCGGCCACACCGCTTGACGCTTCTTCACATGCAGTTCAGGTTGCGGCGGGCGCGGATCCGGTAAGTATGGGGGCGCCATGCCCTCCGCCGCCATCGTCCGCTACCTGGTCATCTTCACCCTCATGGGCACCCTCTCGGTGCTGACCCACGTCTACCTGTACCGGCGCATCTTCCGCGACACCTCTGGGCACCCGGGCTGGCGCAAGGCGGGGGTGGTGACCATGGCGGCACTGTGCCTGCTCATGCTGGGCTCGCGGCTGCTGGCGCTCGTGCTGCCCGAGAACGCCGTGCTCGCCCTGGCCACCGTGGGGTGGGGCTGGATGGGGGTGGCCATCTACCTTCTCCTGGCCTTGTGGACCCTGGGCGGCGCGAGCGCCCTGTCCCGCCTCCTCCAGCGCCGACGCATGCAGAAGTCCCCCGTCTCCGAGGAGCGGCGCCTGTTCCTCGCCCGCGCCACCGCTGGCGGGGCCCTGCTCGCGACCACCGGCACTGTGGGCTACGGCGCCTGGCGTGCCTTCCACCCTCCTGTCGTCAACCGGGTGGCGCTCCGCCTGCCAGGACTGCCCAAGGCGCTGGATGGCTTCACGATCGTCCAGCTCAGCGACATCCACGTGGGCCCCGTCATCAAGCGCCGCTTCATGGACGCCCTGGTGGAGCAGTGCAACGTGCTCAAGCCAGACCTGATGTGCATCACCGGGGACCTGGTGGACGGCAGCGTGTCCGAGCTGGGCCACGCCGTGTCGGCTCTCTCCAACCTCCGCAGCCGGCACGGCACCTTCTTCGTCACCGGCAACCACGAGTACTACTCGGACGACGAGGCGTGGACCGAGGCCCTGGAGCGCATGGGCGTCTCCGTGCTGCGCAACCGGTACGTGCGCATCGGTGAGCCGAGCGCCTCCTTTGATCTGGTGGGCGTGGATGACTGGGGCGCGTCCCGCTCTGGCTACGCCAAGCGGTACGATCTGGCACGGGCCGTGGCGGGGAGGGATCCCGAGCGCCCGGCGGTGCTCCTGGCCCACCAGCCCGCCAACTGGCGCGAGGCGGCAAGCGCCGGAATGGGCCTGCAGCTCTCCGGGCACACCCATGGCGGCCAGTTCTTCCCCTTCACCCTGGCCATCTCCGCCATCTGGGAGCACGACGCCGGACACTTCGAGGAGAACGGGCGCCACCTCTATGTCAGCCGGGGGACAGGCTTCTGGGGGCCGCCGGTGCGTGTAGCGGCTCCTCCGGAGATTGTCCACGTGACGCTGCTCTCGTGAGGTAGGTAGGATGGCCCTCCCATGGCCAAGGAACCAGCGAAACGGGAGATCAAGCAAGAGCGCGCGGCGCGCACCCGGGTAGAGATTCTCGAAGCGGCCATCACGCTGTTCGCGCGGCGAGGCTTCCTGGCAACGACGATGGCGGAGCTGGCCAAGGCCATCCGCATGACGCCGGGCGCGCTCTACTGGCACTTCCCCACCAAGGAAGATCTGCTGCTGGCGGCCATCGACGAGCTCCACGAGCGCTACCTCAAGGAGTTCGTGGACCTGCTCTCCGAGCAGCGCAAGCTGCCAGCGCATGAGCAGCTGGTCCGGTTCATGAACCGAACCGCGCAGTTCCTGCGCTACCACCGCGAGTACGGCATCTTCTTCGGCATGGTGGCGGCCGAGTCCGCCGATTCCAACGAGCGCGTCGCCGAGGCGCTGCGCGAGAAGCTGAACCTCTACGTCCACGTGCTGGCCGGCATCATCCGCTACGGGCAGAAGAAGCAGGAGTTCCGTGCGGACCTGGATCCCGTGCAGACCGCGCATGGAATGATGGGCAGCTACATCGGCCTGCTCACCTACCAGAACCTGTTCCGAGCCACGGTGACGTACGATCCCGTGCTGGCCGCCCTGGACAAGCTGCTCGTGACGGGCTTCAACCCTCCGAAGGAGTAGGCCCCCGGGCCCGCGCTCGCTCCCGGGCGCGAGGGCCTCGGGTGCCCTCCCCCTCTCCCGCGCGGGGAGAGGGGTGGCCCTCAGGTGAGTGGGGCTACGGCTGCTCCACCAGACTGGTGCTGCTCTGCGGCTGGCGCGTGGTGCGGATGATGAAGTCCGCCGCGTTGTTGTCGGTGTCCTGCCCGTTGCCCTTCGTCTCATCCGCGCCGCCGCTTCCCATCGAGGCGGCCGTGGAGCCCGGGCCCGCCTTGCGCTCGTAGCTGGCAGGCGAGGCGGGAGGATTCCCTGCAATGGGCGCACTGCCCTCCGCCGAGTCCCCCGTGCCATAGCCCAGCTTGTCCACCGTGTCCGGGTCATTCAGCTCGCTGGCCGTCAGGTCGGGACCGATACGGATGTGGCCGCCTCCGTTCACGGCCGCTGACATGCTGAACCCGTACGTCATGTCCGCCGCGGGTTCACCCGCTCCGGGCGAGTAGCCTCCCTGAGCCAGGAGGAAGTAGCCGTGAGCCTTGATCGTGATGGTGGTGCTGGGAGTGGTGGCGATGTTGAAGTTGCCCGAGTAGGTGGCACCCGACACGCTCTTGTACTGCAGCTTCCAGTTCGTGATGTCGATGTCCTGATTCGTCGGGTTGTAGAGCTCGACGAACTCATCGTTGGCACCCCCGGGGCCCTGCACCGCCACCTCGCTGATGACGAGGTGGCTGGCGATGGAGGCCAGGGTGACGGAGATGTCCGACCGGAGCGTCACGCCGTTCCATGAGGCCGAGAGCTGGCCGGTGCGCTCCTCGCTCCCGGCGGTGAAGGTCACCTGACCGCTGAGCGCCCCCTGGGGAATGGTGAGGGTGCCCGTGGGCGAGAGCGAGCCGAGGCTCGCTGAGTCCAGGGACACGGCCACGGAGATGCCGCCCTCCGGCACCGCGCGATCCACCGTCGCCGTGAACACCCGGGTCCTGCCCACCGTCACCCGCGCCGAGCCCGGCGTCAGGCTCGTCAGCACCGGCGGCGCCGCGATCACCGTCACCGGCGTGGTGAAGGTGGCGCCGTCGAAGGAAGCCGTCACACTCCCGCTCACGTTGTTCCTCGAGCCTGCGGCGAAGGAGAAGGGAGCCGACGTCGCGCCCGTGGGAATCACTACCACCGTGGGCGCCGAGCCGAACGTCGTCCCTGCCGTGTCCGGCGCCGCGGTCACGGCGATCGCCGTGTCGTACAGCGCTGGCAGGTCCAGCGTGAGGGTGAACTGCTGCGTGGCGCCAGGCTCCACCGTCAACGCCGAAGCAGGCGTCATGCTGATGAGCTTCGGCAAGGGGTCTGTCGTGAGCGTCACCGTGGCGCTCGCGGTGTTGCCCGTGCCCAGCGCAGCCGTCACGGTGCCGCCCGTGTCCGTCGTCCCTGCATCCGCGGTGAGGGTGAAGGTGGCCTCCGTGGCGTTGAGCGGAACAGCGAGGGCCGGCGCATCCACCGTGCCCAGCGTCGCCGGACTCACGGTGACGTCCAGGGTGCTGTTCGCAGGTGCGGGGCGATCCAGCTTCACGGTGAAGCGCACCGAGTGGCCCGCTGCCGTCACCACGGGCGTGGGGGTGACGGACACCACCGTGGGCTCCTCCATCTCACCCAGCACGCGCACCGTGGTCGTCTGCGAGGAGTCCTCCAGCCGCGCGGTGAGCGTCACGCTGGTGGCCTGCTCCAGCGGATGCAGCGGCACCACCGCCGAGGTCTTCCCCACGGGGATGATGACGGTGCCGTTGTCGCCCGCTCGCAGTGCCGCGGAGCTGGACTCGACAGTCACCGCCACATCCTCGAAGTAGGGGGCGGCCATGGTCACCGTGAGGGCCTGCGGGAACGCGTCCGTCCCCGTCTGCCCCACGCGCACGTACTGGCCCGAGGGACCGAACGAGGTGAGGGCCGCGGGCGGCGACACGAAGTCCTGCGCGCTGCGCGGCTCCACCTTGGAGTTGCCGTTGCGATAGTCCAGCACTCCGCGCACGAGGCGGAACTTCGTGCCCACGGCCGGCAGCGTCGAGGCCACGTAGAAGTAGTCATTGACCCGGACGCCTACTGCCTCTCCGTCCGTGCCAGGGGCGGTGTCCACGACGATCTCGTTGGAGGGTGCCCTGTCCGCCGCACCGAGCGAGGGCTCCTGCTTCGTCACGTAGACATTGTTCAGCTCCACCAGCACCCCCTCGAGCGCCGCGGCGCGGGGACCTCCGGTTCGGACGTCCGCCGGGCTCACCGTCACCAGTGCCGGCAGCGGGTTGCCGCCGGAGTTCTTGGTGATGGAAGGATCGGTCAGCTCGATCTGGCCGAAGAAGTCCGCCACCTTTGCGGCCGTGATGGTGATGCGATCCCCTACCGCCACGGAGGGCACCGCGCCGGTGTACACGAACATCCCGGAGTAGTCCGGCCCCTGGTAGCGCCCCGTCTCCGAGGGGTGTGACTGGATGAAGAAGCCGTTGCTGCCCACCGCCGTCACCAGCACGTCCGCCAGGGACACCGGCTCGTTCACCAGCCGGTACACCCCATCCACCGGCTTCTTCACCTCATAGATGGACACCGCGCAGGCCTTGGCGCCCGGGTTGGCCGTGGCGCACGCATCACACGCGTCGCCGCGCTTGTCCGCATCCGCGTCCGCCTGGTCCGCGTTGGCCACATACGGGCAGTTGTCCTGCCAGTCCTTGATGCTGTCCCCGTCCTCGTCCTCCAGAGGCGGCACCGAGCAGCTCGAGGCACCCGCCAGCAGCGGGCACGGATCGCACACATCGCCCACCCCATCCTTGTCCGCGTCCGCCTGGGCCCCATTGTCCATGGGGCGGATGGGGTTGAAGAAGATGGGGCAGTTGTCCTGGGCGTCCGCAACACCATCCCCGTCCTTGTCATCCGCCGAGCGGGCGCCGTTGTACGCCGTGGACTGGTTCACGCTGGCGGGGAAGGAGGCGTTGGTGGAGGTGCGCTGGGGGACGCACGTGGGCTCGTCCTTCGGCGCCTGGTTGCAGAAAAAGAGCGGGTAGGCGCTCGCGTTGGCCGTCTGGAGCGCGGTGAACGTCTGCCCCATCTCGTCATTCACGCACAGGACCTTGGGAGCGCCGCACACCTCCACGGACTCACAGCCGCCCTGGCCCAGCGTGGCCACCAGCGCCTGATCGCCATACAGCGGCTTGCCCCCGCGCATGGTGAGCACCACGTCCTCCGAGTTGGCGGTGATGACGGCCCGGTACGGGGAGGCCGCGAAGGTGCGCAGGCGGAAGATGGCCAGGTCCGCCACCTTGCCCGGCTCGAGCCGGCCCAGCTTCTCCTGCGTGGCGGTGATATCCGCGGCGCTGGCCGTCACCATGCGCCACAGCTGCTCGTCCGTGAAGGTGCGCGCATAGTAGGTGGCGTTCAGGTAGTCCGCGCACTGCAGCTCGCGCAGCACGTTCATGGAGCCGGACTGCACCCAGTCCGTCCCCAGGGCGATGGTGACGCCCATCGTCTTGTACGCCGGCACCATGGCCGTGTCCCCGTACAACGAGAGGTTGGAGCGCGGAGACCAGATGAGGTCCGTGCCCTTGCTGGCCATGGTGCCAATCTCCTTCGCCGTCACCGCGATGCCGTGGATGACGGCCGTCTGCCGCTGGAACAAGTCCCTCCCGCCGTTGGCCGTGGTGGAGGTGCAGCGAAACTCGTTGTGCGCGGACTCCTCGATGCCCTCGCCCACGTGGGGGAAGTAGGCGGAGTGCTGGGGGATGACGGACGGGCTGTCGATGCCCGGGTAGGCGCAGCTGTTCGTCAGCTCCCCGGCGCCCGAGTCCCCGAGCGGGAACGTCTGGTAGAGGAGCGCCGGCTCGTCCAGCCCCTGCTGGTTGCCCCCGCTCGTGGTGACGCTGTCCTTGTCCAGGTTGCGCAGCAGGCCCGGCTGCCCGCCGCTGCCCGCCACCGAGGTGGTGCCCGCCATCACCTGCCGCAGCTCGCCCCAGGTGATGAGGATGTTCGTCGAGCCGTTGTTTCTCACCTGTGTGTGCCCGTCATTGCCGCGGCGCCAGTCGTGGCGGTGCTCGTAGCGCTCCGCGCTGCCCGCGCCCGGCGGCCCTTGGAAGGTGATGTGGTCGTGCGCGTTGATGAGGCCCGGGGAGATGACGCCCTGCGGGCAGGAGATGACAGTGGCCTCCGCGGCCCCCTCCTTGGAGGAGCAGTCACACTCCGAGCACTGGATGATGCCCTGCGCGTCCACCAGCACCTGGCCGCCGTTGAGCACCCCGCTGTCCTTGAGCACCACGCCCTGGAACAGCCGCGCGCCGCTGGTGCCCGCCTTCGTCACCGCGCACGTGGACCCACTGGGCACCGCCGGCAGGCTCGCGCACTGGGTGATGGGCTTGGGCGTCAGCGAGCAGCTGCTCTCGCACCCGTCCCCGTCCTGCACGTTCCCGTCGTCACACGCCTCCTCGACATCCCGGACGCCGTTGCCACAGGCCTGTACCTCGGTCTCCACGGAGCACGTGTTGCTACAGCCGTCCCCTACAGTGAGGTTGCCGTCATCACATTGCTCAGCTCCCTCCTTGAGGCCGTTGCCGCAGACATTTTTGTCGTCACCGGAGCAGCCGGTGAGCGCGAGAAGTCCCGTGGCGAGCACGGCCAGAAGAAGGCGTGTGGGTTGACGCATGCGGATGTCCTGGGAGAGCGAGGAAGAGGCCTCCGTCCTGGCAGAGCACGGGGGGCCTTGTGCAACATTTCAGCAGCACTTTACCCTGGACCCAACCTGCCAAGGAAGCGGAGAGGGCGCACACTGGGAGTACCTGATAGGTCCCTCTGTTGCCCCCCTGCCAGCCAAACCCCTGTTCGCACTATGGTTTGGGGCTGCCATGACTCCGCGCACCAACGCCGTCTCCCGCTTCCTGCAGAACCACATGCGCCGAGATGCCCAGGCGCGAGAGACGTCCGTGGCCGGGTACATGGCGGGCCTGGCCGCGGCGTGCCTGGTGGCGGTAGGGGCCCTGGGGCCGCACATCGGCTGGGGGCTCACCCAGGCGCTGCTGTCGCTGGTGGGGGTGCTGTGCGTCTACTACACCGTCCTGTGGCGAGCGCTGCGGGCCGGGTGGTTCCACCCCGCCATCCACTGGCTCAACGTGGCCATCGAGGTGAGCATCCCCTCGGTGGTGCTGGCCTTCGACCTGAAGTTCCAGGGGGCGGCGTACGCGCTCACCGCGCCCACGCTCGTCATCTGGGGCACGCTGGTGGTGCTGGCGGCGCTGCGCACACAGCCGCTGCTGGCGTTGGTGGCCGGGGCGCTCGCGGGCGGCGAGTACCTGCTGCTGTACTTCTTCTTCGTCCGGCCGCTGCTTCCCGAGCAGCCGCTGCTCACCCTCACCCCGCCCTTCATCATCATGCGCTCGGTGTTCCTGCTGAGCTCGGGGGTGGCCACCGCCATCCTCGCGCGGCACTTCGTGCAGAAGACGGCGCAGGCGCTGGCGGCGCTGCGAGAGCAGGAGGTGATGGGCAAGTACATGCTGCACGAGCGGATTGGCTCGGGTGGCATGGCCGAGGTGTACCGCGCCACGTACAGCCCGGAGGGAGGCTTCGAGAAGCAGGTGGCGCTGAAGCGGATCCTTCCCTCGTACGCGGATGACGCGGAGTTCGTGTCGCTGTTCCGCCGTGAGGCGGAGCTGTGCTCCACGCTGCACCACCCCAACATCGTCCAGGTGTTTGACCTGGGGCGGCACGGGAACACGTACTTCCTGGCCATGGAGTACGTGGATGGGTTGCCGCTGAGCACGGTGCTGCGGGGGCTGGGCTGGCAGGGGCTGCCGCTGGGCGCCGCCGCGTTCCTGGGAGCGGAGCTGGCCGCGGCGCTGGACTACCTGCACCGGCGCACCGGGAAATATGGCGAGCCGCTGCACCTGATCCACCGGGATGTGAACCCGCCCAACGTGTTGGTGTCCCGGGGAGGAGAGGTGAAGCTGTCGGACTTCGGCATTGCGCGGGACACGGCGCGTGCGCAGCTCACCGTGGCGGGCAACGTGCGCGGCAAGCTGGGGTACATGTCCCCGGAGCAGGCATACGGGAAGCCGATTGATGGGAGGACGGACCTGTTCGCGCTGGGCCTCACGCTGCACGAAGCGCTCACGGGCAGGCGCCTGTTGATGGGGCACGATGAGGCGTCGCTGATGGCCGCGGTCGTGTCACAGGAGCTGCCGCCGCCCTCGCAGATCCGCCCTGACGTGCCGCCGGAGCTGGACGCGGTGGTGATGCGGCTGCTGGAGCGGGACATGAACCAGCGGACGGCTACGGGCGCGGAGGTGCGGCAGCAGCTGCTGGCGCTGACGGGAGAGGTGGCGCCCTACCCACAGGGGCAGCTGGCGCTGGCTCGGGCGACGCAGGTGGCCATGGCCCATGTTCAGCAGGCCGCCGGGCCGGCGTCGGGTCCACATGCGGCCCCCAGCGCCCCGGGACAGATCCTCATTCGCTCCGGGTGACGGGGCGCCCAGGCTCCCAAAACCTGATAGGTTGCCCTTCTTCATGGCAACCTTCCACGTCAGCCGGATGCAGCAGGCCACCCTGGCCGCCCTCCTATGGGTGTCCATGGCCGTGAAAGCTCAGGAGAACCCTTGCCAGCCGCACCTCACCGGGCTGCCGATGCAGAGGAGCATCTACTTCTCAAAGGACCCCAATGATGACGTGACAGAGCTTTACGTTGCTGGAGGCGTGGCGACCACTCTCCGGCTGCCAGTTCCGGTCGATTCAAGCCGGACAAAGCTCTTGGGTTGGGAAGGCAGGTTCGAGCCCTTGCTCATGGGCGGTAAGTCCGTGGTCATCGTCCCGCTCCGGGACCTTGCGCCCGGAGATCGCTTCATGCTGCTGGTGACACTCGAAGACGGGACAGAGCTTCCCTTCACCGTCGCCTCTGCCGCTGCTGCGGTCGACGGCCAGATCAACGTCTATCCCGATCCTGAAGCCCCAGAGGCGGTTCGGAAGGAGTTGGAGGAGAAGCGCAAGGAGGTTCGGTCGCTCAAGGCTGCGAACCGGCGACAGCGAGAAGAGGAGAGCTCGGTGGACCACGCCCTCGCGGCACTCCTGGCCAACAACGAGCTCAAGATGACCCCTTTCAAGGAGGACCATAGCTGGCTGCTCCGCGAGGAAGGGATCGAGGTTGAGATCTCCGTTCTCGTGCCCAAGGGGAAGGTGGCGAATACGAAGGCAGCCGTCGTCTTCAAGATCACGAACAAGGACCCGGTGAAGCCATGGAAGTTGCAGGAGGCACGGCTCACCACATGGACGACCCGAGAGTCACGCCCCCTGGCTCTGCGCACAGCCCGGTCCGCCATCGAGCCAGGTGCAACAGGCCGCATCGCCGTCGTCACCGACCTGTCCTCTTTCGACTCGAACAAGATAGACGACAGACTCGTCCTGGAGCTCTTCAGGGATGGCGGGCTCCGGCAAGCCTACGTCGAGTTGGTGCTCAAGGACCGGCGTTAACTGGCACGGTCAGCGCGATGCGCGCTCGCCCGGCTTGGCGAACAAGAGCGCGGGAAGTAAGAGCGCCCCACATGTTCCCGATGAAAGCGACGTTCCTCTTGCCCCTCATCGTTGTGTCGTGCCTGGGCTGCACAGGCACTGGCGTTTCCATTCGCCCGGACGGAGGCCCGGGACCCCAGGAGTGCCCCGAGGAGGCTCTGGCGGCGATGAGGATTCTACAGCTTCGGCCAGCCGACAGTTCGACCGTGGAGATCGACGCCAACCAGAGCAGCCAGAACTCGATCATCGTCAACGATGGCCCCGTTGAGAGCTACTTGAAGGAGGAGCTTGGACCGCTCCCTCCTATCACCCGGCTGTACGGCCAGATCTGGACTGGCGGTCCGAACGTCGTCATTCGGTACTACGAAGCGCGTCCACCCGACGGCGAGACGATTCCCATCTGCGCCGTGGCCCGCCTGGGCCGTGGTGGGCTGCGAAAGAATCCAGGCCCTCGCCCAGGAAGCGCAGTGCTCGAATTCTCCAGGGCGGGCGTCTACATCGTTGATGCCTTCCGCTGACCGCGGTCGCCCAACTCATGAGCCCCAGGGCACCCACTCACGCGGCCGCCCATTGGACTAGACCTCCTCGAACCTTGTGCCTGTGGCGCCCATGCCCTCCAAGGCATCCTTGATCTCCTCGGAGACGATCAGCGGGCTGCTCCACCCCTCGCACCGCAACACCTGGGCGCTTCCCGCCTTGGCCTTGTCGATACGCATGTCACGCACGGAGGCATACTGACCGACCTTGTGAGGCACTCCGTCCTCATGCGTCCAGAGTTCGATCCGGGACGCCTGTTCGTCGATACATCGGATGAGGCGTGTGGCCACGAGGATGAGGTACTGATCCGGTTGGCCCGCCACATCCACGGGGATCAGTTGCACGTCGTCCGGGGCCAACTCCGCGAACATGGAAGCGACCCGGACATGAACCACCGGGATGTTTAGGCCAGCCTCTGTGTAGTCCAGCGGCGTGCCCTCAATCTCGATGGGGATTCTCAAGCGGCTCTTGATGTGGACGGGCGTTCCCCTCCAGAACTCGTAATCGTCCACTTTGACGCCCTGGGTGTTCCGGGGCATCGCCAAGTGCCAACGGTTCGGGAACATCACGTCGTCGGCCAGTCTGAAGAACCGCTTGGTCATGGACTCCGTTTATCGCGGCAACATCCGCCTCAGAATCATGTGTCACTCCTTCTTGCGAGGAGGAGGTTAGAGGGCTGCTACGGGGAAGAGGAGGAGCCGCCGGGTGGCGCCCATCCTTCACCCTCGGACACCCTGCGGGGGTAGGCTCCCGCCCGACGCTGACGCTTGGATGCTCGCCACGTCCCCATGCGGCCTCGGTGCTCACCAAGGGCTCACCGTCGTCGCAGCCTCCATGGGCCAAGCTGGAGGCATCCGACGCGCGCCCCCCTGTCCGAGATGGCTGGCATGCCCTGAACCCTCCGGGGCATGCTGGAGCTTCTCGCAACCGGCCCTGGAGCTTCCCATGCCCTCATCCGTGTTCGGACTCGCCGACCTGCACTGCCACACCACGGCGCACCTCGGCTTCGGCGGGCACCTGTTCTCCGGTTTCCCCGATGGTGACATCGAGCGGGCACTCGCCCGCTGTGACGTCCACCTTCATGGCCCCTGGGGACTTGGCCACTTCGGCAAGAACTGGTCCCTCATCCAGCTCTTCATCGAGGGCGGCCTCGGCCACGGGCCCTGCGGCCATGACTCCTACGCCCACTGGCCCCAGTTCACCACCATGGTCCACCAGCAGATGTTCGTGGACTGGCTCAAGCGCGCCCACGACGGGGGCCTGCGCCTGCTGTGCAGCGTGGCCGTGAACAACGAGATGCTCGCCGAGCAGACCCACCACCCTGACAAGGACGAGAGCTCCATCGAGAAGCAGATTCGCGAGCTGCGCCGCTTCACCGAGCGCCACTCCGACTGGATGGGACTGGCCCTCAGCGCCTCTCACGCCCGCCAGCTCATCCAGTCCGGCAAGCTCGCCGTCATCGCTGGCGTGGAGGTGGACTCGCTGGACAGCCTCCTCGGTGACCGCGCCGCGCTCAACAAGAAGCCCCTCGCCCCCGAGCAGCTCCCCCGCATCCTCCAGTGGCTCCGAGACCAGGGCTTCCGGATGATCACCCCGCTGCACCTGGCCAATAACAGCTTCGGCGGTGCCGCCGTCTACGACGACAAGTTCAACCTCGTGAACCACTTCCTGCGAGGCTCCTTCCTGAACGTCGAGGGCCACTCCGGCCTGAGCTTCCGGCTGGGACAGGACCTGGACACCCAGACCAAGGCCGCCATCATCTTCTACGAGGTGACGCAGCGAGCCCACTACCCCAAGGGCTACTCCCTCAACGCCCCGGGGAAAGGCCACGCCAACCAGCTCGGGCTCACCGCCACCGGCAAGTCCTTCCTGAACGCAGCCATGCGCCAGGGCTTCATCCTCGATGTGGAGCACATGTCCGAGCACTGCACCGACGACGTCCTCTCCCTCGCCGAGCAGTCCCGCTACCCCGTCGTCGCCTCGCACTGCGCCTTCCGCGAGCAGGCCCTGGCCCCCGAAGACACGAGCATCAAGGCCAAGCGCGCCAACGAGTACATGAAGACGCGCGAGCAGGTGCGGCGCATCCTCTCGCTGGGCGGGCTGCTGGCCCCCATCACCAACCAGCACGAGCTCAAGGACTTCCCCGGCAGCACCGTCCCCAACGACTGCGCGCGCTCGTCCAAGACGTGGGCCCAGTCCTACCAGTACGCCCTCTCCCTGCTGCGCGAGGTGGGCTCCGGCGGCGTGGCCGTGGGCACCGACTTCAACGGCCTCAACCAGCAGCCCGGCCCCCGCTACGGCCCCAACGCCGCCTTCGGCCTGCACGATGACAAGCGCCGTGCCAAGCGACGGCCCGTGCAGCAGCAGCTGCAGCGCAACCGGCCACCCCTGCCCTACACGGGGAACATGTACCGCTCGCGCGTGCCCTTCGAGCCCTCGCGCGCTGGCTCCCGGACCTTTGACTTCAACACCGATGGGCTCGCCCACATCGGCCTGCTGCCGGACTTCATCCGCGATCTCGTCCACGTGGGAATGACGGACGCGCAGCTCGACCCGCTCTTCTCCTCGGCCGAGGCCTTCCTCCGGATGTGGGAAGCCTGCGAGGACCGAGGCGCCGCCCTCACCGCGGGCGAGCCGGTAAGCTGATCCATGCCCCAGCCGCGCCCCAAAGGTCCCCGCCCCCTGCCCCTGCTGGGGAGCATTCTCGCCTACGCGAAGGATCCGCTCGCCTTCCTCGAGGACTGCGCCTGGGGCGGCTACGGTGACGTGGCGTACCTCTCCTTCTTGCGCCAGCCCACCTACGTGCTCAACCTCCCGGAGCACATCGAGCACGTCCTCGTCACCCGCCAGCGGAACTACATCAAGGACAAGCTCCAGCGCGTGCTCCTGAGGGAATCGCTTGGCAATGGCTTGCTGGCCAGCGACGGGGAGTTCTGGCTCCGGCAGCGGCGGCTCATGCAGCCCGCCTTCCACCGTCAGCGGCTCGCCACCTACGGGCAGGTGATGAGCGAGCACTCCCAGCGCTTCCTGGCTCGCTGGCGCGACGGGGATTCCCGCGACATCTCCGAGGACATGATGGAGCTCACGCTGGGCATCGTCGTCCGGTGCCTCTTCGGCCTCGAGGTGGAGGACAAGGCCACGGAGGGGGTGGGGCCGGCGTTCGCGAAGGTGATTGATCACTTCTCGAAGGTGCAGACGCTGGTGGTGCCCAGCTGGATCCCCACACCGGAGAACCTCGGCTACCGGACCGCGCTCCGGAAGCTGTACCGGATCGTCGACGGCATCATCCACCAGCGGCGCCAGGCCGGGGGCGACAGGGGAGACCTGCTGTCCATGCTCCTCCAGGTCCAGGATGAGGACGGGAGCAGGATGAGTGACCAGCAGATCCGCCATGAGGCCCTCACCCTCATGCTGGCCGGCCATGAGACCACGTCCATCACCCTCACCCTCTGCTGGGATCTGCTGGCCCGGCACCCGGAGGCCGAGGCCGCGCTGCACCAGGAGCTGGACTCCGTGCTGGGCGGCCGAGCACCCACGGTGGAGGACCTGCCGGCATTGCCCTTCACCGAAGGCGTGGTGAGGGAGTCCCTGCGGCTCTTTCCCCCCGCCTGGTCGCTGAGCCGGGAGTCCGTGGAGGAAGATGAGCTGGGGGGCTGGCACATCCCCGCGGGCGCCATGGTGTGGCTGAACCCCTGGACGGTGCATCGAGATCCGCGCTTCTACGAAGAGCCGCTGGCGTTCCGCCCTGAGCGCTGGGCGGACGGCCTGGAGCGACGGCTGCCGCGCTTCGCCTGGTTCCCCTTTGGAGGCGGCCCCCGGCTGTGCATCGGCCAGAGCTTCGCGATGATGGAGGCCCGGCTCGCGCTGGCCACCCTGGCCAGGCACTTCCGGCTGGAGCGCACCTCGGAGCGTGAGGTGGAGCTGCTGCCCTCCGTCACCCTGCGCCCCAAGCATGGGCTGCCCATGAAGCTCCGTGCACGACACCAGAGCGGTGGACAACGCCCAGGGCCGGATGCTTAAGAAGCGCCCCCGCCCACTGCGTGCCCCCGGAGCTCCGCCCCTTGGACGTCGCCATCGTCACCTACGCCGGTCTGCCTCAGCTCGACGCCTACGACTCACCCATCCTCTCCGCCCTCACGGCGCTGGGGCTCGACGCTCGCCCCTGCATCTGGGACGACCCGGCCATGGACTGGCGCACCGCGAAGGTGGCGGTGATTCGCACCACCTGGGACAGCCACCTGCGCCGGGAGGCCTTCGTCGCCTGGGCTTCCAAGGTGGGCAAGCTCACCCGGCTCTACAACCCGCCCGAGGTGCTGCGCTGGAACACGCACAAGGCCTACCTGCGTGAGCTGGAGGCCCGTGGCATCCCCTTCACTCCCACTGTCTGGGTCCCCCAAGGGAGCACCGTGGCGCTCGACGCGGTGTTGCGCGAGCGCGGCTGGGACACCGTGGTGCTCAAGCCCGTGGTCTCCGCCGGGGCGCTGAAGACGTACCGCTTCCACCGCTCCGAGCTCGAGGCCGCACAGGCCTGCCTGGACACCCTGGCCGCGGAAGCCGAGCTCATGGTGCAGCCCTACCTCACCGCCTTCGAGACCGAGGGCGAGCGCGCCTACCTCTTCTTCGACGGCGCCTTCAGCCATGCCGTGCGCCGCCCGCCGGGCCTCAAGGACTCTCCCCGCAGCTTCCAGGCGCCCCACCTCTTCGAGCCCGTGCCCGAGGAGCTGCGGCTGGCCGAGGACGTGCTCGCCGCCGTGGGCCAGCCCCTGCTCTACGCTCGCGTGGATGTGGCCACCGACAATGAGGGCCGCACCCGCTTGCAGGAGCTCGAGGCCACCGAGCCCAGCCTCTTCCTCAGCCTCGATCCGGCCGCACCTACACGGCTCGCCCAGGCCATTGCTCGCAAGCTGTAGCTCTGTGCACTTCCGCACGCCCACATGCTCGCCCGGTCGCTGCACTTCGACCATTCGTTGACACCTGAGTGCCAGAGAATCTGCGCGAACGTGGGGGACGGTGATTACCATTCCTTCATGGCGCGCTCCCTGCTCCTCTCCCTCTTGGTCCGTCAGCATCTGGTGCTCAAAGAAAAGTTCCGGGCCCGCTACCCGCACCCCTGGCTCGTCTGGGAGGCCGGTGCGTGGAACGTGCCGGAGACTGGCCGGCAGAACGTCGCGGCCACCCAGCTCCCGGTGTCGGATCTGCGCGACTGCCTCCCCGCGGGGGATGCGCTCTGCTTCGAGCTGGTGGCGATCAGCGAGACGGCCAGCGTGCTGCCGCTGGGGCGCGCCTCGCACAACGCCTTCGTCATCAATGATGCCACCGTCTCTCGCGAGCACCTGGTGCTGCGCACCAGCCCGTATGGGCAGTGGATGGTGGAGGCCGTGCCCAAGTCCACTCCAGTGAAGCTGGACGGGGTGGAGCTGGAGCCCGGCCGTCCCACGCCTCTCATGCCAGGTGCTCGGCTCGAGCTGGGAGACGTGCGGCTCACCTTCCATGATGCAGCTGGCTTCTACGCCCGCATCGACCGGCTCGGCGCCAGCCTCAGCTCCCGGGTCGCGGCCGCGCAGGCGAGCTGAGCACCGCGCGCTCCCCATACCCGTGCGAGGGGAGCCCCTCGCACGAACGGGTGCACGGACTTGCCACCTGGCGTGCGGCCGAGTCTACCGCCCGGGAATGGTCCCCAGCGTCGTCGGCCGCGGATCTGGCGCCGTGACGGCGTAGATGATTCCTCCCGCTACGACCGCTGCAGCCCCTGCCCCCGCCCAGACCCACCACTTGCGCGTCAGCGGCTCCCGCTCCTCCTGCACAGAGGTGCTGGGCACTGCTGCTGGGGGCAAGGACTTCTGCCCCACCGAGCGGGACCTGCGGGGCTCCAGGGCTCTCTGCTCGGCTTCCTTCAGCCCGCCGCCCTCCTTCTTTACCCCCCCTTGCTCCTCGAGAGGCCTGGCGGGGTGGGCCTCAGGGCGATCCTTCGCCACGGCCTTCGCCTGCGCCACGTGCTTCCTGGGCGCGGCTCGGCTCGCGGTCTGCTGCTTCGCCTTGGCGTCCATCTCCGCGATCAGCTCCTTCACCATCGCTGCGTTCGCAGGCTCCTTCTCGGAGAGAGCCAGATAGCGCCGGTAGGAGGAGGCCGCGCGTGCGAAGTCTCCGAGCTGGCGGTGGCACTGCGCCACATTGAAGAGGAAGCCGGACAACGGCACCAGCTCATAGGCGGCCTCGAAGGCCTCGAGCGCCCTGCGGAAGTCGCCCTGCTCGTAGGCGGCGTTGCCGTCGTTGAACTTCACGCGCGCCTGCGCCCTCGCCTCCGCGGCGGGCTCCGCGCCTGCCGCGGGCCAGGGTGCCAGCACCCACAGCGCGCACAGCAGGACGGACAGACGCCAGCACTCACTGCGCGAATGGATCAATGAGCTCATCGCGCTTCACCTCCTTGCGCGGGGCTGCCTTTGCCGGGGCAGGTGCCGGCAGGGTCAGCTTCGCCTTGGCCAACGGAGCGTCGATGACAGTGGGCGAGTCCAGCCGCACCTCTCGCTCCAGGGAAACGTAGCCTGCCAGCTCCACCCGCAACCCCAGGGAAGCCTCCGAGCGCGGCAGCTCCCTCACCAGCGGTGTGACGCCGAGCGCCTCGCCCGTGTCCGCACGGATCACCTTCGCCCCCTCGGGGACGGTACGCACCGTGAGCGTCACCGGAGCCGACGCCTGCACCTCGTCCGGTCGCAGGAGCCGCTCCAACCCGCTCCACGTGAGCGCGCCAGCCAGCATCGCCATGGCCATGCTCCCCACCAGCACCGGCAGGCGCGGACGCAGCCACCACGCCTCCGGCTTCATCCACGTGCGCCGAGTGGGGATCTCTTCCTCCTCGTCCCCGGACACAGGAGCCGGTGCCTTCGCGCCCAGCGTCAGCAGCGCCGTCGTCACCTCTTCGAGCTGCTGAGGCCGATCCTCGGGCTCCTTGGCCAGGCAGCGCAGCACCAGCTCCGCCAGCGCTGGCGGCATCGGCTCGCCCGAGGCCAGGCACTTGGGAAGCGGCGGCGGCTGCTGGGTGATGATCTGCACCACGAGCTGACCGAAGGCAGGGGCCTGGAAGGGCGGGTGCCCAGCCAGCATCTCGTAGAGCAGGTTGCCCACCGCGTAGATGTCCGCGCGCTGATCCACGGGCAGCCCCGCGGCCTGCTCGGGCGCCATGTACGTGGGCGTGCCGATGATGGTGCCGTCCAGGGTGTTGCCCGTGCCCTCGGAGGTGAGGATCTTCGCCACCCCGAAGTCGAGCACCTTCACGAAGTCCGCCTGGCCGCCGCGGTGCATGAGGAAGAGGTTGTCGGGCTTCACGTCGCGGTGCACCACCCCCACCTTGTGGGCCGCACCCAGCGCCGCGCACACCTGCACGCCGATGCGCTGAATGCGCATCAGCGTCAGCTTCTCCTCCTTCATCACCTGCGCGAGGTTCTGTCCCCGCAGCAGCTCCATCACACAGTAGACGTGGCCGCTCCTCGGATCCTCGACGAAGTCGAAGATCTCCACGATGTGCTCGTGGTTGATCTGGTTGACGGAGCGCGCCTCCTGGAAGAAGCGCCGGACGAAGCTCACATCCCGCGCGTGCTGGGGGCGGAGCACCTTGAGCGCCACCTGCCGGCCCAGCCGGACATGGCGGGCCTGGAAGACGCTCCCCATGGAGCCCTCGCCCAGGAGCCGCTCGAGCTGGTAGTTGCCCAGCACTTCTCCTTCCTGAGCTTCCTGAAGGCTCCGCATCGCGTCACCTGGGGAGGCCACGCTGGACAGCACCGTCTGCGCAATAGGGTCTTCGCCACCCATGGGAGGCGAAGCTCTCCATCGGCTGGCGATCCAGCAACCCGATCATCCCCTCATTTTCTCAAGAGGAGGCAAGCCAGCACCCAGGGCGTCCGTGGCCGAACACCTACATGCCCTACCAGGCGGACATGCCTCCGAGGTTGAGCACCCGGGAGAAGCCCGCGTCGCGCAGCAGGGAGGAGGCGCGCGTACTCCTCATTCCACTGGCACAGTAGACGACGATGGGGCGCCCCTTGTCGCCCAGGGTTCCCAGCTGCGTGGAGAGCTGTGTGACGGGAACGTTCACAGCTCCCGGCAGGTGTCCGGCAGCGAACTCATTCTCGGAGCGCACATCCAGCAGCAGCGCGCCCTCCTGGGCCACCCACCGCCTTGCTACCGCCCCACGCGAGCGGAAGACAAGCTGGCTGACGAGGAGCACGGCCCCTAGCAGGGCCACCACGGCCAGGAGGATCTTCATGGCTGCAGGCCCGTTACTGGCACGTGCCTGCGTTGCACGTGCGGGGAGGACTCGAGCCGCACGACTTGCCGTTGCAGTCCGCGTCCGCGCAGTCCGTCATGCCGTCCCCGTCGTTGTCGCGCGTGTCGCCGCAGAAGATCTCCTGGCACCTGCTCGACAGACACTGCGAGCCCGGCTCACCCGCGACGCAGAAGGTCTGGTTGTTGCAGTCCGAGTCCTGGCAGTCCGTCCTCGGGGTCCCCGGCACTCCGTCCACGTCATTGTCCAGGCCATCCGAGCACACCACCTCTCTCTTGACGAGGTTCGCGCAGACGCAGCCCAGGCCGCAAACCTTGGTGTTGCAGTCCGAGTCCTGGCAGTCCGTCTTCGGGGCCGCCATCGTCCCATCCCCGTCATTGTCCAGGCCGTCGTCGCACAGGTCCTCCGCCTTCACATTGCCCCGGCAGACGCACCCATCTCCGCACGACTTGTCCGCGCAGTCCGAGTCCGCGCAGTCCGTCTGGCCGTCCACCTCGTCATCCACGGTGTTGAGGCAGTCGCCCTCGCCCCGCGTGCCGCTCAGGCAGAGGCAGCCGTCGCCACAGGAGCGCGAGTCGCAGTCCGTGTCCGCGCAGTCCACGGGGGCGTCCCCCTCGTCACTCACCCCGTTGGCGCAGCTCGTCTCCGCCTTCTTGCCACCGAGGCAGGTGCAGCCGTCGCCGCACGGCAGGCTGTTGCAGTCCGGATCCTCGCAGTCCACGAGCGTGTCCGTGTCATTGTCCATGGTGTCGGCGCACGTCGTCTCCCGGCGCCGCACGCACTGGCCTGACACGCAGTCCTGGACATCGGTGCAGACCTGGTCACACCGGCCGCAGTTGTTGCGGCCCGTCTGGAAGTCGAAGCCCTCGTCCACGGTGCCGTCGCAGTCGTCGTCCTTGCCGTTGCACAGCTCCTCCGTGGGGAGCACCTCGCCCCCGCAGAGGATGTTGCCGCTGCCGCACGAGGCCTTGCCCTGGCGGCAGGCGCCCACGTTGCGCGTCTCCTCGGGCCCCGTGTAGCAGAACTCGTTCGTCAGATCGTCCACCGCGCCGTTGCAGTCGTCATCCAGGCGGTTGCACAGCTCCGCCTCGGGCAGGCAGCAGTACTTCCGCCCATCCGGGAGCGCCGCGCAGACGCGAGGGCTCACGCCGCAGTCCTCGTTCGCCTCGCAGGCGTAGGGCAGCTCATCCGGGAAGTCGACGACACAACCTGAGGCGCTTCCGAAGAGGACGCCACACAGCAACAGAGCCAAGGAGAAGTAGAGCGCCTTCATATTCAGAAGTTCCCGCCAACGATGAGATGGAGCGACGTAGTACCACCACTGGACGCGCCGGGCGCCACGCTCGGGGCCGCCGCCTTCGCAGGCTCGCTCCGGGTGGGCATCAGGACGAGCCACAACACGCTGCCGCCTGCCGCCGCGGCGCCGCCGGCCAGCAACGCCGTGGAGAGGTTGGCCTTGTCCCGCCCGTCCAGGCGCTCGCGCCGGGTGATGTCCGCGATGCCGTTACCGTCCGCGTCCGGAGCGCGGTCAGCGATCTTCTTGGCCTGCATGCCCACCATGACGCCCGCGCCCATCGCGAGCACCCCCACCACCGCCGTGTAGAGCGCGGGCCGGCCAAAGACGGTCGGCTTCGAGGGGCCCTCCCTCTCCCTCCTCGCCTCCGCCACGACTTCCGAAGGGCCGTCAGGCGCCGGGCCGGAGGACTCCAGGTAGACCTCCACCGTGTTCTTCTCGCCCGGCTTGAGGGTGATCGTCTTCGCGTACGTGGAGAACTCCTCCGCCTCCACGATGAGGTTCACGTCGCCTGGCCCCACGCGGGCCTCGACGTTGCCCACGCCCAGCGTCTTCTCACCCACGCGCACCACCGCCTGAGGCACGTTGACCTTCACCTGGAGGATGGCGCGCTGCCGTGCCAGTCCCCGGATCCGATCTCGCAGCAGCTCCGCGCCCGCCTTCTGGAACTTCGCGTCCCGCGGTGAGCGGCCCGTGAGCACGTCCGTCTCCACCCTGTTGCGGTCGCGATCATACGTCCACAGCCGCAGCGTCCACCCGTCATCCTCCAGCGCCAGGCGCGAGGTGACGAGCAGATCCGCATCGAGCGTGTCGGCGGCCTCCGTCAGGCACGAGGCCTCTCCGCAGCGCAGCGCCGCCGCGTAGCCGTCTGACAGCTTCTCGCGCACCTCCTTCAGCGGGGCGCTCAGCACCCACTGTTCGTTGGTCCGGATGGCGAGGTAGAGCCCTCTGAGCCAGCGGGAAGCCACCGCGGCCCCGGCCCGCTCCGGCGTAGCCAGCCCCAGCAGCACCACGCGCGGCAGCAGCTCCGAGCCCGCCGTGTCGCTGCTCAGGTCCAGGCCGATGGCACCTGGCTGCTCCTCGCCCTCGGCGGGAGTCTCTTGATCGGAGGTGTCGCCACCAGAGAGATCCAGCCCCATGCCGCCCTGATCTTCCTGGGCACGGGCGGACGGGGCAGCCAGCGCGAGCACGAGCGCGAGCAGGGCGGAGAGAGGGACGCCTGAGGTACGCATATCCCCGTTTCTACCCCGCCGCGCCCTTCCAAGGAATTACCCAGAGGAAAGGTTACGCAGTTCGCGAGGCCAGGAACCTCGCCAGGGCCTGGGCCTTGGGGATCAGCGTGTCCACCTCGATGTACTCCTCCACCGTGTGGAAGCCCTTGCCGCGAGGCCCCAGCCCATCAATGGAGGGAATCCCCATACCGGACGAGGTGCTGGCATCCGAGCCTCCTCCAATCAGCGGGGCCTCGGCCGTCCCCAGTCCAGAGGCATGAGCGCAGGTGCCATAGGCCCCCATCAGCGCCGCGGAGGCCTCGGAGCGCTCCAGGGGCTCACGGGACACGCCGCCGGACAGCTCGATGCGCGTACCGGAGATGCCCGAGGCCGCCTGCACTCCCGCCTCGTGGAAGCGCTGCAGCAGCTCCTCCCCCTCCTTGCGCGTGCAGAAGCGCAGGTCCACATCCGCCTCGGCCTGGTCCGGCACCGTGTTCTTCCCCTGCCCTCCCACCACCTTGCCTACATTCACCGTCAACCCACGTGGGTAGTCCGTCAGTTGCTGCACCGCATCAATGAACCGTGCCAGGGCCCAGAGGGCATTGGCTCCCTCCTGGTGGGCATTGCCCGCATGAGCGGCCTTGCCATGCGCCACCGCCTTCACCGCGCCAGTCCCCTTGCGCCGGGTGATGATGGCATCCCCTGCGCGGCCGGACTCGAAGACGAGGCAGGCCTGGGCTCCCCCAATGGCGCTGCGGATGACGCCCGCGCCCTCGGGCGAGCCCACCTCCTCATCCGACACCACCACCAGCCGCAGAGGGGGGAGCACCTCCAACCCCCCCGAGGCGGCCAGCGCCTTGAGCGCCCAGGCGATGACGACGAGCCCTCCCTTCATGTCCAGCACGCCCGGGCCCCGGCGCAGCGCCCCGTCCTTCCGGTAGCCCTCGAACTTGCCGGGAGGGAAGACGGTATCCAGGTGTCCTACCAGCGCCACCGGCGGGAGCCCGTCCCGGCCCCGGGAGCGGAACACCAGGTGGTCCGCATACCGGCGGCTGAACACCACCTCCGCGAACAGCCCCGGCAGCGAGAACACCTCGCGCAGGAGCGCGCCCACCTTCCGGCCCCCCTCGGGGTTCTCCGTGTAGGAGTTCACCTCGACGAGTGCCGCCAGCGCCTCCTCCATCTCCCCCAGCCTGCCTGCCAACCAACCGGCCGCTGCTTCTGCCATCTCACGCATGAGGCCTCCAGCGGCGGGGGCCTACCCCCCGGCCCCTTGGGCATATGCCAGGCGGCCGGGCACGGAAAAGGCCCTGTGTGGTCGCTCCCCCGGCACCCGACACAGGCGCCACTGGCGCCCGGAAGCTTGCCGGGCGCCGCGGCACTCCGCATCCCATCTTTACCAAAGGAGGAAGACGATGGCGGATAAGCTCTGGATCCTGGTGGGCAATGCGAGCCGGATGCGGCTGTTCTCGGCGGATGAGCGGGGCGAGGACTGGCTTCTGCTGGAGGAGTTCCGCCATGACGAGAGTCGGGCGCACAACTCGGATCTCCAGGAGCAACGGGACAACCCCAACGCGGGCACGCTCCACGGCCCCCCTCCCGAGACGGAGCCGGATGGGCGCCGGGAGCTGGAGCATGAGCGGTTCGCCCGGGAGCTGTCCGGGCGCCTGGATCGCGGCGTGGACTCCCATGCCTTCGAGCGATTGATCATCGCCGCGCCCCCCGAGTTCCTCGGCCGGCTGCGAAAGGCGCTCAGCAAGCGAGCCCTCCAGCGCCTGGTGCTGGATCTGGACGCCGACTTCTCCAACGTGCCGGCCCGAGAGCTCCCCGGCCGTGTCCCAGTACTTTAGACGGGGATAGCGGGGAGACTGTGGGGCTCTGCTACGCTCGGGGGCTCCATTGTGGAATCCTGGACGTGGAGTCCCGGACGCATGCCGGGGGCGGCGCTGCAGCCGCCTCCGGGCTTGAGCACCATGAAACTCCCCCTCCTTGGCACTCTCAAGCTACGCGGGCACCTGACGCTCTACTGCAGCCTGATGGCCGCGGTACCGCTGCTCGCCTTTGCTTGGATCGAATCCTCCGAGTTCCACCGGTGGATGAAGCAGCAGGTGCAGGACTCCCTGGATCGGGAGGCGGCGGGCCTCAAGGATCTGGTGGAGGCCACGCTGGTCGAGCGCGAGTCAGATGTCCGGAGCTGGGCGGAGGACCACACCCTGCGAGAGTCGCTCGAGCAGAGCGACTTCACCCGGAGTGACCTGGAGCTTGCCTCCTTCTCCCGCCGCTCGCCGACCTTCAGAGGGCTGGTCCTCTTCAACATGGAAGGACAGGCCGTCTCCGCGAGCCTCCCCGAGCTGCGCGAGGCCTGGCAGGGCCGGGAGCTCCAGGTGCTCAACAGCCCCTGGTTCCGCGCGGCCCAGGAGGAGCAGGTGACGGGCGAGGGGTTCTCCGCCGCGGAGGATCCGGCCTTCCAGGCCCGGGTGCTGCCGCTGGCGCTGCCTGTCTACGGCCTCACCGCGCCCCAGAAGCTCGGCGTGCTGCTGGCGGCCTATGACTGGGAGCGGCTCGGCAAGGTGGTGGAGCCAGCGCTCGCGCGTGCCCGGAAGCGCTCCCAGAACAGCTTCGTCCTCGAGGTGCGGCGACCGGACGGCACGCTGATCTTCGACTCGAAGGGTGGGCCCCCTCGCAGCGGCTCGGGCATGGTGACCGTGGAGGTGCTCAACAGCACCGAGGTCCGGGACGTGGGAGATGGGTGGCGGTTCGTGGCGCGCGTGGATCCAGCGGAGGCGTACCGGGTGCTGGCCAACGCGGACGCGCTGGGGCTGGGGCTGGCGGCCCTCTTCACGGCGCTGGCGGCCGGGGGCTCCTACCTGCTGGCCCGCCGCATCACCCGGCCCCTGCGGGCCCTGAGTGCCATGGTGGGCCGCATCATCCAGCAGGGGGATCTGACGCAGCCCTTGCCGCCCAGCCAGCGGGACGACGAGGTGGGAGATCTCGCGAATGCCTTCGCCCGGATGGTGGACCACCTGCGGGGCACGACGGCGGGCCTTCAGCACGGCATGCGGGTGCTCCAGGCCACCGTGTCCGAGCTCGAGCAGGCCAACCGCCAGCAGGAGCGGAACATCGCTCGCCAGGCCTCCGCGCTCCACCAGACGCAGGTGACGGCGCAGGAGATCAAACAGACGTCCCTGGTGGCCGCGGAGAAAGCGGACGCGGTGCTGAGCGTGGCCGCCCGAGCCGAGGAGGTAGGCCGTGTCGGTGAGGCCGCCATCACCGGCGGCCTGGGAGGCTTCGAGGAGCTGCGCGTCCAGGTGGAGCAGATGGCCCACCGCATCGCCCAGCTCAGCGAGCGCAGCCAGCAGATCGGCGGCATCACCCAGACGGTGAAGGAGCTGGCGGACCAGTCCAACATGCTGGCGCTCAACGCCGCCATCGAGGCGGTGCGCAGTGGCGAGCACGGCAAGGGCTTCTCGGTGGTGGCGCGGGAGATCCGCTCCCTGGCGGACCAGTCCATCCAGGCCACCGAGCGCGTGCGGGACATCCTCGGCGACATCGGTCAGGCCATGCTCTCCGCGGCGAAGATGACGGAGATTGGCTACATGCGGATGGAAGAGGGGCTGGAGCAGGTCCGCGCCAGCGGCGAGAACCTCAAGGAGCTGACCACCATCGTCCAGGACAACTCGTCGGCGGTGAGGCAGATCGCGGCCGCGGTGAGCCAGCAGAACGCGGGCATCTCCCAGATCTTCAGCGCGGTGACGGACCTGTCCGCGATGATGAACGAGACCGTCCTCAGCCTGCAGGCCACCACCAAGGCCACGCACGCGCTGCAGGAAGTCGCCGAGCAGATGCAGCAGGTGGCGCGCAGCTACCGGATATAGAAGGGGCCATGCCGCCGCCGCGCGCGATCATCCTCGATCTGGGCAACGTCCTCGTGTTCCACGACAACGCGCGGCTCTTCCTGCGGCTGGGGCAGCGCGCGGGGCTGCCGCCGCACGAGGTGGCCCAGCGGCTCACGGGCGCGGGCTGGACGGCGGCCAACCGGGGCCTGCTGGACGCGGAGGGCATCCGCCGGGACGTGTGTGGGGCGCTGGGGGTGGAGCTGCCCATGGAGGAGTTCGCCCCGCTGTGGAGCAGCCACTTCACCGTGCACGAGGCGGTGCTGCCTCGCGTGGAGGGGCTGGTCGGGCGGGTGAAGCTGGTGCTGCTGTCCAACACCAACGCGCTCCACGTGGCGTACGTGCGGCCTCAACTGCCGCTGCTCCAGCGCTTCGACGCCTTGTTGATGAGCTGCGAGGTGGGGCACGTGAAGCCGGAGCCCGCCTTCTACCAGCTCGCCCTGGAGCGGGCTGGCTGTGCGCCGCACGAGGCCGCCTTCTTCGACGATCTGCCCGAGTTCGTCGAGGCCGCCAACGCGCTCGGCATCCGCGGCCACCTCTTCACCGATGCGCCTGCCTTCGACACGCAGCTCAAGGCGCTCGGACTGTAGAGCGCTGGGCTACTGGTAGCGCTTCACGGGCGGCTCTTTCAGCGCGGCCTCCGTCCAGGTCTTGAGCGCCGGCAGCTCCAGCACCGCATCGCGGTAGGAGCGGCTCACCGCATCCAGCTCCACCTCATAGGTGACGAACCGGCTGACGACGGGGGCGTAGAAGGCATCCGCGATGGTGAAGTGCCCGAAGAGGAACGGCCCCCCCTGGCCGAAGCGGGTGCGGCATTCGTTCCACAGGGCCTGGATGCGGGCGATGTCCTCGGCCACGCCCGGCGCACGCCCCTTGCCCGGCTTCCGGGCTCGGATGTCCATGGTCATGTTCTGCCGCAGGTTGGAGAAGCCCGAGTGCATCTCCGCTACCACCGAGCGTGCCACCGCGCGCGCCTCTTTGTCCTGCGGCCACAGCCGCGCCTGGGGGAACGTCTCCGCGAGGTATTCGCAGATGGCCAGCGAATCCCAGATGGAGATTGCCCCGTGGCGCAGGGCCGGCAGGCGCCCGCTGGGCGAGTGCTGGGCGATCTTCGCGGCGGTGTCGGGCTCATCCAGCGGCACCATCACCTCGCGGAAGGGCTGCCCGGTGTGGGCCAGCGCGAGGTACGGCCGCAGCGACCAGGAGGAGTAGTTCTTCGAGGCGACAATGAGTGTGAGCTCGGGCGTGAGTTCGGACATGGCTCTACCCTATCGCTGGGGGAGGGGCGTTCAACTCCTACGATGAAGCTGCGCCACGAATGAGCGGACGCGAGCGAAGAGCGTGGCGCGGTGGCGCCTCGCGCGGGGCTCGACACGGAACACCGCCACCGGGAGGTGGATGTTCTTGAGCGCCGCACGTCCCAGCCGCACGGCAGAGGGGAGCAGGTGGCCTTGCACCTCCCGGGCAACGGCCTCGCTGACATAGAGGGAGCCGGGCTGGGCGAGCGCCTCGATTCGCGCCGCCAGATTCACGCCCTCCCCGAAGACATCACCATCCCGGTGCAGCACCGGGCCCAGGTGGGCGCCAATGCGGAGCTCCATGCGCCGCTCGGGAGGAGCCAGCTGGTTGCGCTCCGCCACGGCCTGCTGGAGCGCCAATCCGAAGCGGACGGCGGGCAGCCCGCAATCGAACTCGAGCAGGAAGCCATCCTCCAGCACCTTCACTTCGCGCCCGCCCTGAGGGGGCAGCAGCTCCCGGACGAGTCGGCCGTGCTCCTCGCCCAGCGCCAGCTCCAGGGACTCATCCCCCAGGGTGTGTGCACCGACCACCGCCATCGCCGTGAACATGATGGCGACGACCTGAGGGCTCTCGGGTTCGGGTGACTCCGCCATACAGCCTCCCTCCCCCGCTCCAATGAACCGCTGCTGCTGACCTCCATCAGAGGTGATCATCGCTAACGCAGTGCACAACCCTCGGTGTCCGGGGCTTCACACACGCCGCAGCAACCCATCAGGTGGATGACAAGGCCCCGTCCAAGGCGGCGAGAGGCAGGCATGGTGCACGGCGAAGAGAAGACACGGGACAGGGCCCGCTCACTGCTACCGTTCCACGCGGCGCGGCTTTCCTGCCAGGCCGTTACGGAACCTGGGAGGCGCGCAGCTCCTCCACGAGGCGCCGGGCGCCGTAGACGTGCTCGAGCCCGGTGAGGATCCCCACCCCATTCACGGACACGGTGCGGTTCATCGCCGGCACGTAGGCGTACCGACCCCCGAGCGAGGGCTGGTTTCCGTCGAAGACGAGGCCCACCACGTGCCCGTCCTTGTTCACCATGGGCGAGCCGGAGTTGCCGCCGATGATGTCGTTGGTGGTGGCCATGTCCAGCGGCGTCTCTGGCGGCACCTTGCTCTGCGCAGCCAGCCATGAGTCCGGCAGCTTGAAGGGATCCTTGCCGGTGTGGCGTGCCCACGCGCCGCCGAAGGTGGTGAACGGCGCCACCGTGCGGCCGTTCTGCTCCCAGCCCTTCACCACGCCGTAGTTGAGCCGCAGGGTGAAGGTGGCATCCGGGTAGCCGCTCGTGCCGTACACCGCCAGACGCGCCTGGGCCAGCCGCTCTCCGTTGCGCTTGAGCACCGCCTCCACCATGTCCTCATAGCGCTTGCGCACCACCCGCATCTCGGCGTCCACCTTGCGCGCCAGCACCAGCATCGGATCCTGGGAGGCCTCCACCGCGGCCTTCCCCCCCTCCAGCAGCGCCTGGCGCACCTTCGGGTTGTGAAGCTTCGTGCCCGTCACCAGCGCGCGCGCCAGATCCGCTGGCGCCTCGCGGCCGAGCACCCTCTGGACGAAGGGATCATCCGCGCCCAGCGTCTCCCGCATCCGGTTGAGGCTGAACGTGAGCGTCGCCACCTCCAGCTCCGGGGGAATGGGGGCATCGCGCAACAGCTGCTGGCGCAGCGAGGGGAGCTGGGCCTCCGTGTACTCACGCAGCCGCTCGGAGTTGGGCTTGGGCAGCTCTTCAGCGGCACGCGCCAGGTGGCGCGCGAGGGTGAAGAGCTCGGACATGAAGCCATCCCCCGCCTCCTTCATCCGGTACTCGGGGAGCAGGGGGCGGTACAGCTCGAGCGCCTGGCTCACCTCCTCCCAGGCTCCCACGGTGGAGGCCTTCAGCTTCGAGTGGGCCATCACCCGAGTCCGCAGCTCCGCCTCTGCCTTGCGCTTCTGCGCCAGCAGCGCCGGATCCGCCAGCGCCTGGTGCCGGCCTCGTAGCGCCTTGAGGGCGTTCTCCACCGAGCGCTGGGGCGCGCGGGTAATGCGGAAGCGCTCCGGCGAGCCCTGGGTGAACTCGCGCAGCATGCCGCGCAGCTCCGCCAGGTGCAGCAGGGTGTAGGGCAGCGCCACGTCCCGCTGGAACTCCAGCTCGGCCACGGTGCTCTTGCGCTCGGTGCCACCGGGGTGGCCGGAGACGAAGACGAGCTCTCCCTCCTTCACCCCCTGCTTCGCCCAGGGCAGGTAATGGGGCGTCCTGGCCGGCTGGCCGTTCTCCCACACGCGCAGGAAGGCCACGTCGAAGCCGAAGCGGGGAAAGTTGAAGTTGTCCGGGTCGCCGCCAAAGCTGGCCATGGGGAACTCGGGGGCGAAGGCCAGGCGCACATCCTGGAAGCGGCGGTACTTGTAGAGGTGGTACTTGCCACCGTTGAAGAGCGTCACCACGTCGCAGCGCACATCCGGCCCGGTGGCGCACTCGGCCTCTACCTTCGCCGTCTCCTTCTTCAAGGTGGTGTTGAAGGCCGCGCCGGTGAGCCCCTTCGTCGCCGTGTTCAGCCGCGCGGTGACGTCCGTCATCTCCATGAGCTGGTTGGCCTCCACCTTGGGGCAGCGCAGCTCGTCCTTGGCCTCGGGCGCGAAGAAGCCGGCGGCCAGCAGATCCTTCTGCGGCGAGGCCAGGTCCTCCACACAGCTGCGGATGCAGTGGTGGTTGGTCATCACCAGCCCGGTGGGAGAGACGAAGCTGGCCGAGCACCCGCCCGCGAGCCGGACCGAGCCCAGCCGCACCGAGTCCAGCCACGCCTGCGTCGGAGCGAAGCCATAAGCTCTCTTCACGGCCTCGGAAGGGAAGCCGTCATAGGTCCACATCCCCTCCTCCGCGCGGGCGGGGAGGGCCAGGAGCAGTCCGAGGGCGAGCAGGAGGCGGTCCACGTGTAGGCGTCCTTGCGTGAAATGTGAGGAGGAGCCCGTTCTTTCGTGAGATGGAGCCCACGTCAACAAGCAGCCGGGAAGACAAGGGACTTGAGTCGCGGCCCAAGAGGCCGGAAGGTTCATGGGAATGTCCGTGAAGCACCACATCTATCTGGTCCCCGGCTTCTTTGGCTTCACCAACCTGGGGGATCTGCTCTACTTCGGCCACGTCCGAGACTTCCTGAAGGCGGAGTTCGCCCGGCGGGGAATCGAGGCCGAGGTGGTGGCCATCCTCTCCCACCCCACCGCCTCCATCCGACAGCGGGCCGCGGATCTGCTCAAGGGGGTGCAGGAGACGGCCAGCGCGGACGACGGGCCCCTGCACCTGGTGGGACACTCCACCGGGGGCCTGGACGCGCGGCTCTTCGTCAACCCGGGCGCCTCTCTGCGCGAGGGGCTGGAGCTGGAGCCCTATGCGAGCCGGGTCCGCTCGGTGGTAACAGTGTCCACGCCCCACGCGGGCACGCCCCTGGCGTCCTTCTTCCTGGGGCTCTTCGGGCAACAGATCCTGAAGCTGCTCTCCCTCTTCACCGTGTACGTGCTGCGCTTCGGGCGGCTGCCGCTGACGGTGGCCTTCCGGCTGGGGCACCTGCTGTCTCGGGCAGACAACCAGCTGGGCTGGAAGCAGACGATCCTGGATCAACTCTTCGATCAGCTCCTGGGAGACTTCTCGGCGGATCGGCGCGAGGCCGTCTCGCGCTTCCTGGGGGACGTGGGCAACGACACCTCCCTCATTCCCCAGCTCACGCCCGAGGGGATCGACCTGTTCAACGCCGGGTGCACGGATCGGCCCGGGGTGCGCTACGGCTCGGTGGTGACGCAGGCGCGCCCGCCTTCGTTCCGCACGCGCCTGTCCGTGGGGCTGGATCCGTACGCGCAGCTCACCCACACGGTCTACGCGTTCCTCTACAACCAGACCCACCGGTTGCCGCTGAACCAGACGCCCCTGCACACGGCGGAGCAGACGGCAGCGCTGATCCAGGCCTTTGGAGCACTGCCCGCACCACAGGCGTGTGACGGCATCGTGCCCACGCGCTCACAGGTGCACGGACGGGTGATTGGGGCCGTGCGGGCGGACCACCTGGATGCCATTGGGCACTTCGATCAGCCGACCCACCAGCCGCCGCACGTGGACTGGCTCATCTCCGGCTCGGGCTTCCGGCGGCCTCAGTTCGAGAAGCTGTGGAAGGACGTGGCGGACTTCCTGCTGGAAGAGCCGCGCTGACCGCGACACCCCGAACGGTGTGCACCGCTGCGTCCACCTCGGAGAGGATGCGGCGCGCGTGCTGCAGGAACGCCTCGCCCGTGGGCAGCAGGCGCATGCCGCGGGGGGTCCGCTCGAAGAGCGGCGTGCCGAGTTCTTCCTCGAGCGCGAGGATGTGGCGGCTGAGCGGAGGCTGGGTGAGGTGGAGCCGCAGCGCGGCACGCCCCACGTGACCCTCCTCGGCCACAGCTACGAAGGACTGGATGTGCGTCAGGCTCACGGCGGGAGAGGTTAGCTCAGGGCGGGGAGCGGACTCCATACCGAGACAGCATTGGACGCCGCGGCTGAGCGGGTGCCACCTTGGCTCGCATGGGAATTCCGTTGCTGAAGGGGACCGAGATTGATCGGCTGCGCCTGGCTGGACAGGCAGCAGCCGGGACTCTGGCGTACGTTGCGGCGCGCCTGGCGCCCGGCATCTCCACGGCCGACATCGACGCGTGGGTGCGGGAGGACACGGCCCGGCGCGGCGGCACACCGAGCCAACTGGGCTACCACGGCTTCCCCGCGACGGTGTGCACCAGCCGCAACCACGTGGTCTGCCACGGCATCCCGCACGCGGATGAGCGAATCTCTCCTGGAGACATCATCAACGTAGATGTGACGACGTGCCTGAGCGGGTTCCACGGGGACACTTCGGCCACGTTCCTCATCGGTGAGGTGTCCGCCGAGGCGCGGCATGTGGTGGATGTGGCGCGCCGATGCCGAGACGCTGGCATCGCCGTCGTCCGTCACGGCGCGCGGCTGGGGGACATTGGGGCAGCGATCGAGGAACTGGCGCGCAAAGAGGGCTGTAGCGTGGTGCACGAGTTCGGCGGGCACGGCATCGGCCGCGTTATGCACGGCCCCCCCCACGTGCCCCACGTGGGAAAGCGAGGAACAGGCATCACGCTGCGCTCGGGGATGGTCCTCACCATCGAGCCCATGGTGAACCTCGGCCGCCCGGAGGTGCGGGTGCTGCCGGACAAGTGGACGGTGGTGACGGAGGACGGGAGCCTCTCTGCCCAGTTCGAGCACACCGTCCTGGTCACTCGGGAGGGCTGCGAGGTGCTGACCCTGCAAGATCCTGTCAGAGGAAGCGGCGCTCCCACTTCAGAGCGTCCTCATCTGTAAAGCCACTCCAAGGGGACCGAGGGGCTTGATAGAGCCACGGCTCCAGCACCCGTGCCAGCTCGCGGTATGCGGGGAGGGTGTGCCCATGCTCTACGTCTCCCGCCTCGGGCCACTCCCCCAGCGCCACCGCGGCCCTGCCCGAGCTCAGCTCCTCCACCTGGATTCCTGGGAACTTCAGGCGGGCGCGCAGTCCCGCTGCGCCTTCGAGGCTGTCCAACACGGACGAGCCAAGAAACGTCAGCCAGGAGACGCCCTTGAGACGTGTGCCGAGCCTCATGGGAAGCCTCTCCATGGCAGGCATATCCATGCCTGGATAGCGCAAACACAGGCTCCGCAAGGGATCGGAGACACCGGGCATGTCCTCGATGAAGTAGAAGGAGAGGCCAGCATGGCCCGAGTTGAAGGGCAACTCCGAACCTAGCTCAAGGGCCAGCTTCTTCACCTGCTCAGGGCCGCGGTCCTCCAGGTACTCGGTAGGTAACCAGAACGCCACGGCGCAGGATGAAGCCTCCAATGCCAGGCCGTGATACCTGAACTCGTAGTTCGTGATGAGTTGGGGCGCGCTGCGCAACCAGAGGTGGGCCCCCAACGGGTGAGACATCTTCCGGCGACTGAGCTCCCAGCCATCTTCATTGAGTTCTTGCCAGTCACCCTCTCGATTGGGGTACCAGGAGAGCGCTTGGGGAGCAATGGCTCTGCGGTAGGTCTCCAGCGCGCGCATGACCGCTGGGGCGACTTCCAGATGGGGGCGCCGCATGTAGAAGCAGATGCTGAGGCTCTCCCGGATGCAGGGATGGCGCTCACCCTCAACCTCCCAATAGAAACGGATCCGTGGATAGCGCTCAATCATGGGAGCGCTCCATATCCCGGAGCAGTGCGCTTCGGCTCTATCTTGAACGCTGCTGGTACACGAGATGCGGCCTCGCCCACGAGCCCAAAGCGAGATGGGCTTCCTGCCTCATCTTGCCCTCGCTGCGGCCCAACGCCAAGGCTGCCAACTTCAAGCGCGCGCGGGACAAGCTGGGCCCCATACCTAACCTATCGCCATGCCGCAGGAGAACGGCTCCTTGGTGGACCGTGCAGGACGTGCTGGTGAAGAGGTATGCTGTGTCCATCTCCTGCATATGCCCGCATCCGCGTTCTCCAGCTCCGATCCTGACTGGCCCATCCGGCAGGCCGCTTTCCAGCGGCTCGCGGAGCTGACGCGGCTCCACGGCGCGGTGCTCCCATGGGAGGTGGTGACGCAAGGCTTCTCCTTCCGGGGAGAGCTCCTCTACTTCGCCACGAAGGCCCAAGGCATCTTCCGTCCGCGGCAGATGCGCGGGGGCGCGCTGTCCATCAAGACCATCGTTCCGCGCCAAGGTCGGTTCGCCCGCTACGATGACCTTGCCTCGGAGGACGGAGCCTTCTTCTACCGCTTCAAGGGAGAAGATCCCGAGAACCACTCCAACCAGCTCCTCGCCCAGGCCCTGGCTTTGGAGGCTCCCCTCATCTACTTCTATGGTGTGGACCCCGGCATGTACCGGCCCATCTGGCCGGCCTACGTCTCCCGCTTCGACGCGCGAACCCTCACCTGCGAGGTGGTCGCGGACGAAGCGCTGAGCGTGGAACCTCCCGGCACGGCCCTCCACGATGCGACGGCGGATCGCATCCGGCGCGGCTACATCACGGTCCAGGCCAAGAAACGCCTCCATCAGGAGACCTTCCGGCTTCACGTGCTCCACGCCTACGAGCACCGCTGTGCCATCTGCCGCCTGCCTCGCTCAGAGCTCCTTCAGGGCGCACACATCCTCCCGGACCGGGACGAGCGTGGCGTCCCCGAAGTACCCAATGGGCTTGCGTTGTGCCATCTCCATCACGGCGCGTTCGACGCGGATCTGCTCGGCATCCGCCCGGATGGACACATTGAACTGTCCCGCGAGCTGCGAGAGGCACACGATGGCCCCACGCTGGAGCACGCCCTGAAGTCTTTTGACGGGCGGCCCCTCCACAAGCCGACCCGGCGCGATCAGTGGCCTCGCGAGCAGTTCCTGGAGGAGCGCTACACCCGCTTCCTCCAGCGGGTGGCCTGAGCCCCAACAGTCTCCCACTTCCTGGTGTATCCGGCTGCGTAGCCAGTCAAATCCTGATCTCACCCATAGCGTGGTCTTTGATGTGATGTGACGCAGGAGTGTTAGACGGTCCACCCTGTCAAACTGAAGGCACTGGCGGTGGCGGAGTCAACACTCGGCGAGTCCAGGAAGCGCACCTCGGTGACGACGGAGCCATTCGCGCACGACGTCCAACATGGAGCTGATCTGCCGTCCCCATACACCCGCCCCGTGGTGGTTCTCAGATCTTCCACGACCTCTCGAATTGATCCAGAGACTCAAACTTCACATTCCGGATCTTCGCCCGTTCGAACGCCTTCTTCACGCCTTCCACCACGAACACATACCCGGCGCCTTCCGCGTCCATGAAGAAGTCGGAGCCATCCCACGACGCAGGATTGAAGAAGAGCCCCTTCCACACGGGGAAGATGCCGGCAGGGCGAATCCGCGGCACCTCGATTCCTTGCTCCCACTCGATGTTTCCGCACCGGCCTGTGACAGCGAGGCCGCTATAGCCTGGGCTCAACTGACCCTGCTTGTCCCGGACGGAGACCTCATAGAGAGACCACCCGGTGAACCCGTGTGATCGCAGAAGTTGCACGACAGAATCGGAGACAACGATAGGTTCTCCGTGCGTCGTCCACATCACTTCACCCGGCTTGGCACTCCCCATCGCCCATTCCACTGTGACTGGGTGGGATGGGTGCACTTCAGCACGAGTCAAGCCGCGGACATCCGTCCCTAGGGCCATCTCTCCCCTGAATGGCCTCCTGCTCCCTGCCTCGATAAACCAGAAGAGCTTGTCGAAGCCGGGGAAAACCTTAGTAGTTGACTTGGAATCCATACTCACGTGCCAGCTCTCTTCCGAACTGAAGGATCTGCTCGAACGAGGGAGGGGGCCTCCTGAAAAGGAACTCCCGCCAACGCTGAGTATAGTCGTGTGCCTTCTTGAGGTGGCTGGACCTCTCCCACCATGTACCGAACCTCGGATCGTGGATATTGATCCCCGCCTCTTTGAAATTTTTTTCGAGCGCCCGAGGGAACACATGGTGGGCGTGCGCGTCTTCGGGCATTCTTCCCGTCAGGCGCGCGAGGTTTTCACGGAAGTTGCCTTCCACGAAGGGCTTGAAGCCACCTCCTGCCCCCTTCGCAGTACCGGAGGCCTGAGCCCCGCCGCCCTCACCTGGATCCTTCGTGGACTCCATGAGGACGTAGACGGCCCCAGCGCCTGTCCCCACCGCCGCCGCCGTGGCGCCCACGGGGACCGCCACCTGCTCTATCGCCAAGGCCCCCTCCGCACTGAGGGACAGTACCGGCAGCTTTGTCCCCGCCGTGCCGATGCGCGTGGCTGTACCAGCCGCGCTGCCGTAGAGCATCATCAGGTGCGTGGCCAGCCGGGCGGCCTCCCGAATCTGCTCCTGCACCGGCAGGGCGGAGTAGCGGGCGAAGTAGTCGGGCGAGGACGCAATGAGGGCGGCCACCGCCGACGGCAGTTGCTCAAGCCCCTCGAGGCTTCGAATGGGGTCGTTGACGAAGTGGGCCAGGGCTTGCGCCATCTCCCCCAGCGCATCCCCGCCGCCATCGAGAGCAGCGTTGAACCAGTCCCGCTCCAGGCCCAGCTCTCCCACCATGGCTCCAGGCTGGCTCAGCGAGTCGTCCACGGTATAGAAGACGCCGCCCTTGTCCCGGTAGAAGGCACCCACCTCGAAGGTGCCCACCATGAGCCTGCCTCCGCGCAGCTCCACGCGGCCCTTCCACATGCGTTGGAGGGGCCTTCCCGTGAGGGCGCTGACCAGGTAGCCGTCTGGCCTCATTACCACCAGGAAGCGAAAGGGGCGCAGGCGCTGCAACAGCTCGGCATAAGGCACGTCCTCATCCTGGGTGCGCACCTGACGCAGCACGAAGGCAAGGGAGCGGCCCGGGCCGAAGCTCTGGAGGGTCGTCCCCGTGCGAGCCAGCGCCTCCCACAGCGCTTGCGCATCCTCGGTCTCCAGCTCCTCTCCCGCCTCGTGCCAGGAGTCCTCCTCCAGTCCCGCCGATTGCTGCAGGAGCTGAAAGTCATCCCTCTCCGCCCAGAAGCCACCGCCACCGCCATCCTGGGAGAGGTCGGACGGGACCATTGTGGTCTGGAAGGCAGAGTGTCGGCCCCCGGCACCACTGGTCGCGCAGCCAGCCATCCACGTCAGCGCCACCAACGCGAGCAGCGCTGACACGAGCCGCCTTGCTTCATGACGCTGGAGCGTCCGAGATGGATCGCGGAGGGCCACTAAACCGCTCACAGCCCGGCTCACAACCTCTTCACCGAGTCCAGGAAGCGCACCTCGGTGACGACGGTGCCATCCTCGGCCAGCAGCTGCACGGGCACCCACGCCTCGGCCTTGTCTCCCTTCTGCCGCAGCGCCTCTGCCAGCGTCCCGAACACCTCCGGAGGCGGCTCACACACGGCATACACCGTGCTCCTCCCCTGGGCCCGAAAGTCCGCCTCCACCCGCTTGACGAGCGAGCGATACTCCGTGGGCGGGAACCGCCGCAGGAGCAGCAACCCTCCCGTCAGCTCCGCCAGCGTCATCTGCACGCCGAAGTAGAGCCCCTTCACATGGTTGCGCGTGCGTCGCTTGAGCGGCACGGACAGCCGCACGCGCGTGTCCGTCACCTCCTCCACCCGAATGCCCAGCCCGCTGGCAGAGGGGATGATCTGTGGCAGCGCGGCGCTCAGGAGCACGTTCGCCGCACTGGGAGACAGCTGACGCAGCCGTTCGATGAGGTCCATGGGTTGCACGAGCCTCTCCCTAGGAGTTCCTGGCCCCCCCCGTCAATCCGGCAACCGTCTACAGTGCATCCCCCGGAGGGAACATGGTGCAGCCGGATGCGGACGTCATCATCATCGGCGCGGGCATCGCGGGGCTCACCGCCGCCCGAGCCCTCACCCTGGCGGGCGCCTCCGTCCTGGTGCTCGAAGCCCGTGAGCGTGTCGGGGGGCGCACCCTGAGCCAGCCGGTGGGTGGGGATGTGGTGGACCTCGGAGGGCAGTGGGTAGGGCCCCACCAGCACCACGCCTTGCGAATGGTCGAGGCGCTGGGCCTGAGACGCTTCCCCCAGTTCCACCACGGCACCAAGGTGCTAGAGCTCCGCGGCGAGCGCCGGACGTACCGGGGCAAGGTGCCGGCACTGCCGCTGCTGAGCCTGCTGGACTTGCAGCGCAACATCTGGCGGCTGGACAGGCTCGCCCGCCGTGTGCCACGCGATCGCCCCCACACTGCACCCAAGGCCGCCGAGTGGGACGCGCTCACCCTCGAGGCCTGGAAGCAGCGCCACGTCCCCAGCTGGGGCGCCCGGGCGGCGCTGGACGTCGCCACCCGCGCCATCTTCGGGGCCGAGCCCAGCGAGCTGTCCTTCCTCCACTTCCTCTTCTACATCCACTCCAATGGCGGGCTGATGCCGCTGGCCGAGATAGAGAACGGCGCCCAGGCCGAACGAATTGAGGGCGGCGCACAAGGCATCGCCCTGCGCCTGGCTGAGCCCCTGGGCGCCCGCGTGGTGCTCTCCGCGCCCGTGCGCGCGGTGCTCCAGGAGGCGCAGGGCGTGGTGGTGCACGGTGAGGGGAGGAGCTGGCGCGGCCGGTATGCGGTGGTCGCGGTGCCGCCCGCGCTCGCCGAGCGGATGGACTTCGGGGCGGAGCTCCCCACCGCTCGCCGCCGCGCCCACGCGGAGCTGCCCATGGGCAGTGTCATCAAGGGGGTGGCCACCTATTCCCGGCCCTTCTGGCGCGAGGCCGGCTTGTCGGGCGAGGCCGTGAGTGATGGAGGGCCGGTGCGACTGTGCTTCGATGACACGGGGCAGAACGGGCACCACCCGGCCCTGGTGGGCTTCTTCCTGGGAGACACGGCGCGCGCCTGGACAGGACGCCCTGCCGAGGAACGCCGCCGCGCAGCGCTGGAGTGCTTCGCGCGCTTCTTCGGCCCCCAGGCCCTCGAGCCCACCGCCTACGCGGATCTGGACTGGATTGCCGAGCCTTGGAGCACCGGTTGCTACGTAGGCCTGCCTCGGCCCGGCACCCTCACGGCCATTGGCGATGCACTGCGGACTCCCTGCGGCCGGGTGCACTGGGCGGGGACGGAGACAGCGGTAGAGGGCTGTGGCTACATCGACGGGGCCGTGGAGTCCGGCGAGCGTGCCGCGAAAGAGCTCACCGCCCGGCTGCTGGACCTCCAGCGCTAGGGTGCTCGCGCTCCTGGGGATCTTCCAGGTGGAGCCTCTGCGGGATGCGCCGCTGGGAGCCTCGCTGTAATCTCCTGTCATGCCTTCGCTCGAGCAGCTCCGCTTCGACAACTCGTATGCTCACCTGCCTGCCGGGTTCAGCGTGCGTGTGCCTCCCCAGCCGCTCGAGGACGCGCGCCTGGTGAGCGTCAGTCCGGAGGCGCTCCGCCTGCTTGAGATCGACGCCTCCGAGGTCCAGCGCCCCGAGTTCGTGGAGGCCTTTGGCGGGGTGCGGCCCCTGCCCGGAATGGAGCCGGTCGCGGCCGTCTACGCCGGTCACCAGTTCGGGGTGTACGTGCCCCGGCTGGGGGATGGGCGCGCCCTGCTGCTGGGCGAGCTGCAGACCTCCACGGGCGAGCGGTGGGAGCTGAACCTGAAGGGCTCGGGCCTCACGCCCTTCTCGCGCAGGGGGGACGGACGCGCGGTCCTGCGCTCCACCATCCGCGAGTACCTGTGCAGCGAGGCCATGCATGGGCTGGGCATCCCCACCACGCGCGCCCTCTGCATCATCGCCGGGAGCGAGAAGGTGTACCGCGAGGAGGTGGAGACGGGCGCCATGCTGATCCGGCTGGCACCCTCCCACGTGCGCTTCGGCACCTTCGAGTACTTCCATCACACCAAGCAGCGCGAGCACGTCGCGACGCTGGCGGACTACGTGCTCGCGCGGCACTTCCCGCACCTGGAGGGTACGAAGGACCGGCATGCGCGCTTCTTCGCGGAGGTGGTGGAGCGCACCGCGCAGCTCGTCGCGCAGTGGCAGGCAGTGGGCTTCGCGCATGGCGTGCTCAACACGGACAACATGTCCATCCTCGGGCTCACCCTGGACTACGGGCCCTTCGGCTTCCTGGATGACTTCGAGCCGGGCTTCATCTGCAACCACTCGGATGACTTCGGGCGGTACGCCTTCAACAAGCAGCCGCGGATCGCCGTATGGAACCTGGCCCGTCTGGCCGAGGCGCTCGCCACGCTCATCCCCCAGGAAGAGGCGGAGGCTGCGCTCCAAGCCTTTGCTCCCAGCTTCAGCACCCACTTCCTGGCGCGGATGCGAGAGAAGCTCGGCCTGCGTGAGGCTCGCGCCGGGGACCTGGAGCTCCTCGAGACGCTCCTCGCCCGGATGACCGAGGCCCGGGTGGACTACACGCGCTTCTTCCGCAGGCTGGGGCGCTTCGACTCCTCCACCGAGGCCCGCAACGAGCCGCTTCGGGACTTGTTCCTGGACACGGCGGCCTTCGACGCGTGGGCAGCGGCCTACCGCACGCGGCTGCTCTCCGAGGGCAGCGAGGATGCCGAGCGCTGCACTCGCATGGAGCGCGCCAATCCCAAGTACGTGCTGCGCAACTACCTGGCCCAGACAGCCATCACCCGCGCGCAGGAGGGCGACTTCAGCGAGGTGGAGCGGCTGCGAGCAGTGCTCTCCCATCCCTTTGATGAGCAGCCCGAGCACGAGGCGCTGGCGGCTCCCCCGCCCGCCTGGGGCAAGCACCTGGCGGTCAGCTGCAGCTCCTGAGTGCCCTCCGAGCGGGCAGGCGCAGGGACACCGCGACTCTCCTGAGAGATGGCTGGCTCCACGGTACGGCCGTGTCCACCTCTCCCCCGGAGGCTCTGTTCCCATGTTGGAGCCGCAGGTGGACAAGGTCTCGGATCTCTCGCGGCTGCCCCTGCGCGGCAAAGAGGGCGCCTTTCATGTCGTCGTCGAGTCCCCCCGCGGCTCCACGGTGAAGCTGAAGTACGAGCCAGAGCTGCGGGCCTTCACCATCAGCCGGCCGCTGACGCGGGGGCTGCGCTACCCCTTCGACTGGGGCTTCATCCCCAGCACCCAGGGGCCGGACGGCGATCCGATGGATGCCATGGTGTACTGGGACGTGGCCACCTGGCCCGGGGTGGTGCTGCCGTGCCGCGCGCTCGGCGTCCTCCAGGTGGATCAGAAGAAGAAGAAGGGCAAGGGCCGCGAGCGCAACGACAGGCTCCTCATGGTGCCCGTGTCCGCAGCACGGGCCGAGCACCTGCGCAGCCACCAGGATCTGTCCCGCCGGGAGCGCGAGGAGCTGGAGCACTTCTTCCTCACCGTGGTGGCCTTCGCGAACAAGGACGCCCGTGTCCTGGGATGGAAGGGAGCGGCGGTGGCCGAGAAGCTGCTCGAAGTGCATGCGGTGGGGTGAGCTGCCAGGGCTCACCCCACGAGCTTGAAGCCGCCCCTGCTCAGTTCTCCTGGAACGGAGCCTCCTGAGGCTGAGCCCCTGGCGTGGACTCGCCACTCTCGGGCGCAGCGGGAATGGCCGGCCGTACGGACGTGGTCACCTCGATGCGCGTCGCGGTCGGCTCACCGCCCTGGTCATGGAAGGACGCACGCACCTGGCTGCCCTCTTCGATGTCCGCGGCGCGCGCCTGACGGCCATCCACGAGGATGACGGTCCCGGGCTGCACCTGGAGCCGCCGTTGTGGCTCGCCACGGCTGCTCACCAGCAGCTCCCGATCGTTGACCGTGAGCACCTCGCCGACGATGACCTGCTCACCCTGCGCCTGGGTCGAGGGGGCCGGAGCCTGAACCGCGGGCGGCGACGCCCCTGCCTGCGGCTGGGCTGGCTGCGCCAGCTCGCTCTGCTGCTGCCGTTGAGCATCCAGCGCGTTCTGCTGAGACTGGGTCACCGCCTGCTGGGCCGCCTGCGTCTGCTGCTGGGCCTGCTGCTGGGCCGTCTGCGCCTCCTGGGCCTCCGTCCGAGCCCGCCCTTGGGCCTCCGCCAGGCTCTTCTGGGCCTCCTGCACGTCCCGCTGAGCCTGGGCGGCATCCCGCTGCTCAGCGCTGGCCTTCCCTTGAGCCTCCTCAGCCTGATCGAACGCCTGCTCGGACTGCTTCTGGGCCTGCTCCACGCTCTGAGCCGCGGAGGCCTGCTCCCCCTCTCGCGGCTCTCCAACGGGTCGGCCCTCCTTGCACCCCGCCGTGAGGAGCAAGGCGGCCAGCCCGGCCAACAACCCTCCTGTTCCGACTCTCATGTTCTCTCCTGTCATCAGGTGGACAGGGCAAAGATGGAGCCTGGGCTTCGAGCGCCAACCCGAGCCGGGCAGGTACCCTCGGCCCGCTCTGCTGGCTGTCCCCCGAGAAGGCGCTACCTTCACGCCTGGTTCAGCGGTATGGCGCGAGAGCCATGCACGTCTGCGGCCTCGACTTCGGAACGAGCAACACAGCGGCGGCCCTGCCAGACGGCCGGGTGCTGCCCATCGCGCTGGGAACGCCCGAGCCTCGCCTCTTCCGCTCGGTGCTCTTCTTCCCGGAGGACGAGCGCACCACGTACACAGGCGAGGAGGCCATCACCCGGTACCTGGAGGACAACGCCGGGCGCTTCATCCAGTCGGTGAAGTCCTTCCTGCACAGCCGCTCCTTCCGCGCCACGCAGGTGCACAGCCGCACGTGGACCATCGAGGAGCTGGTGGCGGTCCTGCTGCGACGGGTGCGCGAGGCAGCAGGTGCGCACCTGGGGAGCCCGCCCGAGGCGGTCATGCTGGGGCGCCCGGCCCTCTTCTCTCCGGAGCCCGAGGCGGACGCGCTGGCCGAGCAGCGGCTGCGCAAGGCGGCGGAGCTGGCCGGCTTCACCCGCATCCAGTTCCTCATCGAGCCCATCGCCGCGGCGCTCGCCTACGAGGCGCAGCTCTCACGCGACGAGCTGGTGCTGGTGGCGGACTTCGGCGCGGGTACCACGGACCTGACGCTGATGAAGCTGGGGCCCTCTCGCCGGGGGCGGCTGGATCGGCGGCCGGATGTGGTGGGCTCCACGGGCGTTCGGATCGGCGGTGACAAGTTCGACGCGGAGATCATGCGCCACAAGCTGCTGCCCTGGTTCGGCGCAGGCACCACCTACAAAGTGCGCGGCTTTACGGACAAGCGACTGCCCGTGCCGCAGCATGTGATGGCGAAGCTGCTGTCCTGGCACGAGATGTCCTTCATCCGGGAGAAGTCCACGCAGGAGCTGCTGGGGCTGATGCTGGAGTCCAGCGACAAGCCGGAGACGGCGGAGGCGCTGTACGACCTGGTGATGGAGAACCTGGGCTACCGGCTCTTCCGGGCCATCGAGGCGGCGAAGGTGCGGCTCTCGCGGGAAGAGGAGGCCACGGTGGACTTCGAGGAGGCGCGCATCCAGGTGCACGAGCGCATCACCCGCGCGGAATTCGACGCCTTCTGCCAGCCGTTGCTCACCGAGCTGGAGCAAGTGACTCAGGGGTTGCTGGATCGGTGCGCGGGGGCGGGAGAGATCGACGCGGTGTTCCTCACGGGCGGCTCCTCGCAGATTCCCGCGGTGCGGAAGCTCTACGCGGATCGCTTTGGCGAGGAGCGCGTGCGCACAGCGGACGCCTTCACCTCGGTGGCCGAGGGCCTCGGCCGGGCCTCCGCCGAGCTCCAGTCGCTGGAGCCGACCGGCGCCTGAGCTACGGCCCCACGTCCAACGTGCGCGACAGCCAGTCCACACCGCCACGTCCATCCCGGGCCACCACGTAGATCGTCACGCGCTGGGCCGTGCCAGGCGTGAGGTACGTGATCGTGGGCTCGCCCGGCTTGCCATCCACCGGCTCCAGCGAGCGCAGCTGCTTCACCTCGCCCTCGCCGGTGGCGTACCAGCTGTAGAAGACTTGCTCCGTCCGAGGCCCTTCCTCCGTCTCGTACCGCTCCAGGCTTCCCTCGGCGAGCTTGGGCCGGAGCACCAGCTCGGTGCTCAGCGCCAGCGGGCCTGCGAGTGGCGCGTCGTCCAGGAGGATGTCCTCCATGCGCGGATTCTGGTTGGGCGTGGCGGTGAGCCGCAGCGTCAACCGGCGCACGCCCAGCTCTTCACCCTCGGGAGTGTCCGTGCCATCGCTGGCCTTGTAGCCGATGAAGAGCGGCACGCCCTTCTCCAGCACGGCACGCGTCTGCGGATCATTGAAGTCGAGGGGCGCTCCGCCGCCACCCGCGTCCGCCGTCTCCTGCAAGATCTGCTGCACATCTGGATCCTGCAGTGACAGCTCACCCTGCGGCAGCGAGGCGCCATCCTTGCCCGGACACTCCAGCTCACTGCTGTAGGCATTGCCCGGCCGGCACAGCGCGAGCGCCACGTCTGGAGTCCGGTCATCCGGGGCCACTGCCAGCGCGGTGAACACGGTGGGGGGCGGCAGCGCGGGGGCATCCGGGTTCAGCGTCAGCTCGGCGGGCTCGGCCTTGATGGCCAGCACCCGGACCCGGCGGATCTCTTGCTGCAGCTCGAATGCCGGACCGCACGCGGCCACCGCCAGGCTCAGGCAGAGAAGAACGGGCGCGCGCATGTCAGAAGCTCCCCTTGGCGCCGAGGATCGGCAGGAGGGGCAGGCCCTCGAGGAACGCCGACTCGGAGTAGTTGTAGTTGTAGAGGATGCCTTCCTTCGCCGGGTTGTTGTAGGCGTTGGTCAGGTCCACGTACACGTTCAGGTTCCACTGGTCGAAGATGAAGTTCTTGTCGATGCGGACATCCAGCTGATGGAAGTTGGGCAGCCGCTGCGAGTTCACCCCCCCGAAGACGGGGACGAAGACATCCGTGGAGTCATCTCGCCGCGCTCCGACGATGGGCGTGAGCGGGTTGCCGGAGGAGAAGCGGAAGCGCGCTCCCACCTCCCACCCGGCCGGCAGCTTGTAGCTGGCGATGGCCGTCAGCACGTGCGTCTGATCGCTGTCGAACAGACGCTCAGGCCCCTCTGGCGTGTCGCGCCGCTGGCTGCGGCTGAAGGTGTACGCCACCCACCCGAAGAGGCGCTCGGTGAGGACGCGCCGGGCCAGCAGCTCGAAGCCGTAGATGCGGCCGGTGCCGACATTGTTCAGCCGCTCGGGCACCAGCTGCCCGCCCCGCTCCACCAGCCTGTCCGAGCTGACGATGAGGCGGTGCAAGTCATTGTAGAAGAGCTCGCCGCTGATGAAGTACTCGGGCGTCGGCTGCCACTCGGTGCCCACGCCGTACTGGAAGGAGCGCTTGGCCTTCAGCTCCGGGTTGCCAAACGCGGTGCTGGGCTCTTCCTGGAGCGGGGGACCGTGGTAGAGGCCCGCGCCGCCCTTGAGCGTCACCGTGTCCGTCAGCGCGTAGCGCACCGCCAGCCGCGGGTTGAGTGAGCGCTTGTTCACCCTCTGCTCCTCGAAGAGGTAGCTCTCGCTGCGCACGCCCGGCACCAGCAGCAGGCCCTCGAGCGGGCGCCAGCGCGCCTCGGCCCACACCGCCGGGAAGTATTGGTAGTAGGCGCCGTCCGAGGTGAGGATCTCATCCGTGACTCCCGGCCCCACCGGCTCACCCTCGCGGGGTGGCGCCTGGACACGCGCCTTCACGTGGGCGTTGGCGTACTGGATGTCCAGACCGCCCGCCAGGGTGAGCGCCTCGCTCAGGCTGTACTCGGCGGTGGAGCGCAGATCCAGGTCCAGCGAGGCAATGCGCAGGAAGCGGTCGCCCAGGGTGAACTCGATGAGGGTGTTGCCCACCAGGCCCTGGCTGTCCACGGTGAGCGCCCCGCCCTTGTACTGGTGGCCGAGCCGCAGCTGGTTGAAGCCGGTGGTGATCTTGAAGTCGCCGTTGATGCTGGGATCCTGGTCCGCGGGCCGGTCGAACAGCAGCCCCAGCGTGTCATTGGAGGTGAGCGCCTGCAGGGTGAAGGTGTGCTGCTTGCGGGGCGTCCAGTGCAGCTTCACCTGGGCGTCGTAGTAGCGCGGGGCCACCTGGATGGAGGGGCCCTCCTCATTCTCGGGGACGAGCTTGAGCACCAGGTCGATGTAGGAGCGCCGGCCGGCCACGGCGATGCCCAGGTTGTCGGTGATGGGGCCCTCGAGCACGGCGTTGGACTCGAGGAGGCTGACGCTCGCGGTGCCGTGGAAGCGATCCATCTTCGGGGCGCGGCTGCGCACGTTGATGACGCCGCCGGTGATGTTGCCGAAGTAGGAGGAGAAGTTGCCGGGCAGGTAGTCCAGCGAGTCCAGCAGCTCCGAGTTGTACACGGAGGTGAGCCCACCGAAGTGGTACAGCAGGGGAATCCGCTGCCCGTCCAGGAAGACGCCCGAGTCCTGCGGGCTGGTGCCACGGATGACGAGCTGGCCGCCGTTGAAGGCGGGCCGCGCCACGCCGGGCAGGTTCTGCACCACCTTCAGCGTGTCTCCCTGGGTGCCCGGCACCTTCTGGATCTCGGCCAACTGGAGCGTGGTGCGAGTGACTTCCTTGCGCTCCCGCTCGCTGCGCACCACCGTCTCGTACTGGCTGAAGATGCGCTTCTGCACGTAGTACGTCGCCTGCGTCTCCTGGCCCTCGGCGAGGGTCTCCCGGGTGCGGAACCGGTCGTACCCGCTGAGGACGACGAGCACCTCGTGGTTTCCCAGGGGGACGCCTCGGAAGGAGAAGCGGCCCTCTTCATTCGTGCTGGTGGTGAGCTGCAGCTCCGGCAGGGCCACCTCGGCGCCGATCAGCGGGCGGCGAGTCCCCCGCTCCAAGGCGCGGCCGCTGAAGTTCACAGGAGGCTCGGGAGCCTGGCCTGGCTCGGTACCCTCGGCTGGCGGAGGGGCACGCCAGACGAACTGGTACGAGTACTCGATGCGGACCGGAGCGGGGACGGTGTCCACCTCGGCGGGCTCGAACTCGAACTGGCGCACGGCGGCCACAGCCGCCTCGTCGAAGCCTTGGCCCGCGGACTGCGTCACCTGAACCTCCGTGACGGCACCCGTCTCGGAGATGTCGATGAGCATGATCACCGTGCCCTCGAGCTGCTGCGCGAGGGCCTCGGGTGGGTACTGTGCCTCCACCTGGCGCTTGAGGACGGGAGCCTTGGTGAGCACCCCGGTGGGGGTGCCGGCATCAGGAGAAGGCGTTCCGGCGTCCGGGGCCTGAGCCAGGGCCCCGGT
>NZ_DASPHO010000636.1:0-18786 GCF_035629615.1 Hyalangium sp. | reverse complement strand
CACGTGCGCGTAGTGGCGAGCCTTCGTCTGGTACTCCACGTGTGCCGTGGAGATGGTGATGCCGCGCTCACGCTCCTCGGGGGCCTTGTCGATCTGATCATAGGCCAGGTAGGTCGCGCCTCCCGTCTTGGCCAGCACCTTAGTGATGGCGGCCGTCAGCGACGTCTTGCCGTGGTCCACGTGACCGATCGTCCCGATGTTCACGTGGGGTTTGGATCTGTCGAACTTCTCCTTGGCCATGACGCTCCTCTAAAGAGAAATGGAGCCCTGAACCAGGATTGAACTGGTGACCTCATCCTTACCAAGGATGCGCTCTGCCAACTGAGCTATCAGGGCTTGGAACTGCACAACAACGGGTTGGAGCGGGAAATGGGACTCGAACCCACGACATTCAGCTTGGAAGGCTGACGCTCTACCAACTGAGCTATTCCCGCATTGACCGATGGAGGGAGATGGATTCGAACCATCGAAGGCGTAGAGCCGGCAGATTTACAGTCTGCTCCCTTTGGCCGCTTGGGTATCCCTCCGTAAGCTTTCCTCAACAACGCCTGCGACTGCGTGCTTCTACCACCTGGTACAGCCTTTTCTTCCGGGCCCTCATCCGCGGCCCCGTCCTTTGGCCGGCGGCGGGACTTGAACCCGCGACCTACTGATTACAAATCAGTTGCTCTACCGACTGAGCTACACCGGCATTACTCCGGCTGCTACCCCACCCTGCCTACCCCTCCCTACGGCTACCGTCAACCACTCGGTGGCCGGCGTCGAAAGGCGGGCCCTTTTAGGGACCCTGGCCGTCCAAAGTCAAGGAGATTGATCCCCAAGACGGGCTCTGTCCGACACTCCCATACCCCGCTGGCGAGCGACCTCATACAGGAGGATTGCCGCGGAGACCGACGCGTTGAGAGAACCCACCTGACCTGCCATGGGAATCCGCAGGCGGAAGTCGCAGTGCTTGAGCACGCCTTCTCGCACGCCTGCTCCCTCGGCCCCCACGACGATCGCCAGCGGGCCGTCCAGGCGGGCCTTCCAGAGAGGCTCGGTCGCATGGGCCTCCGCTGCAGCAACCCACACCCCCGCCTCTTTCAGCTCCTCGAGCGCCCGGGAAATGTTCACCACCCGGGCGATGGGGCAGTGCTCCACCGCCCCCGCCGAGGCCTTGGCCACCACCCCCGTCACCGGCACCGCTCGGTCCTTGCCGATGACGACTCCGTGGGCGCCCAGCGCATGCGCCGAGCGGATGATGGCACCCAGGTTGTGCGGATCCTGGATGCCGTCCAGCACCACGATCAAGGGAGGCCGCCCGCTCTCCTGGGCAGCAGAGAGCACATCCGGTAGCTCGGCGTACTGGAAGCCACGCAGCTCTGCCACCACGCCCTGGTGGACGCCGCCTTCCGCGAGCGTTGCCAGCCGCTCCCGCGTCACACGCTCCACCCGGATGCCCGCATCGCGGGCGCGGCTGAGGATCTCCGCCGCGGCCCGAGAGCCGAGCTGTCCCTCCGTGATGTAGAGGCGCTCTACCTCGTCCGAGCGCACTCGCAGCGCCTCGAGGACGGGGTTCACTCCATAGACGTGGCGCTCGTGGCGCTCACGTTGCTCGGGGCCCCGGGGTGGACGATCTCGCATGGGGCCTACTCGACCTCGACCGGGATGGAGAAGGCCTTCTGCTGGCGGGCACAGATCTTCTCCGTGCAGATGAAGAAGGTGAGTTTCGCGTCCACCAGCCCCTTCCCCGTCACCGCCGCTGTGAAGGGCACCTCGAAGCGCGGATCCACGAAGGCTTGCCCCTCGGCCTTCTTCACCACCGAGTCTTCCCGGCCGAGCTGCTCCTTGGCAGGGGTTACCTGTGTCCCCTTCACCTGCAGCTTCAGCGGAGCCTCGTCCGACACATGCGCCCCCGCCTTGCTCTTGATCGAGAGCACGAAGACGCCCTTCTCCCCGGCCTTCACCTTGGCGGACGTGCCCTCGGTGCTGACCTCGTAGAGAGAGCTGGGATCCACCTCATCCGCGCGGGCAGGGCTCCAGGCAAGGGCGACCCACAGGGAGGCGATAGGGGCAAGACGACGCAGGTAAACCATGGAACGTTCTCCTCGGTAGGCGGGCCACCGTATAGCCACCCTTCCGACGCTCGGGGAGCCTTTTCTCTTCATCCTCTTCCTGTGGACACCTTCCCCGCAGGCCTCCCCGCTGCCTACCGGCGAGCTGAGCCCTTCTTACCCGCAGGTACGCCCGTGGGTGCCACACCTCCGGCCAGTTCCTGCTGATCCACTCGGGGTGCCCCAGCGACCAGCGCCTCGGCGCGCTCGATGATAGGCGTGGCGAGATCCATCCCCGTGGCGGCTTCCATGTCCGGCAGCGCCGGGGAGCTGTTCACCTCGAAGACCCTGGGCTGTCCCTTGACGTCCAGCAGATCCACCGCCGCCACCTCGAGCCCCACCAGCCTTGCCGTCCGCTCTGCCGTCACCCGCCAGGCCTCGGTCAGCTCGACGCCCTCCAGCCGCGCCCCCTTGATCAGGGTGTGGGACAGCCGCCCTACCCTCGGCCTGCGCTGCACCGCCGCCACCGCCCGGCCCCCGACCACGAGCACTCGGACGTCCTGGCCCGTGTTCTTCACGTACTTCTGCACCACGAGGTTGTGGCCAAGCCCCAGAACGGCCTCCAGCGCGGCCTCCAGCGACTGGAGGCTCTCGCAGACCATCACGCCGTGCTTCTCCTGCCCCTGCAGGAGCTTCACCAGCACCGGCACCCCACCGACGAGCCCCACCATCGCTTTGAGGTCCGCCGCGTCACGGGCCATCACCGTGGCTGGGATGTCGATGCCGTTGGCCGACAGCAGCTGCAGCGAGCGCATCTTGTTGCGCGACTGCGCGATCGCCTGGGCCGTGTTCATGAGCGGCATGCCGCGGATCCCGAACTGGTTCACCACCGCGAGCCCATAGCTGTTGATCGACTGTGCGATGCGCGGGATCACCACGTCACACGGCGGCATCTTCTTGCGCTTGTAGTAGAGGTTCGCGCTGATCCCATCCAGGTGCATCTCCACCCGGCCTGGGTTCAAGACACGCACCTGATGCGCTCGCGCACGCGCGGCCTCGACCAGACGCCGGGTAGACGGGATAGAGGCGGAGCGCGAGAGGATCGTGATCTTCATGGGCAGGGCGGCGCAACTCCTCTTAATCGCCGCCCCGCGCCGGGTAAAGCGACCTCGGGCTACTTCCGCTGGACCGCCCGGGCCTCGAGCTTGATCGGGTTGGCGTCCGTCGAGTTCAAGATCCGGGTGCAGGTGTCCCCGACGAACTGGACGCCCAGATCCGTGAGCTGCCAGGTGTTCGTACCCTCGTCCACTGCCTGATCATTCACGTAGACGACAATCAGGCTCCGATCCGAGGGAAGCTGAGACGGATCCAGGGCGAGAAGGCAGGGATCCGTGGTGCCCACCTTGTTGATGATCTCCGCGAGCGCGGTGGCCAGCTCCGCCTGGTTGGCGGCCTGGTAGAAGCGCCGACCGCACACCTTCGAGACCGGGTCGCACGTGTCGCCCGCACCGCAGGCATTGGCGTCCTTCGCACAGTTGCGTGCAAAGCCCCCCGCCTCGGCCATGGCGTTCAGCGTCTCCGGGCCAGCGCCCACGGCCGTCTCAGCGCCGAAGCCAATGACGATGGTCCGGATCTGCTTCTGCGACTGCAGCTCGGCGACCGCCGCCACGGAGGCATCCTTGTCCAGGCACCCCAACGGGCTGCTGCCGCATGAAGTCTGGGTGCACCGGCACGTCGTCTGGTTCCCCGCGTTGGGATTGGCGGCGTTGCAGTTGGGCAGACCGTCCGTCAACAGCAGGACGAAATCGTCGCGGTCCGTCCCCTGAAGATCCGTCTGTTGCCCCACGAACTTGAGGCTCTCGCTGGTGGGAGTACCACCCGAGGGCCCCCCCTGCCCGTTGATGGGCTTGTTCAGGATCTCATTCGAGATCTGACTGGCCGCGTTCTGGAGCGCCGTGGTGTCCGTGTCCTCCACCTGCGGGACCGGGATGCGAACCGAGCTCGAGGCCAGGCACTGCGTGGCAGTGGTCCCCGTAGAGGCCGGGTAGGTCGTCAGCCCCATGCGGGCAATGCTTCCGCTCGAGGTCAGGAACGTCGCCATGGCGCTCCGCAGCTCGCTCCAGCGCGTGGGACACCGACTCACGTCACAGTTGACGTTTCCTGGCTGACCACAGAGATCGTTCGGAGGCGTGCCGCTGGGATCCTTGCAGTCCGGATCCTCCGAGTTCACCGGCAGCGTCATGGAGCCGGAGATGTCCAGCAGCACCATCATGTTCGGCTTCAACGCCTTGGCCGTGATGACGTCGCCCACGGTCGTCTGCGCCAGGGCAAGAGGCTCCACTGGCTCGAAGTCGTACGTCTGACAGGCAGACACGAGTACGCCCCCGACAATGCCAACGGCGAGAGCGCTCAGAAGGTTCAGCTTGGCGCGCATACGGTGCTTTCTTCCTCAGGCGGGTTCCGGCACCCGCATCTTCAGGTTTCTTCCAGTGAAAACAGCCCGAGAGTAACCGGTCCCTCGGCATCGCGGCTACGGTCCCTGAGTCATACACCAGTGTTTCGGATCAGGCTGTCAAGTTCCAACCCAAGTTGAAGGCGCTCAAAGAGCAAGCGTGCGGGCTCCCTCCGTCATGCGCCACAGAGAGGCCAGCCCCATGACGTCATCCAGCGTACCCTCGAGCTCCTGTGGGATGAAGCCGCAGATGCGCACCGTGGTGTCGCACGCGATCAGCTTCGCACCGAGCGCCCGGGCCTCCTCGAGCATCCGTGTAGGCGTGGGCACCCCCATTCCTTCCGCTCGCGCGCTCTCCGCCCGCTCCTTCTCGCTGTGCGGCAGCCCGAACGTGCCGCGGACGAGCTGGCGCAGCGCATCGAAGGCAAAGACGAAGTACACTTCGTCCCCCATCGCCGCTGCGGTGATGCCCATCGAGGCCGCCTGGAACGCGGGTTCGTAGGTGGCGTGTTGCAGGAAGAAGAAGACGCGTCCGGCCATGTCGCCCGTGACCATACCGGCCAGCCGAGACGGTTCAAACTATCCGCTTTCAGCGAAAATCCCCGGGCCGGGTCGAGCCCGGCTTCCAGACGGCGTATAACCCCCGAGCGCTCGACCGGAGGAGCCTCGCATGCTGATGCCGACAGCCGCCCTCGGTAACTCCCGCACCGGCCTCGCTGCCTTGAGGCATGGGGCCGTCGTGCTCGCAGTGGCCCTCCTCTTTGGCCCAGGAGCTCCGCCCCAGGCCGCGCCTGCAGAGCCAGCCTCGCAGGCGAGCTCTCCCCAACCCTCCCAGGCCTTGCGGACCCAGGTGGTCTCGCTCCTCGAACAGCCGGATGCGCTTCCTCCCTATGGCGCGCGATGGCAGCCGCTGGGCCCCGGGGCGCTCGGAGTCCTCCAAGAGCTGGCCTCCAATCCCAAGATCCCTGCTGCCCAGCGTGCGCGAGCTGTGACTTCCATGGCCGCAGTCGACCACCCGCAAGCCGCTGACCACCTCCGCGTGCTGCTCGAAGACGCGAGCACCGCGCCTCCTCTGCGTGCCAGCGCCGTGATCGCGCTCAGCCTGCGCGCGGGCACAGAGGCCATTCCCACCCTCTTGCCTTTCCTTCAAGCCCCAGATGACCAGGTTCGCATCGCCGCCGCTCGGGCGCTCGGGCGCTTGGGTGGAGCCCAGGTTCAGCAGGCCCTCGAAGAGCGTCTCCCCTTCGAGCGGGAGCCGCTCGTCCGCGAGGCGCTCCAGCAGGGCCTCACGTTCCTCGTCCCCTGAGCGAACACCGGGAGCACCCTCCGCTCCCACTTCCGGGCTCGCTTCAGGCGGGTCCTTTCGTTAGATGGGGGCCATGCGTCCGACCGTGCTCCTCTTCGATATCGATGGCACCCTCGTCACCACCGGTGGCGCAGGGCGTCGCGCCATCTCACGCGCGTTCGAGAAGCTCCACGGCCGCCTCGACGCCTGTGAATCGTTCAGCCTGTCCGGGATGACCGATCGCGCCATTGTTCGCCAGGCACTCGGGCTCATCGGTGTGGAGGCCAGCCCCGAGGCCATCGACGGGGTCATCGACTGCTACCTCTCGTTCCTCGACGAGGAGGTGAAGCGGACCGAAGACCACCACTACTTCGTCCACGCGGGCATGCGCGAGGCCGTGGCAGAGGCCCGCTCCCGCTCCGGCGTCGCCGTGGGGCTCGGCACTGGCAATGTGCGCTCGGGCGCGCGGGTGAAGCTCGAGCGAGTGGGGCTCTACGATCAGTTTGGGTTCGGCGGCTTCGGGTGTGATCACGAGGACCGTGTGGAGCTCATCCGACATGGAGCCCGCTCTGGCGCCCAGTTGCTGAACGTACCCTTGGAGACGTGCCGCGTCGTGGTCATCGGGGACACCCCCAAGGATGTCTCTGCGGCGAAGGGCATCGGCGCGGTCTGCATTGGTGTCGGTACCGGTCAGTTCACCCCCCAAGCGCTCATCGAGTCAGGCGCCGACTTCGCCTTCCCGGACTTCACCGTGCCAGGAGCGATCGAGGCCCTCCTGCAGGATCGCTGACCCCTCGCACGCCTGCTCCGAGGGACCTTGGGTGTGGTATCTCCCCCACCCTCCCGAGGAGCCACACCGCATGTCGTTGTCCACTCTGGAAGCCTACGATCTCATCCGCTTCGCTGAGGCGTTCGAGGCGCGCCTCGTCACCGCCAGTGACACGCTCGCGGACAAGGAGGGGCTCGAGCCCGAGAAGGAGTGGATGGCCACCGCGCTCAAGCTCGTCCGCACCGCCCTGGCCACCGCTCCCGCGCTGATCGAGCGCGCCAAGGACCTCCCCGAGCTGGAAGAGGCTCGCGAGGAGTTCTCCTTCCTGCAGCAGAACCTGTGGGTCGATGCCCTGGAGAAGCTCCACGCCGGCATCACCTTCTGTGCCAGCAGCCGCGCGCCCGTCATCGAGGCGCTCTTCCCTCACCTCAAGTTTCCCCAGCTCCGCCGCGCGACCCCAGAAGCCGTCAACGAGTTCGCCGCCGCGTACGAGCGCCGCCTCAAGTCCAGCTACGTCAGCCGCATCTTCGCCCACGACGACTACTCCTTCGTCCGCCCCGTCGTGGACCAGGTCGCCCGCTCCTACGCCACGTGGCAGGCGAGCCTCTCGCCCGCGAACCTGTCTGACAGCCAGACAGCTCCGCTGCGCGCCGGGCTCATCTCGGTAGGCTCTCGGCTGGATGTCGCCGTGCGTCAGGCGCGATCGCTCGCCGAGGCCGCGCTCGTCCCGGTGCCAGGCACCTTCGACTCCACCGGCCTCACTGCCAAGCCCAAGCGACGCTCCGGACGCGGTCTCCCGTTCGGCTTCGAGGACTCGACCGGCGAGCCCTCTTCCGAAGAGGCTGACGGGGATCCGGATCTCTCGGACATCGAGTCCTCGGCGCTCCCAGAGGACGACGCCTCAGAGCCACCCGCTCGATCGCCCGCTCCACTGCCGGCCGAGGAGCCCGCTTCAGCCGAAGCGCCTGCGGAGACTGCTCCCACCGAGACCAAACCCGCCCGCCGTGGACGCAAGAAGGCCGAGCCCAAGCCTCCCCCTGAGACGGCCTGAACGCCGCAAAGCCCCGCGTTAGAGACCCCGGCCATGCCCGAAGTCGCCCTCCCCATCGACTCGCTCCTGCCCGACATCGTCTCCACGATGCGCGAGGCGCGGTCGCTCGTGCTAGAGGCGCCCCCCGGTGCCGGAAAGACGACCCGAGTCCCCAGAGCACTCCTGCAGGCCGGGCTCACACGAGGCAAGGAGATCATCGTCCTCCAGCCGCGGCGGCTGCCCACCCGCCTCGCGGCGCAGCGCGTATCGGAGGAACTGGGCGAGCGCGTGGGCGACACCGTCGGCTACCAGGTCCGCTTCGAGGATGTCCGCGGCCCCAAGACCCGCCTGTCTTTCGTCACCGAAGGCGTCCTCGGCCGCCGTCTCCTCTCCGACCCGGAGCTGCGCGACGTGGGGATCGTCGTCCTCGACGAGTTCCACGAGCGACACCTCTCTGCTGACGTGTCCCTGGCGATGCTCCGCCGGCTCCAGGAGGGAGCGCGGCCCGACCTCAAGCTCGTCGTCATGTCCGCGACGCTGGATGCCGAGCCCATCCGCGCGTACCTGGGTGGCTGCCCCCGCCTGCGCTCCGAGGGCCGCCGCTTCGACGTGACCCTGGAGTATCTGCCCACCGCGGACGATCGGCACCTCGATGCCCAGGTGCTCTCCGCCATCAAGCGCGTCTTCGCGGCCGGGCTCGATGGGGATGTCCTCGTCTTCCTCCCTGGTGCCAACGAGATCCGCCGCGCCCGCGATGCCTGCGCCGAGTTCGCCGAGCGCCACGGCGTGGATGTGCTCCCGCTGCACGGAGACCTGCCCCCCGCCGAGCAGGACCGCGCAGTGCGCCGCAGCTCGCGCCGGAAGATCATCCTCTCCACCAACGTGGCCGAGACCTCCGTCACCATTGACGGCGTCGCCGTGGTCATTGACAGCGGAGTGGCCCGCGTTGCGTCCCACTCGCCCTGGTCCGGCCTGCCCATGCTCAAGCTGGCCAAGGTGAGCCGAGCCTCCGCCACCCAGCGCGCAGGCCGCGCAGGCCGTACCCGCTCCGGCCACTGCCTGCGCCTCTACACCCAGCACGACTTTGACGGCCGCCCAGAACAGGATGCCCCGGAGATCCGCAGGGTGGATCTCGCGGAGACCGTGCTCGCCCTGCGTGCCTCGGGCGTCCGGGACCTGGCCTCCTTCCCTTTCTTCGAGCCGCCCCCCGCCGCAGCCCTCGAGGCCGCAGAGACGCTGCTGCGCCGGCTCGGTGCCGTGGACACAGAGGGCAGCGTCACCGAGATCGGCCACCGGCTCCTGCGCTTCCCCGTCCATCCACGCCAGGCTCGCATCATCGTCGAGGGCGAACGCCGGGGAGCTGGCGCCGACGCAGCCGCGCTCGCCGCGCTCATGGGCGAGCGGGACATCCGCCGCGAGGCCCGCGCCAACCTGAGCGGCCCGGGCCGTTCATCCGCCCTCGTCAGTGGTCCCTCGGATCTGCTGGAGCTCTTGGAGCGCTTCCGTGAGGCGGAGCGCGCGGACTTCGCCTCCGGGCGCCTCCACTCGCTCTCCCTGGAGCCTGGCGCAGTGCAGGCCGTGGACCGGGTGCAGCGGCAGCTCCGGCGCGCGGTGAAAGACAAGGGCCCACGCCCAGGATCCCCAGAGGCCCGGGAGCAGGCGCTCATGCTCAGCGTGCTCGCCGGCTACCCGGACCGTGTGGCGAAGCGGCGCAGGCCTCGGGCTTCGGAGCTCCTCCTCTTTGGAGGTGGCACCGCCACGCTCTCCGAGCTGAGCGTCGTCCAGGATGCCGAGCTGATGGTGGCCGTCGACGCCGAGGAGCGCCCCGGCCGCGGCGCCGTCGTCCGGCTGGCCAGCTCCGTAGAGCCCGAGTGGCTCCTGGACCTCTACCCGGATGCATTGGAGGAGTTGGACACCCTTCAGTGGAACGCCGAGGCCCGCCGCGTCGAGCGCATCACCCGGCTGGCCTATGGCAACCTCGTCCTGGAGGAGACCCGCACGCCCGCGCCTCCCTCCGAAGAGGCGGCCAAGGTGCTGGTAGAGGCGGCGCTTGCCGCCGGTGCGGAGCGCTTCGCCGATCCCGAAGCCTTGACGCAGTGGCGCACCCGCGTGGCGCTCCTCGCAGAGGCCTTCCCCCAGGCGGGCTTCCCCACCGTGGACAACGCCTTCCTGCGCGACTCGCTCGCGTCCCTGTGCTCCGGGGCCCGCAGCTTCGCGGATCTGGAGGGCGTGTCCCTGCTGGATGCCCTCAACGCGCGCCTCACCGCCGAACAGGCACGGCTGCTCTCCAACCACACCCCCGAGCGCGTCACCCTGCCCGGTGGCCGCGGCGTCAAGGTCCACTACGAGCCGGACAAGCCACCCTGGGTAGAGTCCCGCCTCCAGGACTTCTTCGGGCTGGCCCAGGGCCCCAGCGTCTGCGCCGGCCGCGTGCCGCTGGTGCTGCACCTGCTGGCGCCCAACATGCGCGCCGTCCAGGTGACGACGGACCTCGCCGGCTTCTGGGAGCGACACTACCCGGCCATCCGCAAGGAGCTGTGCCGCAAGTACCCCAGGCACAGCTGGCCCGAGGACCCGCGCCACGCGCAGCCCCCGGCCCCCCGAGGCCCCCCGAGGCGGTGAGCCTCAGAGCTTCTTCTGCATCTCCAGGTGCTCGATGCCGCCTTCCATGAAGACGGGGCCCAGCGCCTCATAGCCGTGCTTCTTGTAGAACTCGAGCGCGAACAGCTGCGCGTGCAGCTTGATGCCGGTGACGCCCCGGCGCTTCGCCTCCTCCTCCAAGCCCTGGAGCAGCTTGGAGCCCACACGGGCCTTGCGCGAGGACTGCAGCACCGCCATGCGGCCGATCTGCGCCCACGTCCCCGACTGGCCCTCTGGAGACTGCAGCAACATGACCAGCCGCCCCGTCCCAATGGCATGGCCGCCCTGGAACGCGAGCACGTGGTAGGCCTTCGCGTCCTCGGCGTCTCGCTCGATGCCCTCGGGGACGTGCTGCTCCTCGATGAACACCACCTCGCGGATGGCCAGGGCCTGGAAGAGCTCCGCCTCGTTCTGGATCGGGCTGATGATGACGGGCTGAGGGGTCGCCGAGTCGGGCATGTCCCCAGCAAGGTACACAAAAGCCTGCAGCGCAAACAGTCGGAAAAGTGCAGGGCTGTGATAAGGGCCCGGCCTCTCGATGACCGCTCCCCAAACCGCCGGGCGGCTGCCGCTCGTCGGCTTCTACCTCCTCTACTTCGGTACCGTCGGCATCACGCAGCCCTTCCTCCCTGCCTACCTGCGCTCGCTCGCCCTCTCCACGACCGAGGTAGGCCTGCTGCTCGCGCTCGCGCCCCTGGCCTCCCTGATCGCTCCCCCCCTCTGGGGACACCTCGCCGATCGCACGGGCCGTCTCAGTCACGTCCTCACCCTGCTCGCTGTAGGTGCCGCGCTCTGCTTTGCCCCTTTGCTGCGCGTGGAGCACTTCCCGGCACTCCTGGCGACGCTGGGCGCCTTCGCCTGCTTCGCCTCCTCCATTACCCCCATGGTGGACAGCCTCGCGCTCAACCATGTGGCCCAGACAGGTGGCACCTTTTCCCACCTGCGCCTGTTCGGATCGCTGGGCTTCATCCTGTCCGCCACCACGTTCGGCCTGGTGGTGCGGCAGGTGGATCGCTCCGCCATCATCGTGGCCGTGACGCTGCTGGGCGCGTTGGCGGCCTGGAGCCTCACCCTGCGCTCCCAGACCCCGGCCGGCGCGACGCCCCACCCGTTGGCGGGTCTGCGCCTGTTGCGCGACAACAAGGACCTGCGGTGGCTGCTGGCCGCGACGGCCCTGCACTGGATGGCCTGCACGCCCTACAACGGCATGCTCGCCATCCATGTCCTGGCGCTCGGCCTGCCTCCTTCGGTGGTGGGCCTCACCGCCGGTCTGGGCGTAGCGGCGGAGGTAGCAGCGATGCTCCTCTATCCCCGCTTTGCCGAGCGCATCGCACCCCGGCACCTCCTGTGCATTACCTTCGTCCTGAGCGCGCTGCGCTGGGGGGGCATGGCGCTCGTCTCTTCCCCCCTCCTCCTCGTCGCGCTCGCGCTGCTCCATTCGATGACCTTCGGCGTCTTCTACGTCTCCAGTGTGGCCTTCATGGCGCGCCGCGTGCCTCAGCACCTGCGCGCCTCCGGACAAGGCCTGTTCGCCGCGGTGACGTTCGGCGTCGGAGGGCTCATTGGGTTCGCCTCCTCCGGGGCCGGCTATTCGCTGCTCGGAGGCGGGCATGCCCTCTTCGCCGTGGCCGGCGTGCTGGAGCTCGTCGCCGCCATGCTCGTACTCCAGGCCTCCCCGGCGCGCAGCCCTGCCTCTCAACCGGAGATCATCCAGCCCCCGCCCCCGTGATACCCTGGGGCCGATGCGTTCCGCCTTCCTCGCCCTTGCTCTCGGACTGCTGTCCCTGCCGGCCTCTGCCCAGCTCTTCAACCAGGGTGCCCCCCCGGTGTTCAAAGAGGAGGAGCTGGACAAGCGCTTCGCCAAGTCGAAGGTCCACCAGGTGTTGCTCAAGGGGACCAACGATCCCAACTGCGTCCAGGTCGTCGGCGGCCTGCTGACGCTGCTGGGGGAGACCGCCCCCTACTTCCACAAGCGAGACGAGAACTTCTATCTCGATCCCATGCTCGTCCAGGCGCTGAACACGCAGCTGACCAACCAGCGCTTTCCTGGCTCCACCTACTTCGTGGCCATGGTGCGGCGGGTGCTCATCGATCGGAAGCTCCCCCAGGACTGGCTCGACACCGCAACCGCGCTGTCGCCGTACTACCCGGTGATGGATGTGGCCAAGCTGCGCCTGCTGGCCGACGGCGTGAAGCCGGTGGACAGCTTCATGCTCAACCTCCCCTTGCTGCGTGAGCGCTATGTGACGGAGGTGGTACGCGCCAACAGCACCGCCGCCAGCACCGCCGACGCCATGTTCCGTGACACCTATGTCGATCGGGAGGTCGTCTTCGGCGGGCTGGAGTTCATCGACGCCGCGCTCGAGAAGAAGAAGAAGATCAAGAAGAAGCGCGGCGCGCCGGTGGCAGAGGAGCCTCCCGCCATGATCGCCCGGCTCGTCTGGTACCCGCCCAACCCGAACACCGGCCAGTTCCAGGCCTTCGCCATGCCCGTCGAGAAGCCCAAGGGGGTGACCATCACCGCCCGACTGGCCGAGAAGCAGTTCGTGAACATCGATCAGATCCCCAAGGGCACCCGCCTGCTCGTGCGGGGCCGGCTGTGGGAGTACAAGAAGGGCATCACGGACGTAGAGGTGCGTGAGGCCCTCCTCTTCCAGGATCGAGACTGGTCCCAGGGCGCTCTGCTCGCGGATCCGAACGCCACCGCCGCCTGCCCCGTGGCGTACAACGAGCTCACGGGGATGGCCCCCTCGCAGCCCGGCGGCTTCGGCCACCGGCGCTGAGCACCGTCTCCGCTCCCGGACGGTCCGTCCACCGCGCGGACCGGTCCACCGCAGGCTCCCAAGGCGGAGCCCCTGGCATGATCCCTGCTCCTGCCTCGGCTGCACCCCAGCCGTGAGGAGTTCATGAAGGTCGACGGTCGCGATCATCCCGAGTCAGCCAAGCCCCCTCCTGCGCCCGGCCAGTTCCAGCAGGTCCTCCAACGAGCCGGAGCGTCCCCCCCTCCCCAGTCGTCCGCAACACCGGGTCCTCCGCTCCTCCCGAGCCCGGGCAAGCCCAGGCCCCGGCTTCCCTTGCCTCCTGCAAGCACCGCGAGACCTCCTGCGAGTGCCGCGAAGCCTCCTGCGCTCGCCGCACCGCTTCCGGCGCGTCCCCCTCGCCTTCCCGGCGCTGCTGCCCTCGGGAGCAACCCCGTCCTCTCCACATCTCGAAGCGCCCTCTCCAGCCCGGAGAACCTCGGTCAGACCCGCCAGGCCATGCATGGCGAGGCCCTCCGGCTCCAGGGCGCTCGCACCGAGGCCCAGGCGATGGCTCAGGAGAAGACGGAGCACCGCCTTGCCGAGCTGATCTCCCGGGAGCTGGCGCGCGAGCTCCGGGCGGACTCCTCGCCCCTCCTGCCGGCTCGCAGCGCTCCTCCGCCTCTCGCGTCCTCACAGGGGCCTGCGTCCGCGGAAGGCCTCCCAGGCGCCGGAGAGTCACGTCCCGCGGCAAGCGTGGCGAGCACACCCCCTCCAGAGTCCCCGGATCCGCAGCTCAAGGTCGAGGCGACCCTGCAGCTCATCGAGAAGATCGAGCTCTTCATCCAGTCCCAGCGGCCCGCGCTGCGCATGAGTCTGGGCGGCCCTCTGTCGGCCGTGGTGGAGGTGGAGCGCACGGGCCCCCGCGAGGTGGCGCTGCGCATCCAAGGGCGCCAGGGGCCCCTGGCCCCGGAGGATCTCGAGCGCATCCGGGAGGCCCTGGAGGCACGAGGGCTCCGACTGCGCTCCCTGCGCGCCGAGTGAGCTGGAACACAGAGGGCCCTCACGCCTGGAGGCGGAGAGCCCTGGTGCCCAGCATGCTGTCAGGGTGGCTACTTCTTGCTGCCCGGGTTGGTGCTCAGCAGGGGGCGCTTGCCCTGCTTGTCCTTGTAGTCCTCGGCCTCGGCCAGCGGCTCCTTCTTCTCCGCGATGTTCGGCCACTTCGTCGAGAAGTCCGCGTTCAGTGGCTTGAACTCCTTCCACTTCTCGGGGAGCTCTGTCTCCGGGAAGATGGCCTTGGTGGGGCATACCGGCTCACAGGCCCCACAATCGATGCACTCATCCGGGTGGATGACGAGGAAGTTCTCCCCCTCGTAGAAGCAGTTGACCGGGCACACCTCGACACAGTCGGTGTACTTGCACTTGATGCAAGGCTCGGCGACGACATAAGCCATCGATGATTCTCCTCAGCGCGGACCGTCCAGCGGCAGCGCACACTAAAAAGTTTTATCAGGGGCCGCACCTGAATTCAGGGTGCCTGCTCCTCAGCCCAGCAAGCCCTGAGCCTTCATCAGCTCCGCGACCAGGATCGCGCCCTTGGCCGCTCCCATCTTCGTGTTGTGGGAGACGAGCACGTACTTGAAGCCGTTCTCCAGCACTCCGTCCTCGCGGACCCGGCCCACCGTCGTGGCCATGCCACCGTGCGTGTCCCGGTCCAGCCGAGGCTGAGGGCGGAAGGGATCGTCCAGGACTTCAATCCACCGCCCCTGCGGCGGGGCAGACGGGAGGCCGCGCGACAGCTCGACGCCCTTCCACTCGCGCATGGCGGCTACCACCTCGGCGACGGTGGCCTTCTTTCCCAGTGACACGAAGACGGACTCGGTGTGGCCCTCGAGCACCGCCACGCGGGTGCAGGTGCAGGAGACCTTCACGTCATGCGAGGAGAGGGACGCCCCATCCGCCTGCAGCGCCCCGAGGATCTTCTTCGTCTCCACCTCCACCTTCGCCTCCTCCTTGGGGATGAAGGGGATGACGTTGTCCAGGATGTCCAGGCCGATGACGCCCGGGGAGCGCCCAGCGCCGGACATGGCCTGGAGGCTCGTCATGAGCACGGCCTTCAAGCCAAAGCGCTCGGCCAGCGGCGCCAGGGTGATCGCCAGGCCGGTGGTGGTGCAGTTGGGGATGGGGACGATGAAGCCCTTGAAGCCGCGGCGGCGCTGCTGCTCGCGCACCAGCGGCGCGTGGGCGGCGTTGACAGGCGGGAGCAGCAGCGGCACGTCCGCCTCATAGCGGAAGGCGCTCGCGGCCGAGAAGACGGGGATGTCCTTGGCGAGCCGGGGCTCGAGCTCGCGCGCCACATCCGCCTCCACCGCGGAGAAGGCGATGTCGTAGTCCTTGCCCTTCACCTCGTCGCCGCTGATCACGGGCATGCGGGCCAGCTCGGCCGAGAGCGGCTCGGGGACGAACCACGCCGTCATGCCGTTGGCGGTGCGCAGGGCCTCCGCATAGGGCTTGCCCGCCGAGCGGGGTGAGGCCGCAAGGCCGGTCAGTTCGATGAAGGGGTGGTTCTGGAGAGCGGCAATGAACTGCTGGCCCGCAAGGCCGGTGGCACCGATCAGGACGGCGCGGAGCTTCGACATGGTGCGTTATCTCCCGTGACTCGGCGCTGCTTACCACCGTTCAGCGGCTGCATGCGAGCCGTTCAGCGAGGCCATGCGGCAGAGGTGCCGTTCGGTCGGGAAGCCCTCGTTCACCCAGCCTTGGATGCCCCCGTCCAGACAGACAGCGTTGCGCCCTCGCAGCAGGAGCAGGCGGCAGAGCCGGAGTACATCCTCCCAGTCCTCCTCACAGCCGCAGAGGACGATCAGCTCATCGTCCGGAAGGATGAACAGGTCCCGGGCCACCTCCTCGGGGGTCATCCGGAGCGACCCGGGGATGTGGAACTCGATCTCCTCCCAGCGAGCCGGCGAGCGGCAGTCGAGCACGAGGACATCGTCGTCCCCAAGCCTGAGGTAGAGCTCGGCGCAGGGGATACGAAGCTCCATTGGGGACCTCCACCGCGAGCCTTCCTCTTGAAGCAACCTGGAGTGTGAGAGGCCTCTTCCACGGTGCTCGCCCGCCTGCCCTCCCGGCGGCCTGCGGCCGGGGCCCTACAGCCCGAGCTGCTTGGCGATAATCTCGTTCATCACCTCGCTGGTGCCCCCGCCGATGGGCCCCAGCCGGGCGTCGCGCCAGTGGCGCTGGATGTCGTACTCCATCATGTAGCCGGCGCCGCCGTAGAGCTGGAGGCAGGCATCCGCGACGCGACAGGCCGTCTCGGTGGCGACCTTCTTGGCCATGGAGGTCTGCGCCACGGCGAACTGGCCTGCCACGTGGAGGCGCAGCGCGTGGTACGTGAGCTGACGCGCGCACTCGAGCTCGGTGAAGAGGTCCGCCAGCTTGTGGCGCACCACCTGGAAGTGGCTCAGGGTCTGGCCGAAGGCCCGCCGCTCCTTCACGTGGGCCATCACCTTCTCCAGCATGTCCTCCATGGAGCCGAGCGCCCCCAGGGCCAGGGAGAGGCGCTCCCACTGGAAGTTGCCCATGATCTGGTAGAAGCCCTGCCCCTCCTGGCCGAGCAGGTTGCCCGCGGGGACACGGCAGTCCTCGAAGAAGAGCTCGGCGGTGTCCGAGGCGCGCCACCCGAGCTTCTGCAGCTTGCGCCCCACGCCAAAGCCCGGCGTGCCCTTCTCCACGATGAGCATGGAGAGACCCTTGTGGCCGGCCGCTGGGTCCGTCTTCACCGCGCACACCAGGAAGTCCGCGCGCACGCCGTTGGTGATGTACGTCTTGGAGCCGTTGACGATGTAGTGGTCCCCGTCCCGCACGGCGGTGGTGCGAAGGCCGGCCACGTCCGAGCCAGCGTCAGGCTCGGTGATGCCCAGGGCGCCGATCTTCTCGCCGCGGATGGCGGGTGCGAGGAAGCGCTGCTTCTGCTCCTGCGTGCCGAACAGGTGGAGGGGTCCGGTGGAGATCGTAAACTGCGCCGCCAGCCCCGCGCAGACACCGCCCGAGCCGCAGCGGCCCAGTTCCTCCAGGAGCACCGCCTCGTACAACTCCCCAGCAGCCGAGCCGCCGTACGCCTCCGGGTACTTCAGCCCGAGGAAGCCCAGCTCGCCGAAGCGCGGGAAGAGCTCTCGTGGGAACTCTTCTCGGGCCTCCCACTCCTTGGCGAAGGGGAGGATCTCCTTCTCGATCACCGCGCGCACCGTGCGGCGGAAGGCCTCGTGCTCCTCCTGGTACAGCCCATAGCCGTGCAACATCCGCGAACCCCTCTCCAGCGGGCAGGTGTGCCCGGAGTGATGGTAACGGAGGACAAGGCAGCGGGGCGTTGTTGCTTCCTTGACCCGGCCGAGGTGGCCTGCATATAAAACCGTCCCGTTTTCGTGGCGCCATAGCCAAGTGGTAAGGCAAGGGTCTGCAAAACCCTCATTCCCCGGTTCGAATCCGGGTGGCGCCTCCAAAAGTCCAGGCCCGATGCGACGCACTGCCGCATCGGGCCTTCTTTTTGGCACCGGGCAGCCACCCGAGAGGACGCGTACCGCTTTGGTGGTACAGCCCTGGGACGTGCGCTCGGCGTACCTTGCTTGAGAACAGGCAAGGGAGAGCTGAATGGCCCGCACGAATACGCCTGCGTTCTCGCTCCAGGTGGGGCCACACGCGGCGTCGTCCCTCGTCGTCACCCGCTTCTCGGGTTCGGAGGCGATCTCACGGCTGTACGATTTTCGCGTCGAATTCTTTGAGAAGGACGCCCAGTTGCTGGAGCTCGCTGAGCTACCAGGCACGCAGGCGTTGCTCACCCTTCAAGTCGGGGATGCACCCGTGCGCTACGTGCATGGGTGGGTGCGGCAGACGGAGCTGATGGGGCGCATCGGAGGCCGCTGGCGCTACCGGGTGCAGGTAGTGCCGAAGCTGGAGCGGCTCTGCCAGATGCGCAAGAGCCGCATCTTCCAGGAGCTGGCGGTGCCCGACATCGTCAAGAAGGTGCTGGGAGAGGCCGGCGTGGAGCACCGCTTCGTGCTCAGCGGCTCCTACGCACCGCGTGAGTACTGCGTGCAGTACCGCGAGTCGGACTTCGACTTCATCTCGCGACTGCTGGAGGCAGAGGGCCTCTTCTATTTCTTCGAGCACGCCGAGGGCAGCCACACGCTGGTGCTGGGAGATGGAAAGAACGCGCACAAAGCGCTGCCGGGCGGGGAGACGCTTCCGCTGAGGGACGCGGACCAGCGGGCCTACGACGAGGAGTTCATCTCTCGGATGGAGCGCGTCCACCGGCTGCGGCCCGGAGCGGTCATGCTGCGCGACTTCAACTTCGAGAAGCCGCCGCTGGATCTCTCGACAGCGAGCGACAGCGCGGAGGGCGTGCCAGAGCTGGAACTGTACGACTACCCGGGTGAATACGTAGTCCCAGGAGTGGGCAAGGCGCTGGCGAAGGTCCGGATGGAGGAGAAAGCGCAGGGAGCCCAGACGTGCATGGGGCAGAGCGTGTGCCCACGGCTGGTACCAGGTGCCCTCTTCGAAGCGGAGAACCCAGGGGACGCGACGTTCTCCGGGAAGTACCTGGTGGAAGGGGTGGTGCACTCGGGCCACCAGCCGGACACGCTGGGGAACGCGGAGACGCTGGGAGGCGTGTACCACAACGACTTCCAGTGCCTGCCTGAGGCAGTGCCCTTCCGGCCCCCCCGGGTGACACCCCGGCCGCACATTCCAGGGTTGCAGACAGCCACGGTGGTGGGGCCGGCGGGGGAAGAGATCCACACGGATCAGCACGGGCGCATCAAAGTGCAGTTCCACTGGGATC
>NZ_DASPHO010000635.1:0-5484 GCF_035629615.1 Hyalangium sp. | reverse complement strand
GACGCCGAGCGCCACTTCCACGAGACGGGCAAGTTCGAGTTCATCTCCACCGGCGGCTACTACCACTCGCTGCCGGGTGACTCGCTGCGCTCCTTCATCGACAAGGCTGCCGAGGCCCAGCGCGCCATGGGCTTCCAGAACGAGAAGGACCACCCCGAAGTGGCGCCCAGCCAGTTCGAGATGAACTTCTCCTACAGCGAGGCGCTCATCGCCGCGGACCAGATCCAGCTCTACAAGCTGCTGTGCCGCCAGGTGGCCGCGCAGATGGACCTCACGGCCAGCTTCCTGCCCAAGCCGGTGACGGGCGTGAACGGCAACGGCATGCACATGAACATGTCGCTGTCCAAGGGCGGCAAGAACCTCTTCTACGACAAGAACGGCCAGGATGGGCTCAGCCAGATGGGCTGGGACTTCATCGAACGCATCCTCAACAGCGCCAATGACATCTGCCTGGTGCTCAACTCGAGCGTGAACTCCTACCGCCGGCTGGATCCGCACTACGAGGCGCCCAACCAGATCAAGGCCAGCCCGAACAACCGCGGCGCCATGGTGCGCATCCCCTACGGCAACGAGCGCAGCGCGCGCATCGAGTGCCGCTCGGTGGCCCCGGACGCCAACCCGTACATGGTGCTCTTCACCCTGCTGAAGACGGGCCTGGAGGGCACGGCGCCCCAGGAGGACGCGGAGACCAAGCGCAGCCGCACCCGCTTCCTGCCGGACAACATCTTCGACGCCATCCGCCTCTTCAAGGGCAGCCAGTTCGTCGCGCAGGCGCTGGGTGAGAACGTGCAGGGCAAGTTCGCCGAGCTCAAGCTGGCCTCGGCCGAGCGCTGCCCCAAGCAGCTGGGCAGCCGCGTGAAGATCTCGGAGATCCAGTTCCACCACGAGGTGACAAACCAGTACCTCTGGAACATCTTCTAGGCCGTCAGCTATTGCCACTGAGGTAAGAGGGCCGCCGCTCTCCCAGGGACCAGGGAGGGGGCGGCCCTGTTGCTTTCCTGCTGGACACAGCCACAGGCCCCCAGTTATCGCCTCCTGGGTTCAAATGAAATCGAGCTACATGAGCACCTCTCCTGGCAACACCCGGCGGCCTGTCTCCTCGCAGTCCCGAGTCCGAACGCACCCGGCGCGCCGGCCTGGCCCTGCGGGCAGGGTCCTCAGCGACTCCCCGGGACGGCGCGTGAAAGTGCAGGGCAGATCGGCTATGGGGGCGGCCATGGCCGCCAAGAAGGGCTCCGCACAGCCAAAGCTCGCTGAGTTCCAGGAGAAGATCCGCGCCGCGGGGCTGCGCAGCACCGCGCCTCGCGTGGCCGTGCTGCGAGAGCTGGAGTCGGCCACTGCGCCGCTGAGCCACGCGGATCTCGTGGACGCCCTGGGCGGGGATGGCTACGACCGTGTCACCATCTACCGGAACCTGACGGACCTGACGGAGGCCGGGCTCGTGATGCGCGCGGACCTGGGCGACCACGTGTGGCGCTTCGAGCTGCGGCGCGCCGGCAAGGAGCACTCGGGCACCCACCCGCACTTCACCTGTACGGACTGCGGGACGGTCTCCTGTCTCCCCGAGGAGTCCGTCCGCATCACCTCGGCCCGGGGGGCCCCCAAGGCCATCGCCGCGCGCGCGGTGGAGGTCCACCTGCGGGGCCTCTGCGATCGCTGCGACTGAGCACTGCCGCGCACAGCAGCGCCCGGCTGTCCACCGGATGACGGCTCGGAGTTGAGCGCGAGCCGTCTTTCTGGGAGCGTAGAGCCATGCGGCGCTCACGCCTCGGATGGGCCGGGCTCCTCTCGGTCCTGCTTCATGCGGCGATCCTCGCTCTGCTGTGGGAGCATGAGCCCGTGCGCCCTGTGAGCGCGCCACCCGAGCCTCCTCCGCTCGTGGTCGAGGTGATCTCCGAGCCTCCCAAGCCTCCCAAGCCTCCTGCCCCCACTCCCGCGTCTCCACCAGCGCCGCAGCCGCCGGCCCGTCCCCCCGAGCCCACGCCCAAGCCCGCGCCCGACAGCGCTCCCGCTATTGCTCCAGAGCCCGCTGCTGCTCGAGCGCCCGATCGCGATCCAGAACCCGGGAGCGCTTCGCCTGAGGCGCCCGCCCCCACGCCTCTCCCCGAGGACACACCGCTCGCGGAGGAGACGCGGCGTCCCTCGCTCCTGCCCCCCACTCCAGAGGGGGGTTGGAGCGTGCCCGGCACCGCGGAGGCCCCGCGCGGACGGACGCTCCTCCCAGGAGACCCGAGCCTCTCCCCCGAGGTGCTGAAGGCCGAGGAGCGCGCCCGCGTGAGCGCTCGGGTGCAGGCCTTCGCCGAGGATGATCTCGCAACGCTGCGGGTGGAGAACGGCCTGGTGCACCCGTACTTCAGCGAGCTCCGCGCCTCGCTGGAGAAGCAGATGGAGCATCCTCCGATGTTCGACGTGAAGAGCACCGGCAAGCGGCTCGCCGAGAACTACCTGAAGCAGGCCGAGAGCTACGGCGCCACTGGCACCACGCACAAGAACCCCGGTCCCATCGGCCGCGAGCCGCCCACTGCCTTGGAGCGACTCGAGGCCCTCTCGAAGGGAAACCCGGCGCATGACTCCATGCGGGCCTTCCTCCAGGCGGGCGAGGCCATGCAGCAGCTCGCCGAGCCCTCGCCGGACCTCGTCATCGTCCTGGAGCTGCAGCAGGCCCCAGACGGCCAGCTGCGCTCCGTGCAGGTGGTGGAGCGCAGCGCGAACAAGGCCTTCGACAAGTACGTGCTGGAGGCAGTGCCTCCCGCGCTGGCAAAGCTCACACCGCCGCCCGAGCAGGCCCTGGGCGTCCACCCCGAGGGCATCCGCACTCTCTGGGCGGTGGAGGGCCGCGTGGTCTACCTCCGCAAGCTCTCGGAGCTGGAGGGCCAGGACGCCTGGTACGTCGCGAGCGCGGCGGGCCTGGGCGTGCTCTCCGGCCGCTTCGACGAGACCACCGGCGATGTGTACGTGATTGATATCCGCAACCCGAAGTTCGTCTGCCGCTCCCGCCTGCTGCGCGTCTGGTGAGCAGAGCAGCGCTCGGCTGCCTGTCCGCCCTGCCTGGCTGCTCTCCGAACAGGAAGGGGCCTGGGAAGAAGCCCTCGGTTGGCACGAGCGGAGAGGCACCCCACCGTTCCCCCCGAAGTTCATTCAATCCAGCTCAAGGGGATTCGGGCATGAAAAAGCTTATTGCAGCACTGGCCCTGTGTGTGGGTACCGCGGCCTTTGCGGAAGACATCAACCAGAACGACAAGCTCCAGAAGGACCAGCAGGCCCAGCAGGAGAAGAAGCGGGACGCCAGCCAGGTGTTCACGCAGAAGCCGGGTGACTCCATCCGCGAGTCGCAGCGCAAAGCGGAGGAGGGCGTCGACGCCACCCAGGTGGGCCCGAAGATCGGAAAGGCGGCCAAGGACGTCACCGGCATCCAGACCGAGAGCGAGGGCACCTTCAAGACCGCCCAGGCCTTCTCGATGAGGGGGACGCTCAAGGACAAGACCGCCGAGGGCGTGACGATCGAGCGCCCGGGCCTGCCGGCCGCGGACCTGGACATCCGTGACAAGACGGCGGTGTGGCTGGACGGCAAGAAGGTGAAGAAGGACGCGCTGCCCGAGGGCGCGCAGGTCCGGGCGAAGTTCCAGCTCGAGGGCCAGGACATCGTCGCCGTGGAGCTGCGCGCGACGACGCCCAAGGGCACCAAGACGCCCGCCGCCAAGCCGATGAAGGACGACACCCTGCTCAATGACGGCACGGGCGGCTCCGGCACGCTGCGGGATGACGCGAGCGAGCTGGAGGGCGACGTGAAGAGCGGCGCGAAGGACATGAAGGACGAGGTGAAGGACGAGACGCACGAGATGCGCGACGACGTGAACAAGTCGCTGCGGTAGTCCAGGCGCTCGCCTCGAGGCTCGGGCCCGCTTCCCTCTCCGGGGAGCGGGCCCTGCTGTTTCTGGGAAAAGCTCTTCCCTGCGTGAGGCCGCGCTCACCCCTCCCGGACCGCCAACGCCCGCCTCCAGCCCGGTACGGCGTTTGCTTCTGATCCACCGGTCGAGGAGGCAACACAACGTGAGACGGAGACTGTTGGGGGCGTGTGCGGTGGTGGTGATGGCGGTGGCGTGGGCCTGTGGTGGCTCCATCAAGGAGACCCCGCCTCCCGTGGACATTCAGGAGGAGCCTCGGCTCCCCAACCCGGACCCGAAGCCGGACTCGGGCACACCCCCGGATCCGGACGCGGGGCCGCCGGACTCGGGCACTCCGCCGCCGCCGGACGCGGGGCCGCAGCCTGAGCCCCCACCGGATGCGGGCACTCCGCCGCCGGACGCGGGGATTCCTCCGCCGCAGATCGGCCCGGGCCCGTGGCCGAACGAGCCGGTGGTCAACTACTCTCAGCGCTTCAACCTGGGGCGCGTGCGCTCCGTCGGCGTGGATGACGCGCACAACCTCTGGCTGCTGGACGGCGAGCGGATCGGCGTGCTGCGTCCGGGGGACACGGCGCCCCGGTGGGTGAGCAACATCGGCCAGGCGTCGCAGGGCTTCGGGCCGGACAAGCTGGCGCTGGCCTCCACGGTGATCTGCGGCGGGAGCGCGGGCCGTGCGTACGTGGGCTACATGGCCGGGGATCTGCCGAGCGCCTTCATCTACAGCCCGGATGGGCGCTCGTTCCCTCACTACGACGATCCGGATCCGAGCCGGTTCGACCCGGTGATGTATCAGGAGTACCAGAAGGGGGACGTGGACGCGGTGAAGCTCAACGCCGACGGCACCATCTCGCTGGAGGAGCACCTGCAGCGCTCGGCGCGCCCCAACGGGCCGCAGGACATCGGCATCCGCAACACGAACGATCACCACTTCGACGAGGATCGCTCGGTGCTCACGTGCACCAAGGTGATGCGCGGGCAGTTCAAGGGCGAGGTGTATATCGGCACCAACCACGGCGTCACCCGCATCCAGGGGCTCGTGTACAACAGCCACCGGCACCCGGTGTGGTTCAAGTACGACGTGGATGAGAGCGGCCGCGAGCGGAGGACGCAGATGACGGGCCTCTCCTACGCGCTGGGCATCGGCCAGGGCGGTGAGGTGCTCATCGGCAACGACTGGAACCTGGGCGTGGTGGTGCCCTCGCAGCGGCTGGCGGACTGGGACGACACGACCCAGAGCGTCAACCCGGAGCGGCTCAACAGCTACCTGCCCGAGGTGAACAGCCTGGAGGAGAAGGACTACTGGCGCGGCGTCCAGCAGACGAAGGATGGGAGCTACTACGCGGCCAGCAAGGACTTCGGGCTGTGGAAGTTCACCATCCGGGACCGCACGGAGGCGCACGCCACGAAGGTGGCGGGGCTGCCCACGGACGCGCTGCTGTCGCTGGCGGCCACGGATGACGGCTCGCTCTTCATCGGCACGTCGGGCCAGGGGCTCTGGCGGCTGGATGCGCAGCAGCAGCTCACGCGGGTGGACGGCGTGGCGGGCGACACGGTGAAGGAGCTGTTCTACGATCCGACA
>NZ_DASPHO010000634.1:0-20793 GCF_035629615.1 Hyalangium sp. | reverse complement strand
TCCAGGCGCGCAACGGACTCCGGGTAGACGTCATCCAGAGGATGCCCCAGGGCGAGGCGATCCGTGACGATGTGGTTGCAGCAGTAGCAGGCGACCTGGAAGTCTCCGCTCTGGAGCGCGTGCTGGAAGGCGCTGCGGATGAGCTCCAGCGAGACGGAGATGGGACGCGTCCAGTAGCTGATGAGCTCCAGGGTGTAGAGCGCCTTGCCCTGCACGGCGGAGAAGTGGTGGCGCTCGACGAGCTTGCACGCGAGCTCGCCAAAGGCATGGCCCCTCCGGTACCGCTTGAAGGCGGCCCCCAGGACCAGGCCGTACCAGGCGTACCCATGCACGGAGGCCTCCGCGTTGCCGTGACGGAGGCTGAGCGAGACCAGCCGGCACAGCAGGAGGACCAGCAGGTTGTTATCCGTGATGAAGGCGGGGATGACCAGCGCGGCGTGCACGTTCATCACCGCCCTCATCTTCGGGTCCGTCACCAAGGGCAGATCGACGAGGCCCTCGATGGGGCGATCTCCCAGCAGGGCCCACACCCCCTCGTTGGCGGCCGTGACCTCGGCCCACGAGGGGCTGCGCGGCATGGGCATGCCAAGCCGGGCAAGACACTCCAGGAGGCAGGAGATGGCTTCCTCGCCCTCATTGGCGGTGAGGTGGATGTCGCTCTTCAGCCGGTAGACCGCGGCCATGTCCGTGGGAGTGCGGGCCCGGGACAGGAGCTCCTCCACCAGGCGGCGCGTCTCGGCGGCGTTGCCGCTCATGAGCTCGCTGCTGGCCCGGTCGAGCTGGACCTTGAAGGCCAGATCCGGATCCGTCACCCAGGGATCGCCGGGGAGGAGCTCGAAGGCCGCCTTGAAATAGGCGACGGCTGAGCGGAACGCCGCCGAGGAGCGAGCCCTCCAGCCAGCCTCGGCGTTCAGCTGCGCGAGGCGGTGTCGCTCCCTGGAGTCATTGATCAGGTCCACCCCGGCGTTGAGCTGTCCCACCACGTCGAAGACCTTCTCGCGCACCTCCTCGGCGGACAGGCGCGCCAGCAGCAGCCGGCCGATGCGCAGGTGGACGGCCTTGCACTCCTGCTCGGGGATGAGCGCGTAGGCGGCCTGCTGGACGCGATCATGGAGGAACCGGAACTGCTCCGGGCCGCCGCGCACCAGCATGCCCTCCTGGAGCGCCCGCTCGAGGCCCGGCTCCACCTCGTCCGGCGCCAGGCCGGAGATGATGATCAGCAGCGGGAGCGAGAAGCCGTTGCCTGCGCACGAGGCCAGCTGCAGCAGGAGCTGCGTGCGGAGGGGGAGCTGACGCAGCTTGCTCACCATGAAGTCGACGACGTTGTCCGAGTACTCCTTCGCTCGGACCCCCTCGGCGTCCCACCGCCACCGCCCCTCGGGCGTGCGCGTCAACAAGCCGTCCTGCACCAGCGTCGACATCCACTGCATGAGGAAGAACGGGTTGCCGCCGGTCTTCACGTGGACCAGGGCCGAGAGAGGCCCGACGATGGCGGGCTCGGCTCCTGGGAGCGTGTCGGCGACGAGCTGCTGGACCTGCTCGAGGCTCAGCGCCTCGAGGCGGATGTCGGTCATCCGCGCCCCCGCCTTGCGCATCTCCGCCAGGGCCAGCGCCAGGGGATGGGAGGGGCTCACCTCGTTGTCGCGGTAGGCCCCGATCAGCAGCAGCGGCGGCGTGTCCGGGTGGGTGAGCAGGAACTGGAGGAGCTGGAGGCTGGCCAGGTCGGCCCACTGGAGATCATCCAGGAACAAGACGAGCGGGTGCGCGGGCGTGGCGAACACGCCGAGGAACTTCTGGAGCAGCCGGGTGAAGCGGTTCTGGGCCTCCACGGGGGGCAGCTCCTGGGCCGGCGGCTGTCGGCCCACGACGAACTCCAGCTGGGGCACCACGTCCACGAGCACCTGGCCCTGGTCCTCCCACGCCTCGTGCAGCCGCTCCCGCCACTGCACGAGCTGCTCGTCCGTCCCCGCCAGCAGCTGCTGCGTCAGCCCGCGGATGGCCTGCGCCAGGGTGGCATAGGGGATGCCTCGCTGGAACTGGTCGAACTTGCCGCTCAGGAAGAAGCCGTGGCGCCGCACCACCGGCTCGTGCAGCTCGGACACCACCGAGGACTTGCCAATGCCCGAGTACCCGCGGACCAGCATGAACTCCGGGCACCCGCCCTGGGTGACACGCTCGAGGCCCTGGAGCAGCGTGGCCACCTGCGCGTCCCGCCCATAGAGTCGCTGGGGGAGCTGGAAACGACTGGGTGTGTCGTGAAGGACCAGTGGAGAGTCCTCGAGCACACCCGAGACCTCGAGCATGCGCATGAAGGAACCTTGTGACGCTAGATGGCCCGCGAGCCCCAGCGGAAGCCGACTTTCGTCAAATGGTTGACCGGCCTACACCTATGGAAGGGGCCTGCCCAGGCCGTCCCCGGAAGCTCCTGGGAACGGCCTGAGCGCGCTGCCGGGCTCAGGTGCACATCAGCCAACTACACTTGCCCGAGAGACACTCGCGGCCCGTGGAGCACAGCGCCCCCCTCGCCTTCTTGTTCTGGCACGAGCCCGCGTTGAGCCCCCACCCGCAGTACTGGGCTGTGGCGCAGTCGTTGTCGCCGTCGCAGATGCAGCTGCCGTTGAGGCCGCTGCAGCCATCAATTGCGTTGCAGGCGCTGCTAACGCACTCCTGGTCGAAGCGGCAGGTGTCGCCGATCACCTTGGAGTTGGGCGCGTAGGCCTTGCCGCACGTGGTGGGGTACTGCGCCTCGCGGGTGGCCTTGGGCACGTAGGCGGCCACGCCGCTGGTGTCGATGTCCGACGCGGGATTGGCCATGCCCGTGCGCGTGCTGTTTGCCCGCTCCCACATCTGGATGAACTTCTCCGAGGAGCCCTCCAGGCCCGTGGTGTTGACGCCGAGCTGCCGCAGATCCCTCACCACGTCCGGCAGCAGGCCCACGTGGGCCAGGCCGTACACATCGAAGTCCGTGCCCAGCCGCGCTGGCCCGGAGATGCGCTGCTGGTTCATCTGCGCATCCGCCTCGGCCCGGAAGCCGGCCGAGCACGCCCCGTTGTTGCCGAAGCGCGGGCGGGTCTGCTGGATGAAGCCGTTGAGATCCGCGCCGAACGCCATGGGGACCTTCAGGCCCTGGCGGCCGAACTCGTAGGCCTGGGCCAGCGAGCGCGTGGAGCCATGGCAGCTGTTGGCCACGGTCGTCCGGGTGTACGAGCGCGTCTCGTCATGCGCGGTGCGCAGGCCGAAGATGCCGCCCGTCTGCCGCAGGTAGCGCACCACCCAGGCCGGCGTCGTCTTCTCCGTGGCCGCCAGCTCCGGGTTCATCACCTCGCGGAAGTGGCCGTGCGAGATGTAGAGCGGGTAGTACGTCCTCGCCTGGGAGAGGGCGAAGGTGTCCTGCACGCTGCGCTCGGACATGTGCGCCATGTCAATGAGCATGCCCTTGGTCATCATCTCCTGGACCAGCAGCTTGCCATCGGGAGACAGCCCCTTCACGTTGCGGCAGCTCGAGTCCACGTCGAAGCCGAGCGTGAAGCCGGGGCCGGTGAGGCCGCAGTCGGTGTCGATGTGGCAGTTCTCCAGGAACTGGGCGGCCTGGAAGATGGCGTTGTGCGGCGCCGCGCCGCCGAAGCGGTTGTCCAGCTGGTGCACCGGCTGCAGCGAGCGCACGCCCAGCGAGTAGACGCGGTTGAGCTCGGTGCGCCAGTCCCGGGTGCCGAACAGCTTGCTCGACTCGATGGAGAGCACCATGGCCAGCTTGCCCGCGGCGATGATCTGCCGGGCGTGCGCCGGCGACTGCGCGATCTCCGCCCAGCTCGTGCGCGCGTCGAAGTCGCGCGCCATCTGCAGCTGAACGTCCACGTCCATCATCTCGTCACAGGGCCGCTTGATGTTCTGGTACGGCAGCGCCCGGCAGAGGAACTCGTTGCTCACCAGCGAGATCATCACCAGGGACATGCCGCCCTGGTGCGCCTTCTGGAGCCAGCCCTCCCACGCCTGCTGGTGGGCGATGGTGTCCCAGCGCGGCCACTGGGTCGGCACGCTCATGCGGCCCAGGTGCAGGCCGGTGTCGCCCTCGGTGCCCTCGATCTTGCCGATGAACTCCGAGGCCGCGGCGCCGCCAATGCCGAAGAAGGCGGAGAGCAGCGGGACACTGCCCAGGTTCACGTTGCCCGAGTTGGGGCACAGGTTGAGCATGTTGCTCAGGTCCATGCGCACGCGCGCGTGATCGCTCTCGGGCTGCCCCCCATCACACGTCACCAGGCTGCCGGTGTGGTTGCCGTGAAACCAGCCGCCGCCGAAGGCCTCCTCGGCGAACATGTGGTGGTGCAGCTCCGCGAAGCCCGGCACGGCGACGGCCTGGGCCACCTCGCCAGTGGGGGCCTCCTGCGCCTCCAGCTCATCCTCCATCACCGGGTTGCAGCCCTGGCTCAGCGCCAAGACCGACACGAGAGAGAGGGACAGACAGCTCCAAGGACCCAGGCTGGTACGTCTCCGCATGTGGTGCTCCTTCCAAGTCGGTGGAAAGCGCACTGGGAGTCGCAGAATTCGGCCGCTTTTTCAAGGAGCGCTGGTTTTCCCTGCATCCGTATCAGAAGGATTTTTTCGTGGGAGGCAGCCCACTCATTGCGTCTTCCGCAGCTCTTCGGCGAGCGCCTCGAACAGAGCGCGGCAACCCTCTTCGCGGGCCTTGGGCATGTCCGCGCCGTCGAAGAACGCGCCCTGCTCGGTGTAGGTGAGACGCGTGCCGTTACCGGCTGGGACGATCTCCACGGTGGCGAGCGAGGCGGAGAGCCGTTTCTCGCCGACGGTCATCGAGTACACGAGCACGATTCGCTGGTCGGGCACGATGTCCTGGTAGGTCGTGTAGTTGCGGATCTCCGGGCCGCCTTTGAAGCGGAAGCGTGAGAACTCGTTACCACCTTCGCGAAAGTCGACCGTGAACTCCTCGACCTCCCAGCCCTCGCCCTCGGCAAACCAGCGACGCTTGGTCGCTGGGTTCGAGAAGGCCGCGAACACACGAGAGGCAGACACCGGGTACGTCCGCTCGATGCTGAAGGTGCTGTGAACGACGGAGCTCTGATGGGTCATGACGTGTTCCTTTCCTTGCTTCGTGAGACGGCAGGTCATTCAGACGGCGCGCGCGGAGTGCGCCGTCCTGGCTACTTCTCCTTGTCCTTGTTCGCTTCCCGGGGCTTGGGCGCCTCTTCTTCCGCCAGGATGTCCCCCAGTCGATCGAGTCGACGCTCCCAGAGAGCGCGACGCTCGACGATCCACCGCTCCGCGACCTTGAGCCCTTCCGGCTCGATGCGGCACGTCCGCACGCGGCCGACCTTCTCGGTGCGGATGACTCCGCTCTGCTCGAGCACCTGGAGGTGCTGAACGACCGCCGCGAGGGTCATGTCCAGGGGCTTCGCCAGGTTCGTGACCGAGGCCGGTCCCTGGCTCAGCCGCTCTACGAGCGCCCGGCGCGTGGAGTCCGCGAGCGCGTGGAAGACTCGGTCGACAGCGGATTGCTTAACCATTGGCTTAAGTATTCACCGCCGCATCCTGATAGTCAAGTGGACACTTGAGTTTTGACCGGGCCCGCTCGCTGGCCTGCTCCTGGCGCTCTTCGAAGCGCACGACGCACATCGCGGTTGATGAGGGACTCTTGTCCAAGGAGTATCCCCGGCCATGAGCCCTCCACGATTCCTCGGACTTCGCACCACCATCTACCCGGTGACGGATCTGGCCAAGGCGCGGTCCTGGTACAGCGCAGTGCTGGGAGTAGCGCCGTACTTCGACGAGCCCTTCTACGTGGGCTTCAACGTGGGCGGCTTCGAGCTGGGCCTGGACCCGGACACGTCGGCCCAGGCGCCGGGCGCGGCAGGCGGCCTCGCCTACTGGGGCGTGGAGAACGCGGACCAGGCCTGGGCCCGCCTGCTGGAGCAAGGGGCCGCGCCGCTCAGCCCAGTGCGCGAGGTGGGCGGCGGCATCCGCGTGGCCACCGTGAAGGACCCGTTCGGCAACGTGCTCGGCATCATCGAGAACCCGCACTTCCCCAACACCGCGTCCTGACCCAGCCGGCGATGTCAGACCCAAGTGGATTATTCCAGCCATAACCCAATAACCATGAAGGATGGGACTTATGGAACTACAGGGAATCCGCTGGATGCCACTTCTCATGACCCTTGCGGCGTTCGGCCAGGCCGCCGCGACGCCGTTGCAGAGCGGCAACGTCCTGGTGAGCACGGGGAACACCCTCTCCGAGTACACCCAGGCGGGCGCATGGGTGCGCACCGTCCCCATCCCGTATCCCGGAGGAACGCGCCCTGGCACGGAGACGGCCCGGGACATGGTGGTCGACGCGAGCGGCAACCTCGCCCTCTACAACGGCACGTTTGATCCGTACCTGAGCCAGTACGACGTGGCCACGGAGAGCTGGGCGCATGCGACGCACACGGGCTGGAGCACGGCCAACAACGTGAGCTACGGGGGCCTGGCGCGCTTCGACAGCTTCGTCTTTGCCACGGACATGTTCACGTATGGAACTGGGGACAGTCCCCGGGGGCTGGTCCGCTTCGAGCTGGGAGGCGCGACCCCGGTGCGGTTCGCGGACGCGGTGGACTTCATCGACGTCGCGCTGGGTCAGGATGGGCTGCTCTATGGCCTGACGAGCAACGAATACACCGTCCACGTGTATGACCCGTCCACGCTGGCGCTGGTGCGCACGGTGTCGCTGCCCTTTGGCAAGTCCATCCGGGGCATCGCGGTCAGCCAGGCGGGGGAGATCTACGGCGCCTCGTGGGATGATTATATCTACCGCTTCAGCGCCGCCGGAGTGCAGCTCAGCCGGCTCTACAGTGGGACCTATGATCTGATCGACATCGATCTCTCGGACGACGGGGTCCTCGTCGTGGGCTCGCGCTCTGGCAGGGTGATCTTCACGGATCTGCAGCTGCTCAACCTGAGCTCCTTCACCGTGGGCAGCTCCCCCGCCTTCGTCACCATCGTCCCGCCGCAGCAGCCTCCCCCGGCCTCCGACACCCTGCTGATCTCCTCGGGCAACACCGTGCTGGAGTACACCGTGGACGGCCAGCTCGTCCGGACCCTCCCCATCCCCTCCAGCGACTACGCGCGGGATCTCACCGTGAGCCCGGGCGGAGGGATCGAGCTCTACAACGGCACGTTCACCCCGTCCCTGAGCCGGTATGACAGCGCGGCAGCGGCCTGGACGCACTGGACGTATGCGGGCTGGAGCACCGTCAACAACGTGAGCTACGGCGGGATCGCGAGCTGCCAGAGCGCGATCTTCGTCACGGACATGGCCACGGCTGGAGCCGGAGCTCCCCGGGGGCTCGTCCGCTTCGATCTGTTCACGGGGGCGGCCCAGCGGTTCGCGGACACGGTGGACTTCATCGACGTCACGCTGGGCCAGGACGGGCGGCTCTACGCGCTGGCGAGCAACGAATACACCGTCTACGTCTATGACGCCTCCACGCTGGCGCTGGTGCGCACGGTGTCCCTCCCCGCGTACGTCCGGGCCATCACGGCCAGCGCGACGGGCGAGCTCTACGGCGCCTCGTGGGATGACCACATCTACCGGTTCAGCGCCTCCGGCGTGTTGCTGGGGCAGCTCCACAGCGGGGCCTACGATCTGATCGACATCGACATCTCGTCTGTGACTCAGGAGGTGGCAGTAGGCTCGCGGTTCGGCACGGTCATCCTCACGGACCTGGAGCTGGGCAGCCTCCACGCCTTCTCGGTCGGGAACTCGGAGGCGTTCGTCTCCTTCAGCACGCCGGCGGCCGGCTCGAACTGAGGTGCGCCAGGCCCGCATGCGCAAGCCCTCAAGCTTGCGCATGCAGGGTGTCTACCGGCTCACCGGACACTCGGCATTGCTGCCGATGATTGGGCAGGTGACCGGCCCTGTCCCCTTCGCGAGAGCCCTGTTCTCCCGATGGCTCCTGACAACGATGAGCGCGCCCTCGGACCAGTTCCGCGCCACGGACTCGCAGTCCTGCCGCAGGCGTGCACCTCGATTCTGCAGATCCGCGGTGCACCCGTCCCACCTGGGGCGCGCGATGCACACGGGGCCCTGCGCATTCCAGACGGACTCGAGGGCAAAGCCCTCCATCCAACGACACACCGCTTCTTCTTGTCCGGGTGATGAACGACGTCATCAATCGCCTGATGGACGGCGGAGGTAGGGCTGGGCTCCGTGAGGCTGAGGTTGATGACCTGTGCTCCCTTCTCTGAAGCCAGGGAGATGGCCTCAGCCATCGCCTGGGGCCCGCAGTTGAAGTACCCCTTCTTGATGATGCCGATACGGATGGGGAGCAGCTTGCAGCCAGGAGCAACTCCGGTGGCGCCCTTCCCCGAGGCGGCGATGATGCCCGCGCAGGCCGTGCCGTGGGCATTGGCTGGGTCGTTGAAAGGCTGTGCCGTCTTCTCGAACAGGCTGTAGCCAGGCAAGAGATTGCCCCTGAGGTCTGGGTGCTCGAGGTCCACGCCACAGTCGATCACCGCCACGCGGATGTCCGGGCTACCGCGGGTGAAGTCCCGCCAGACGCTGGGGATACCGATGCGATTCAGTCCCCACATCCGGGAGGCAGAGAGCTCGAGCCCTGGAGGGTTCCTGGTGGGAAGGAGGGACACCTTCAGCAGGCTCTCGAAGCGCGGCTGAGCCAGGGTCGGCGGCTCCTCTGTCGCAAGGGTATTCGCGAGCTGGAAGGCATCGCCCTTCAAGGGACGGAGCACATGAAAGGGAAACCGGGAGGAAGGCCCCTGCACGAGCGTGGCCTTGAAGGCCTCGAGCAGGGCGCGGATCTGCTTCTCGCTCCTGCCCTGGAGATAGGCGTTCACGTGCCCATCCGGGATGAGCCGGGAGCCGTCGGGGGTGTCGAAGACGTCCGGCCCCAGGCTGAAGGCCTTCACCGCCAGGAAGTTGGACTTGGAGTGGGACTTCAGGAGCTCCTTCGAGACTTCTGGCTTGATCGGGAGCAGGAGCTGCCCTTCCTGCCACAGGGGGATGATGTCCTGGCTGCTACCCAAGCCCTCCTGAGCCATCCATTTTTCCACCGAGCCCTTCAGCACCTTGCCGGGCGGACCGTGCACGACCACCCCTTCGGCTGATCGCTGGAGGTGCACCGCTTGGCCATCATGAAGGTAGTAGTTCAACCGTGTCTCCGTTCCCATGGGGCTGCACCTGAGACGCAGCAAGCGACGTGCCGCAGGAAAAGCCTCGAAGTTCCAAGAACGCCGGTGACCGCCGACAGCGCTCCTTCCATTGGAGTGGACAACCTGTCCAGCAGGGTGGACATGGGCGGAGCTGCGGCCAGTGGCAACCCAGGGCCCACTCAATGCTATGTAAAGGTGGCCAATGGATACCTATCGGATTGAGCAACTCGGTCTTGCGGTGGAGAAGGGCTCACTGGGCGTCCGGGCTACGCTGGAGCTCGGGGCCAACTCCTCCCTGGAGAACCCCCTCACCCATCAGCGCATCAACCAGATCACGTTCCAGGTGCTGGACGATCAGCTGCTCCCTTGCGCCCCCGCGGCGGTGGTGGCGCTTCCGCCGATCTTGCTGAGTGTCGTGGAGGTGGCCGACGACATCGCCCTGCTCATCACGAAGGCGTTCCAGGAGTCTCTCTTCCACATCGAGCGCCGCTCCGCGCAGCTCCTGGCGCTGGGGCTGCAACCGCTCGTGGACCCGGAGACGCTCGAGCTGTCCGCGGAGCTGGACTCGGGGGTGACCTCCTTCGTGCTGGTGATGGACCGGGTGGGCAACTTCCGGGTGGGCCGGGCGCAGCGACTCGGGGAGGTGCTATTGGGGCAGGCCGCGCACCGCTTCGAGCTGTCCGAGTTCCGGGATCGGGAGGCGCTTGCGGGCTACCTGGGCGTGCTCATTGATGAGGCCCGTGCCATGAGGCAACCGGCCTCCCCCAACACCGTGGTGCGCTTCTCGGAGCTGGCGGCGCTCCTTGGGCCGGAGGCGATGGTCCCCCTGCACTGCAGCCTGGAGATGCTCGTAAAGCTCTCGGTCAACGGGGAGCCCTACCGGTTCGCCGCGTCCCGGTTGGTCGGCCGCACGTTCCGCGGACTGCTGGCGGGCACCAAGGGCATGGTCTGGGCGGAGCGCTTCGAGCTGGACAGCTTCCCCGGCATTGGTCCGCTGGTAGCGCGCCTGCTGAATGTTCCGGTGGAGCTCGTGAAGCTGGTCGGAGAGGACTCGCCACAGACGTGAAGACGTGAGCCCTGGGCGCCACCGCGCTCAACGCGCGCGGTTCGTGACGGTGGCCGTTCCAGGCCAGCCCTTCGGCTCCCGGCAAGCGGGCTACTGGCGATGCGTCTCCTGGGCGCTGGACGCGAGCAAGCGCAGGGGTGTCTCTCGGCCCATGGCGAGGAAGGGGGCCCAGTAGTGGGGGTGAGGTTGGGTCCGCCGCAACTCGCGCATCGCCTCGCGCAGTGCCGTGGAGCGGCCCTGCCCCCCGAGCAGGTGGCGATAGTAGGCCTCCATCAGCGTGCGAGTCGTCTCGTCGTTCACCTTCCAGAGGCTCATGACGACGGTCTCCGCTCCCGCCACGAGGAAGGCCCGGCGCAGCCCGTAGACGCCCTGGCCCAGTTTGACGTCGCCTCGCCCGGTATCGCACGCGGAGAGGACGACGAGCTGGGTGCCCCAGAGGTTGAGGCCCGCCAGCTCCAGCGCCGTTACCAGCGCATGCTCAGCCGAGGGCTGGGCGGGGCTGGAGCCGGAGGACGCCGGGGCGCTCGCCCCCGCCAAGACAAGGCCAGAGCGCAGCAGGGGGTCCGAAGGGCTGGGTGCCAGCGTCTCCTCGCCCAGCTCGCCGAAGTGGACCACGGCGCGAGAGGCCGGGAGCTGGGGCGCGTCCTCGAGGAAGAAGCCATGGGTGGCCAGGTGGAGGATGCCGGGAGGAGGCAGCTGCAGCAGCCGCTCCTTGGTGGCCTCGGGGCCCAGGAAGAGCTGGGCCTGGGGCAGCAGGCGCTGGATGGCCTCGGCCTCCTGGCGGGTGCCCGGCAGTGGGGTGAGGGCCCAGGCGCGTTGCGCCAGGTCCGCGCGCAGCATGGAGAAGGAGCGCTCGCTGGGCATGGCGCGCTCGGCTAGCGCGGGAGCGTCCTCCTGGGGGAGAGGGCGTGCTGGGAGGGGGGCGCTGAAGTCTGGATCGGCGAGGACGACCACGGAGCCAGGGGGAGCGCTCTCCTGGGGGCGCGGCAGCAGGTTCTTGCCGGAGGGGAGGTAGGTGAAGTCGAAGACGTCGACGAGGAATTGCTGGCCATCGTGCAGAGCGGCGAAGGGCACCAGGGCGAGCTGGCCATCCGGCGAGAGGAAGAGGCGGTGGGTAGCACCCAGCAGCGGAAGCAGGGGTTGGAAAGCGAGCTGGTAGAGCGCCTGAGCGGGGGCCTGGAAGCCCACGTCGCGGTTGGCCAGCGCGTCCCGCAGACGCAAGGCGGCGGAGTCCACGGGCTCGGCGGGCCCCAGGTCGCGGAAGCGGAGGGTGGCGTCAGGGAAGAGCACCAGCGCCAGGTAGCGCAGCTGGCCGGGGCGCTGATGTCTGGGTGTGCCGGGCCTGGGCACGAGCGGGCGGTCCACGTAGGTGATGAACTCGACGAGGGCGGCGTCCTTGGGCAGGGCCGCGGCGACACGGTCGACGATCTCGGCGGGAGAGGGCAGTGCGGCCAGAGCACGCAGGGGGGCGGAGCGCCGGGCCAGGTCGGCTTCGAGGGCAGTGCCCTGCTCGGCGAGCTCTTCGAGACGCCGCTGGTAGGCGGCGGGTGGAAGCGAACCGGGGCCTTGGAGTGACAGCTGGGCCAACTGGGTGCGCAGCCCCTGCAGCCGCTCGAAGGTGTCTCTGTCCTGCGCGCCCAGGCTCCGGTAGACGGTACGGGAGATGTCGGAGCTCTCCTCGACGGAGCGGCCTTTGAGGAGGAGCGCGGCGCCGAGGGCCAAGCGTCTGACGTTGACATCGTCTGGGTGGGCGCGCAGCAGCGCGTAGAGCCGTTCCTCGTCGGTGCGTAGGAACTGGAGGAAGCTGGCCAGGCGCTCTTCGGAGAAGCCGAGCGACTCCCGGCGCAGGCGCTGCTCGGACAGGGCGAAGGCGCGCGTGAGCAGCGGCAGGGCCTCGGCGAGGCGCCGCTGGGCCAGATGAAGCACGCCGAGGTGGTTGAGCGTTTCAGCGACGCTGGGATGGTTCTCTCCGAGAGTCGCTTCCAAAATGGCGAGAGCGCGCTCGTAGAGCGGCCTGGCTCGGCCGTACAACCCCTGGGCCGAGTAGAGGTCGGCAAGGTTGTTGAGCGGGGTGGCGACGCTTTCATGGTTCCTGCCAGTGGACGCTTCCTGAATGGCCAGCGCGCGCCGCAGGAGTGGCTCGGCACGAGCGTACAACCCCTGGGCCACGTAGAAGTTGCCGAGGCGGCAGAGCGTCGTGGCAACGTAGACATGGTTCGCGCCGAAGGTCGCTTTTTCAATGGCCAGCCCGCGCTGAAGGAGTGGCTCGGCACGAGCGTACAGCCCCTGGGCCACGTAGAGGCGGCCGAGGCCGAGGAGCGCGGTGGCGACGAAGCGACTGTTCTCGCCGAAGGCCCCTCTCCGAATGGCCAACGCGCGCTGGAGGATCGGCTCGGCACGAGCGTACAACCCCTGGGCCACGTAGATATCGCCGAGGTCGAGGAGCACATCGGCCACAAGGGGATGGTTCTCGCCCTGGGCCGCTTCCCGAATGGCCACCACGCGTTCAAGGAGTGGCTCAGCCCGGCCATACACCCCCTGTGCGAAGTAGAAGTAGCCGAGCCAGCTGAGCGGGTCAGCGACGAGGGGATGGTTCTTGCCGAGGACCGCTTCCCGAATGGCCACTGCGCGCTGAAGGAGCGGCTCGGCACGAGCGTTCAACCCTACATAAAGGTAGACGTTAGCGAGCTGCAAGAGCGAGGTGGCAACATCGGGAGGGTTCTTGCCGAGGGCCGCTTCCCGAATGGCCACCGCGCGCGCTTGGAGCGGCTCGGCACGAGCGTTCAACCCCACATGCAGGTAGAGGCCGGCGAGGCGATGGAGCGAGTCGGCGACGAGGGCATGGTCCTTGCCGAGGGCTACTTCCCGAATGGCCAGCGCACGCTCATAGAGCGGCTCGGCCCGGCCGTACAACCCCTGCAGCTCGTAGAGCCAGGCGAGGTCGTGGAGTGTTTGTGCACCCTCCGCATGGTCCTTGCCGAGGGCCGCTTCCCGAATGGCCAGCGCACGCTCATAGAGCGGCTCGGCACGAGCGTACAATCTCTGGGCCCGGTAGAGGTTGGCGAGGTTGTTGAGCGTCTCGGCGACACTGGAATGGTTCTTGCCGAAGACCGCTTCCCGAATGAGCAGCGCACGCGCATACAGGGGCTCGGCCTGGCCGTACAACGCCTGGTCCGCGTAGAGGTTGGCGAGGGTGTTGAGCGTTCGAGCGATATCCGGGTGATGATTGCCGAGGGCCGACTCCCGGATGGCCAGCGCGCGCTGAAGAAGCGGCTCGGCTTGAGCCGCGTCCCCCTGAAGCAGGCGATGGAGACCGAGCATGTCCAGACACGTGGCGACGTCTGGGTGGGTGCCCCCGAGCACGGCCTCCCGCAGCGTCAGCGCCTGCTCGCCCCTCGAGATGGCGTCAGCGTACTGGCCCGCGTCCCAGAGCGTGTTCGCCTCGTCGAAGGCCGACTGCGCCTCCTGCAGCCGCGCGTCTGGTCTCTCCTCCGCAACCGCCGCGCCTGCCGCACAGCACAGCACCACGGCCATCATCATCCCGCGAACCCACTGCATGTCGGCGTCTGCCATCCGTCCGGTTTCAATATCCTGGCCCTGACTGGCCCATGCTGGCTCCTCTCGTGTCAGGTCCCTGCCCCCCTGCCCACCTGCCGACCCTGGCGGGAGCCTCGCGAAAGGATTCTGCACCCACGAGCTGATGGCGCCAGTGACCCGGAGAACATTGTAGAAAATCTGCGGAACCACACCCCGCGCAAGAGCGGCGACCCCATCGAGCCACGAGCGCGGCCAGCCGCGCCTGATGGCGCCCGGGGCTTTGATACATCCAGTGGAGGCGGCGGGAATCGAACCCGCAGCAAGGCGGAAGCAAAACCCTAAGCAGGTCGCGCTGTTACCGGCTAACGCCTGGATCTCACACTGGATCGTTCTCCCGCCCCGTTCCGTTTCGTCCCGTCTGGTTCCGCCTGATTCCGCGCTGGAGGGTCACACTGGGGGCACATGCGATTCCGTAACCGTCTTACCGGCTGACCGGACACGGCCTGCTGGGGCTGAAGCATTCCAGGACGGCAGCCATCATCGAGGGCCTCCCACTCGGGCCGGTGGAGTGTACCCGCGTCGGGCAGCGGCAACTCGGCCCGGTAGAGAGCGCCCGCGCTAGGCACCGCCCGCTCGCCACCATACGACGTGCAACTCCAGGCATTGCGGAGGGCGCAATAGGCAGCAGCGACTCCCATGGGAGCCTCCGCGCCGCCGCGTCGTTGCATCTCTACCCCTGCTCCAGCAGCAGCAGGGCATGGCGGACACTTCAGGCGCGCGACCGGGAGTCCGCCACCTGCCTACGATGAAGGATGGGCCCGTGGGCCGCAGCGGGAAGGCCGGAGGCCTTACGCTGATGATGAACAGGGCAAGAAGGGTCGGACACATCCGAAATACCGAAGAAGCCACCGAACAAGGCTACGGCCTTTTGAGCGCCTAACAAAAATCAGGATTGAGGCCTCGGAAGAGTATCAGGCAGCAGCCCAGCATGAGGAGGCCGAAGTGGACATCGTCCCGGCGTTCATCGCGCACGCGCAGGCGTCGCTGCTGATTGAGCCACGCGTTGGTGCGCTCCACCACCCATCGGTGCCGCCCCAACCGCTGCTTCGACTCAATGCCGGGCCGTGCGATTCGGGCAGTGATGCCGCGTCGGCGCAAGCCCCGGCGGTTCTTGCGCGAAGAGTACGCCTTGTCCGCATGCAGCTTGCCGGGCCGATGCCGGGGGTGACCGCGGGGCTGCGTCACGTCGGGCACTGCATCCAGCAGGGGGAACAGTTCGTGGGTGTCGTGGACGTTGGCTCCCGTCAGACTCTCGGCCAAAGGCATGCCGTTTCTGTCGACGAGAAGATGATGCTTACTGCCCGCCTTCGCTCGGTCCGTCGGGTTCTTGCCCGTGAGGGCCCCCCTTTTGAAGCTCGGACGCTTGAGGAGTCGATCGATGCGCGACTGAAGTCCACCTGCCCCCGCTGTCCCAGTTCGTTGAGGAGGTCGCGTTGCAATTGCTCGAACACCCCGGCGCGCGTCCACTGCTCCAGGCGCCGCCAGGCCGTCATCCCCGACAGGCCGAACTGCTTGGTCGGCAGCATCTCCCAGGGGATACCGGTTCTGAGCACGAAGACGATGGCCTCCAAGGCGGCCCGGTCACTGGCCCGTGGCCGACCGCGCCCAAGCTTCTTCTTCTTGGGAACCGGCGGCAGTGGGGCCACTCGCTCCCACAGCGCGTCCGGTACGAGTTCGCGAACCATGGCTCCCAGATGCTCATGGTCCGCCCGTTCATCCACCGGAGCGTCTACCCTCAAACCTTATTTTTGTTAGGCGCTCTTTGTGCTCTGCTTGGCAGCGGAGGGAGAGGAGTTCCGCTACAGGCGTCCAGGCTGATGCGGTAAGCAACCTCGGAGGGTACTGATGCATGCAGGAAAGGCAAAGACGCGAGTAAGTGGCCAGTCACCAGCGCAAGGGTGGATCGCCACGGCGAAGTTTGGGAAGAGGGGCATTCGGGCGCAGGACGACCGTTCCACCCTGACCGTTCATGCCCTCAACCCCGAACGTGGAACTGACTGGAGCATTTCTGGACGTCTTGATCTTCTGGAACGAGCCCTAATGACGGCTCCCCCGGAGCGCGGAGAAACGATCTATTTGACGACCGCCGGTTGGTTCGGGTGCGCGACCCCGAAGGGGGACACTGCAACCGGGCTGACATGGCTCTGTCTTTCCGAAGCAGAGGAAGAGTCCCTCAAGAAGGCCGTGGGACTCCTCGTCGAGAAACTCCCGCAGACAACGCAGGTGGCGATAGGGGTGGACCGACGCTACGGGTACGACGACCAGCAGGAACTCTGGTGGTTTCAAGGTGGATACAGCGATGTCCAGGCCACTCATGTGAGGACTCATAAGCCTGTCCCACGGAGCATCGGCGACTACCGTGTCCTGGCATTCATCTGCGGAGCCATCTACGGCTTTGGGGGTCCAGCGCTAGACGTCGGTCGTGACCTGAGCGGGACCGATGTCGTGCTGGACGCTGGCCATGCGAGCCTAAACCGGCAGTGGAACCCGCAAGTGCCATTGAGTCGGAAGCGCTGGGCGTTCCACCGGAGCATCAGGAAGATTGGTACGCAATGCGGTGCCGTGTTCTCTCACGCTCATGGAGACGACTACGCGTACGTTAGGAACTGTGACAATTGGATCGTGTACCGCAACGAACCTCCGTTCCCAGGCAAGCGAGAAGGAAGGCGCATCCAGCGGAGGTAGCGATCATTACGCAGTTTGGCAGAATCAGGCTGCACGATAGCGTTCTGCGGGCCTGTACTAGCTACTCTTCGCCGGACTCTGGTATCGGGGGAACAGTGAACGAACTGGATAAGTTTTTGGCCGATCTCAAGAAGCGTCTCCCCGAGCATCTTCGGGAGAAGTTACTCCAACCGCATGCTGCAGACGAACTCGTGAAGGAGTTGCCATCCCTCTTTCCTCCTGCCCGCCTTGCCACGGAAGCGGAGGACCGTCGGACATGGGAGTTAGCCGGTCTCCTTTACCTAAACCTTGGACGGCACCACGACGCCATCGCAATCTTCAATTCGATGCTCAAGCAGATGTACACGCATCAGGACAATACATCGACCTTCGTTCATAAAGGCGTCCCTCTGGTATGGATAGCCGACTGCTACCAAGCACTCGGCTATCGCGCTCTCGCCAAACGCTTCCTGATGCACACTCTTTGTGAGGACGCCATCGCGTGTGAAGGCAGGCTAAATCCGCTCGACATAGGGGCGTATCATCGCCTTGTGTGGCAATTCGGCCTGCCACACAAGATGATCCAAGACTATGCAGTCAAGATGGCAGGGTTCGCCTCAAAGAAATCCGAGTACAAGCTCTTTCCGGAAGCCATCCTCCTTGAGCTGGACTCGGATTGGCAGACTGAAATTCCGACGGCCCAGGAAGTCACTCAGTTTGTTTCGAACACCTTCTACATACGGCACCTGATGAGGCAACTCGGCGACGGTACGGGAACAGCGCTGGAGCGGCTCGCGCACTATCTCATGAGTTGTATACCTGGCATTCGGGTAGCCCGGCGGAAAAAGAGTTTTTCCAGTGATTACGATCTCGTCTGTGCGGTGGACGGGAGCGACGTCGACTTCCGGTCCGAACTCGGTCGCTACTTCGTCTGCGAATGCAAGGATTGGAATCATTCAGCTAACTTCACCTCGTTCGCGAAGTTCTGTCGCGTTCTGGATTCGGTGAAAGCCCGGTTCGGCGTCATCTTTAGCAAGAATGGTATCTCGGGAGACGCCCACACAACCGACGCTGTTCGTGAGCAGTTGAAGGTCTTCCAGGACCGCGGCCTCATCATCGTGGCGCTCGATGAAGGCGATCTAGAGGCACTGGCGGAAGGGAAGAGCTTGATTGCGATTCTTCGCCACAAGTACGAGGTGATCCGACTGGATCTACGCCCGTCTTGAAACTGCAACCTGTCAGCAGCGTATATAGTGTTGCCACACCTCCACACCGATCATCGCTCCCATCGTGAATTATGCAGGGCCTTATCGAACTCCCGGCAGAAGAAAGGCGACCAAGCGCGCCAGAACCTTGAACCTCGGACTGTTCAGGCGAGCGAGGCGACGCAACAGGCGCCGCTTCTCGGGCGTGTCATTCAGGCCTGGAGACGATCTTCAGGGTGCGCGGCATTTCGATCGCGGCCAGCGCGATCGTCTTCTCTCTTCGCGCAGCAGCGAGGTCCAGCCATTTCGAGCGGTCGCGCGGCGCGATGGCGGCTGAAACGCCCAGAGTTCAAGCCTCTGGGCGCCCATCCGCGCGAATTTCCTGATCCAGCTACGGGTGCCCAAGAGCCCGCGCTCCCCCGTGTTCCCCGTGATCGAAAGCCCGCGTTCCTCAAGCCTCATCAGCGCGTCCATCACCGTCAAGTAGTCTCGGGCGCCTTGACCCGTCCCTACTCCAGAACAGTTGCTCTCCATTTACTCTCCGACTCCTCAAGCCGATAGTGGTTTGGCAGCCGGATAATGGTCCGTTGATTCACAGCAGCAACCAGTCTCTCCGGAACATCAATGTTAAACAAATCTCGTACTACGTCAAAGCACGCGAACACAAAAGGTTCGATCGCCGCCCACACTTTGGCTTCACGTATGAACCCTTCAAGATGCTCCAAGGCGACGCTTAGGGCAGAGACGGAGGTAGGGTAGCCAAGAAGAACCGAGCGCAAAGCTCGTTTGTAGATGTCGACGTTGCGCTGGACTGAGAACGAGTAGTCCGTGAAAAACGCAGCGGGCAATCGGGCTCCGCGAAATCCATTGGCCACCAACGGCAGCAACACTCCCGCAGCCTTCGTTTGAGCAAGGATGCCTTGCACGACAGCGAACCTGACAAGATCAGTCGTGCCGACACATGTGACGCCATACTTTTCGCGCAAATACCCAGCCGTAACTGCATCATCGATGAGTATTGCACAGGACAATCCTGCCGCTTTCGCAATGATCGCAGATGCAATCGCAGGCTCCCCAAAGACCGATGTGGCTCTTTCAGTTTCTTCGGCATCAAAGCTTCGAGGAACTGCGACATTGGAAGCACTGATCCTCAGGTGTCCAACTATTCGATCCATAGAATCTCGAATGGCGGTCTGCTGCTCCTTATCAGCTTCGCGCATGATCAATCTCCCATCGCGCGTCACCATCATGGCCCCTGTGACCATCTGCAGTTCTTGGGAAGCCTTCATCAATGCATCGATAGCAAACTCGAACGTCTGGCTTGCGACCTGAATCTCAAATCCACACCGCTTTGGAAGATCCAGCAGGTCAGTCTTTTCCAGCATGAGCAAGCTCGTTTCATCCAAGAGGAGAGTCTTGACGGGCTTTAGGTTTTCAATTACCTCACTTAGCTCTCCGCTTGTCACTCGAATCCCGAGGTCGGGGATCCGCTGTAGCCCATCCCAAGCCCCTACAAAATCAGTACCAAGGAATTTGGAGGATGTATAAACTGGCACAACATTCTTTTTCAGATACTCTATCGCCTCTTCGCTCCGCTCCCTTCTCTTGTGGAGCATGGCCAGCATCTCACCCTGATCAGGCGTAATCTTTACGCGACGAATCAATGCTGGCGATGAGTCCGTGGATGAGGAGAGCATATCCCAAGCAAGTTGAAAGAGATAGACATGCTCCTCGCGAACCTGTGTAACAACACCTCGCAAAACACTGTTGCCAGAAGGCCACTCAATCTCGTCGTGTTGCCGTTTTCGATAGATCGCCTTGCCTAAAGGCTTCGTTATATCCACGTACTCGGTGCGAGGGAGATCATGCGAGGCAGCGCAAAAGTGAACAAGGCGCTCTTCCTGGCCTACCAGTACATTGACAATACACCCCTCCTCTACCCGTTCGCGCTCAAGCTTCTTGTCCAGATGGCGTGACGCCTCCAGAAAAACCCTGGTGAATTGAAAAACAGTTTTCTGGTTGGCCCAATCCGAGAGCGCAGCGGAAGCCGCAACACGCAAAGCCTCCTCAAATCGCTCGCAACGGAGCAGTAGGCCAGCGAAAGTGATTTGCTCTGAGGGCCTCAATTCCCCCTTTCTGATTTCCTCAAGAACTCGCGCGCACTCCAGGATACGATCGCGCCGCGCGAGAAGTGACGCGAGTTGCAGCAAATCTCGCGCAGATCGCTTGCGCTCAACAAGCTTCTGGCAAGTCTCAATTGCCGAATCGATATCGCCACGCCTTGCCAAAACAGCAATCCACACATCTTGTATGAAATCGCTCTCAGGCCGTGCCGCAGCGAGCTCTGATATGCGCTGCTCAGCCTCAGGCTCATTCGTCCGATACAGTGCCTCTGCGAGCATGTGCAACCACCGCTCATTGCTTGCTGCGGTGACGCCAAGAATTTCAAGAGCACGAATACTATCTCTGGGCATCTCCAATTGCATGAACAGCCGAGCCAATTGAAAAAGCTCGAGAACTGAGCCATCGCGGGCTGCTGCCAGTGCGGCGGATGCAGCTTTCTTGGCCTCATCTACTGCCCCAGCCTGACTTCTCAACCTCGCCTGCATGACGAGGAGTGAAAATGTATTAGGAGACCTTGAAAGCCTTGCCTCCACTGCCTCTAGCGCGCCCGAGGCCTCACCTGCTCTGGCAAGAGCCTCTGCTAGGCGAAGAAATGGAATGAGCGGAATCTCGTCGAGCTGTTTCCTCGGCCAGCGAATGGCTATGTATCCCTGCGCACGCTCGACACTCTTGTTTCTATCTGTATGCCACGCGCAATCAATGAGCAGTGCAAGTGACTCATCGTCCATTTCCTGCAATGGGACTCGCAGCAGCATTGATTCTGCCACATCTAATACACCAAGTTGCGCGGCTACGAATGCGGACCGGATCGCTGACGTATTGTCGTCAGCGTATTGAACGGCCTTGTCAAGGTGTGCGCGCGCGATTTCTTTCTGCCCGCACATCTCTGCAATAAGAGTCAGCCGCAATTCTACTTCAAAAACCGCGCCTCGATTGTTTTCACTATAGGCTTGTTTTGCGGCAGAATCCAGGATGGTTTCG
>NZ_DASPHO010000633.1:0-5169 GCF_035629615.1 Hyalangium sp. | reverse complement strand
AAAGCGGGGTGCCCTGACGAGGTGGAGGGCATGATCTGGCGCGCGGCGACGTACACCCCCGAGGAACTGGACGCGCTGACCAATGATGTGCCGCAGGCGTTGAAGGTGCCCCTGTGCAAGCTGTTGTCGCGTTCACGCTCGGAGCGCTTCCAGACGGCCAGAGAAGCGGTGGACGCGCTGCGGGGCTGGCTCGGGGCTTCCTTCGGCCAACGGGAAGCGGCGGACGAACTGGCGACGATTGCAGAGGAGGGAGCGGACAGGCTGGCAGAACTCGACGTGCCACGGCGCAAGACTGCGCGGCGCGCGTAGGCTGTCCCCAAGGGCGCCGCGTGTCAGACGCGGGCGCGCTCTCCCGCAGCTTTCATCTGTTGGCGCATCCATTGGGGCGCATCTCCCTCATGAGCTAGCCACCCGCCGCGCTCATCTCTCACGCTCCCCGCAGACCCTGCTCCGGCGCCGTGCCGAGGATGGGATCGGCGTGTCTTCAAGGTGGACGGGAGACAAGGCCCCTGTGCGCGTCTCCCCCTGACCGTAGCCCGTCCGCCGCTGGCCCTTGGGGCCTTCACCCGTCCGACAGGACAACGCCCGCAGGTTCCGTATGCCAAGAGCCCCCGCGAAACCTCCCGCAGCTGCACGCCCCCGGCGCCCCACGGAGCGCAACCGCAACCCCTCCCCTCTGCCGCGACACATCGAGATCCGGCAGCGCCGATTACCCGCCACCCTTGGCGCGGCGTTGAAGCAGGCACGCAAGCGAGCGGGCATGACTCAGGCAGAAGCAGCCGAGGGCATTGGCATCGCTCCCGAGGTGTACGGGCGCATGGAGCGGGGGGGCGTGCTGCCGAGCGTTCCAACGCTGTTACGCCTGTGCCTGATTCTCGGGAGCGGGCCCCATGAACTGATGGGGTTTGCCGAGGTGGAGCTGGGGCAGAGCGCCCCCGGGGCAAACACGGTGCCTCCTGGCCTGAATGACACGCCCGAGAAGCGCCGCCTATTGCGCCGCCTCGCTCGCTTGGACAGTCCGAGGATCAAGGCACTGGCGCGGTTGGTCGCCTTACTTCTGCCGGGGCACTGACCGGCAGGGGCTGAGGGGCCGCCGTCCTCGCGCGCGCCACGTCCCAGCAGGCGAGCCTCGCCGCTCGCGCTGCCTGTCCGACGACGAGGGCTCCACCGAGCCCGGCAGGCGACCCTCGACGCGCGGGGCTCCACGAGGCCCAACTTCACCTGTCCGACGCAGAAGGTGCACCGCCCGTGAATTCGGAAGTACCCCAATGCGGCTCTCTGGTAGTACAGAGCAAAAGCCCCGTGCCAGGGCCCTGCACTGTTGGGTCGTGAGAACATCACGAGGATGGAGGTCGCCATGACGCTGGCAATAGATTCAGAGAAGCGCGCTCTGGTTCAACAGGTTGGCCAGCGGCTGATCGAGCGTGTTAAGGGCAGTGGCGTCACGCTCGTCGAGATGCAGGAGGATGGAAAGGGGCCCCGCCTTGCGCGTGAAAATGGATACTCAACTGGGGCCGCTACCCTCTTCACTGGCTCGGGGACGCTGCTACGCATCGGGGACCGCCTATTCCTCCTTACAGCCCTGCACGTTCTCAAGGATCCTCGAAAAGAGCGGGTGGCCTGGATCCACCACCGCCACGGGGGCACGCTGCGTGTGGAGCAGCCAGCCATTGTGATGGCTCATAGTGACGAAGAGACAGACGCGGCAGTACTGGAACTGCACCCGGATTGGGCGCGGGAGCGCGGTCTACTAGATGATGACACGTCCTTCATATCCCTTACGGACATCTTGCCCGTAGTGGATCCGGAGGACCTCATGCCTGGAGATTGCATTGCCATCTATGGCACTCCAAAACAACTGACCCAGGTGGACGAGGACGGCAGGGCGTTGCTGCGGCCACTCATCTATGTGGGAACCTATGAAGAACCGTGGATGTCGGCGCTCGTGCCTCCCTCATTAGCGGTGCTCCTAGAACCACTCGGACTAGGCTCAGAGTCAGAGGTGCCGACAAGCACGCCGGATCCTGCAGGCATGAGCGGTGGCAGCGCATGGTTGCTGGACCCCAAACCTCCGCTGAACCTCGCGCTGGTTGGCGTCCAGCTCGGTCAGAGCAAAACCGCGTCCAAGACCATGCTTCGTGTCGGCCTGATCGCTGACTGGCTGAATCTGCTGGCGACCGGGTGGGGTGAAGACGTTCGCGCAGCTCTCGATCGGTCGTTTCCTGGCGAGGCTGAGAACGAGTCCTGATCACACCAGTGAGTGGGTAGCGGACCGCATGTGCCCCCAGTGTGACCCTCCAGCGGGGAATTGAATGGGACGAGACGGGACGGAGCGGGGGAACAATCCGGTGTGCGATCAAGGCGTTAGCCGGTAACAGCGCGACCTGCTTGGGGTTTTGCTTCCGCCTTGCTGCGGGTTCGATTCCCGCCGCCTCCATCCCCGTCTCCATGTCGTCAGCAGAAGCCTGCGGGAGGGGTGTGCGCGGTATGTGGATGTACCAAGATCCTGAGCTTCATGCGCGCCAGTCCTCGAGCATCGCGGGGAGTTGCACCATGTCGGTGAAGATGTCCACCGCGCCGGCACGGCGGAGGGCCTCGTGCGCATCATGGCCGGCCTCGGGCGGGCTGTAGCCGAACACGGTGGCGCCGGCCGCCACGCCAGCCGTCACGCCGGTGAGGGTGTCTTCCACGACAGCGCAGCGCGCCGGGTCCGCAGACAAGGCGCTCGCCGCCGCCAGGTACACGTCGGGCGCGGGCTTCGAGCGCGGCAGCTCGAGGCCGCTGAAGATCCGCCCTTCGAAATAATTCATGAGGCCGACCTTGCGCAGCTGCAGCTCGACCTTGAAGCGGTCCGCGCCCGAAGCGCAGGCGATGTGGCCCTGGTGCCGCGCATGGATGGACGCCACCGCCGCATGGACGTTGCGGACCGCCACCAGGTCACGCTCCAGCGCCTCGTTGCGCCGCGCCCTGAACTGTGTGAGCCACGCATCCGTCAACGGCACTCCGGTGCGAGCCTCGATGAGGGCCGCCTCGTCCCTCACCGACTTGCCGACGAACAGCGCCATGCACTCCTGCGGGCTGAGCTTCCAGCCCAGCTCCCCGAGCATGTCGCGCAAGACGCCGTTGGTGATGGGCTCGGAGTCCACCAGGACGCCGTCGCAATCGAAGAGGACTGCCTCAAATGGCATCTCAGTGCCTCCATGCCTGAGCTCGTGCAAGGTCTTCTATCAACATCCCCCATTCCGGCCGCCTGTTGAAGCGCCCGGGGCTGAGGTCGAGTCCTGTGCGATGGGGCCCCCTACGTCCCTGTGGAGACGTGCCCGGGACGCCACTGCGCGGGCCTCGGCAATCGCTTCAGCGGCTCCGTAGGAGGCACCCCACGCGGCCAGGCCCTCGCGGAGCGCCTCCTCCAAGGCTGCCGCCGACGGAGAGCGATCCTCCGGACGCCGCTGGAGCAGAGAGCGCAGGATGGAGCGCAGCGGAGGGAAGACCTCTTCCGTGAGCGCCTCCACGTCTTGTGCGCCGTAGGTCGCAGCCCTCAGGATGTAGTCGTCCACCTGCGCTGGCAGCTCCGCGAGCGTGGCCGTCGTGTGAGCGGCAACGACCTGGGCTCGCAGCTCGGGCGTGAGCGCCTTCTCCAGGTCCGAGGCGCGCAGGGTGGGCGTGCTGTAGATCCCCTTCGCAGTGACCAGCTCCAGCAGCACCAGGCCGAGCGCGAACAAGTCCGAGCGCGCATCCATCGGCTCGCCGAGCAGCGCCTCGGGCGCGGCGTAATAGGCGTCCCCCTGAGGGCGCGGGAGCGAGGTGGCCACCCGGCCCGGCAGCAGTGAGCGGGCGAGCGCAAAGTCCGCGAGCCGGATCCTGCCATCCGGCCTCAGGTAGATGCGGGCGGGGTTCACGTCCCGGTGGATGATGCCGAGCGGGCGGCCGTCCTCGTCCGTGCGCGTATGAGCATGGTGCAGCGCACTCGCCACCTCGGCGCCCACATAGAGCGCAAAGGCCGCCGACAGGCAGACACCGCTCATCACCGCGGCGGTGACGTAGGTGTCCAGCGTCGTGCCGGGGACTCGCTCCGACAGGACGTAGAGAACGCCCTGAATCTCGGCGCGCCCGAGGATGCACGGAATGTTGGGGTGATCGAGATAGGCGGCCAGCCGCGCCTCTTCCTCGAGCCGGGCGCGGATCCTGGCGAGCGCCTCGGAGTCATGGCCAGGCAGAGCGGGCGGCAGGGCTCGCACGATGAAGTTCCCCTCGGGGCCCAGGCGCGCGCGCCGCTGCACGAGCATGACGGTCTCGCCGTGGTTCGTCCTGTCCAGCTCTCGGAGGAATGCATACGAGAACTCACCGAGCGAGAAGAGGATGACGCCCTCGGGTCTCTGAGGACCTTTCGCAGTGGCCATGGGCTACGGGCTCCAGCTTCGGACGGGGTATGCGTGGACGTTGCCCATCGCCTGGGCCTTGCCGTCCTTCAGTTCCTGCACCGGGTTGTCTACCGAGACCACACACACCGGAAACCTTCCTTTACCGAGGATCTCGACATGGTCATAAACGGCGATCGCCAGACCCAGGGGAAAGCGTTCTGTTTTCTCGGTGAGGTAGATCCTCCCGTAAAACAAGGTGCGGGGCGGAGCCTTCTTCTGGCCGGTAGCGATATCCGGAACGACGCCCACCACCGGGCCCGGAGTGAACCAGTAATAACCCATGTCGGCGCTTCGCTCGTCGAGGGTGAGGGAGAATGAGTCCGCGGTGTTCCAGCCCAGCTTGTCGAACATGGCTCCTTGTGCCCCGGGCGGACACTCGAAGGGCTCAGGCTTGAGTGGGGCCGATGCGCATCCGTGAGTGAGGGCCACGGCCAGGGGGACGGCCATGCACCAGGCCAGGGAGCCGGGCTCAGCCAGGGTGGGGGCTGGCGATGGCGCACGAGCAGTGCGTGCGGGCTTGAGAGCATCAGGCGGCTTGGGCTTCACGGTGGATCCTTCCTTGGGTGCGTTGGCAGGAGCGGCGGAGGCTGGGTCCTGCGCTGGCGCTGAAGCGGGCGCGGACACAGGAAAGGAACTCACAGGTGGAAGCGCGGGGCCAGCACTTGGGACGGCTGATGCGGTGGCCTCTCGCGGAGCAGGCGACAGCGGTGGTGCGAGGCGTTCTCCCCGCGCCAGCCATGCGGCCCCT